>JAJZIG010000049.1 GCA_021851265.1 archaeon | reverse complement strand
CGCACAGACCGCACCACCTTTCTCGACAACCACGAAGTGGTCGAAATCACGAAAGACGACGTCAAGATAGTCGGGCCAGACGGGAAGAGGGTCAGAAGGGACCCTGACCAGGTAGCCTGGGAGCTCTCCGATGTCACGAAGAGCGACTACGCCCACTTCACGCTGAAGGAGATCAACGAGCAGCCGAGGACAGTGGTCTCAGCGTCCGCCCAGGATCTGGGCAGGATGGAGAAGTTCGCCAGCGCGATAAGGAAGGCTAGGTCGCTATGCATCACCGCGTCGGGAACGTCCTATCACGCAGGGCTCCTGATGAAGTTCAGGCTGAACAAGGAGGCGAAGGTGAGGGCTGACGTGGTCGTGGCCGGGGAGCTCAAGGAGCACGAAGAGTTTCTGGGGAAAGGGTCGGTGCTCGTCGTGCTCTCACAGAGCGGAGAGACCGCCGACGTGATGGAGGCGGTGAGGGAGGCGAAGAAACGCGGGGCGAAGGTGTACTCGATCGTCAACGCCGCAGCCTCGTCTCTTGCCAGAGAGAGCGACGAGGTCCTCCTCCTCAACTGCGGCCCGGAGGTAGGGGTGGCTGCCACGAAGAGCTTCACGGCGCAGGTGGTAGTCGCCAACCTGGTGGTCGACGCGGTCCTCGGCAAGAGACGACCCAACAGGCTCGACTGGCTCTCGGGGGCCGTCGAGGAAGCCCTGAAGTGCGACGGGCAGGTCAGGGAGCTGGCAAGGCAGTATGTCGAGAGACCGGACTTCTACTTTGTAGCCCGGGGATACGAGAGCCCCATGGCGCTCGAGGGCGCGCTGAAGCTGAAGGAGCTCTCCTACATACACGCGGAGGGCATGCCTGCAAGCGAACTCAAACACGGGACGCTCGCTCTCATCGAGAAGGGGACGCCCGTGGTGGTGATCAATCCGAGCGGGCCCAGCCACGCCGAGTCCTTGTCAAACGCTGAAGAGCTCAGGGCAAGGGGGGCAGACGTCATCGGGATCTCGGACGAGCGGGACGAGGTATACAGGCACTTCATACGGGTCCCGAAGGTGCAGCCAGAGTTCGCGCCGGTGATAGAGGCGATTCCGCTCCAGCTGCTCGCCTATCACATGTCCGTGGCAAGGCGCAACGACCCGGACTATCCGCGGAACCTCGCGAAGTCCGTCACGGTGAAGTGACGGCCGGCCGCTCGGCTTGATTCCGCTCACAAAATAATTAAGTGGACATTCCAGACGGTCCGCCGTGGCATCAAAGAAGGAAGTGCTTTCGAAACCGCTGACCACGATCGATGTCGGCAAGAAGAGCATCTCGGCACTGCTGGACGAGATGTCTCAAACTGGCTTCCAGGGTAAGAAGCTCGGTGAAGTGGCGAAGATTTGGGCTGAGATGGCCAAACAGAAGGACCTTACCGTCTTCATAGGGCTCACCGGCTCCCTCAGCACCACCGGCCAGTGGAAGATCATACGATGGCTGGTTGAGCACAGATACGTCGACGTCGTAGTAAGCACTGGCGCCAACATCTCCGAGGACCTTCTCGAGGCGCTCGGGTATCACTACTACCAGGGGACCTGGCTGGCCGACGATGAGGAGCTGCTCAAGATGAAGATAGACAGGTACTACGACGTGTATGCCGACGAGATGCAGTATCGGAAGCTGGAGCGGACCATCTACGACTTCGCGAACACCCTCGACGAGGAGAAGGTCTATTCGACCAGGGAGTTCCTATACCAGTTCGGAGAGTTCCTGAACAAGAAGGGGGTCGACAGCATAGTGGCTGCGGCGCAGAGGGCGAAAGTCCCGATCTACTCCCCCGGTCTGATAGACAGCGGCTATGGAGTGGCGTTGAGCCTCCTGCGACGCGAGAAGGGCAAGATGATAAGGCTGGACCAGACGAAAGACATGGAGGAACTGGCCCAGATAGCTGAGAGGACCAAGAAGACCGGCGTGGTCTACCTGGGGGGCGGCGTCCCCAAGGACACGATTCAGCTCTCCACCATAATCAAGTCGCTATCGAAGGGCGGGAAAGAAGAGACGCCTCACGAATACGCGATACAGATAACGGCCGACAGCCCCCAGTGGGGGGGACTGTCTGGGTGCACCCTCGAAGAGGCGATCAGTTGGGGGAAGATAAAGTCCGACGGCAAGAAGGCGACGCTGTACGCCGACATCACCCTGGCGCTGCCCATCGTGGCCCATGCCCTGAACGAGAAGACTTCCGGGAGGAGCTACCCTCCGGACCTGTCCTGGGTCTTCAAGAACTAGCCGTCGAGGCAGAGCCACGCCGCTGTCGGCGGCGCCCCGGGCCGAGCAGCCCATCGACGGTCTCCCTGCATCGCCTGGCCAGGTCGACAGAATCCCCTAGGTACGCGACTGGATCCGAGCCAGGGGAGAAGCTACCGCGGCCGACCGAGGCCCTGACCTTCTCGTAGCCTTCGACGTCTCCAGCCAGCCTTTTCACTATCTGTGCCCTCTCGGCAAGGATTTCAGGGTGCGCCTTCAGATCGTCGCGCATGAACGAGCGCTCCACCTTCATGGAAGAGAGGGAGCGCGCCAGCCTCTTGCACGCCACCAACGAGTGGGCCAACCCCTGGCCGACCATCCTCCGGACGACTGAGTCGGACAGGTCCCGCTGGAGCCTGGTGTGCTGGAGCCTGTAGGCGGCCATCATGAGGAGCGAGGTAGACGTGTCAGCCTGCCCCTCGGCGTTCTCCAGGTCGACTGGGTTCTCCTTCTGAGGCATTGTCGAAGAGCTCACCTTCCCTGGGCGGACGAAGCGGACGTAGTCCAGCGCCTGGTAGAGCCAGAGGTCCCTTGCCAGGGAGGCGGTCAGCTGGTTGATGTTGATCACCGTGTGGAGAATGTCAGATAGCCTCTCCCCGGGGACGACCTGCGTGGAGTAGGGGGCAGCCTCCACCCTAAACCCTTCGACGAACCTCGCGAGCTCCGCGGGCCAGTCGAGGTCGGCAAGCAGCCCGAAGGATGCGTAGGTCCCCACCGCGCCGGAGAACTTCGCCATCGGCGTCAGGCCCCTGAGGCGGCAGACCCGCTCCGCGAACCTGTAACCGAAGACGGCCATCTCCTTCCCGAAGGTCGTAGGAACAGCCGGCTTGCCATGGGTCCTTGCGACCATGGCCGACGTCGCCTCCTTCACCGCGAGGTCGGCGAGGGAATCTGCCAGGGATGAATAGGCGGGGATGAGCACCTCGTCTATGGCGGCCTTCTGGAGCGTCGCGTAGGAAAGGCTGTTGGTGTCCTCGCTCGTCAGGCCGAGGTGAACGAAGGGCGCAAGTTTCCCAGAACCTGACCTCGACAGGCGCTGCCTGATGTATACCTCCACGGCCTTGACGTCGTGGCCCAACTCTCCTTCGAGTTTCTCCAATGCGGCCATGTCGGCGTCGACCTTGGGCACCCTCACGTTCGGCGCGACCCCCAGCCTGACCAGCAGCCCGAGGTATCCCATCTCGACGGTGACCCTGGCCTCCATCAGGGCTCGATCGGAGAAGTAGCGGCCCAGAGGGGCGGCCTCGCGACGGTACCGGCCGTCTATGGGAGAGATGGCGTCATAGCTCAATGGTCTTCGACCTTTCTTCCCCATGAGACATGAACCGTACCCTGACCCCCAGCTGATCCTCGATGTAACTGACGAGACGCTTCCCCTCCGCAGGCAGGCCGTGCTCGAAGTCGGCTCCACGCAGCGATAGAGGGGTGTCCAGCACCGGCTGAGCTTGGTCCAGGGCACCCATGGCACTCTGGAAGTCAGTGGTCTCGCTCCCGTTCAGCTTGTATGCGACGCAGACCTTCACATCGTCCATCCTTGAGAGCACGTCCAGCTTTGTCACCGCGACCTCCTCGACGCCGTTGAGCCGTATGGTATACTTCAGCGACACCAGGTCGAGCCAGCCGACCCTTCTGGGCCTCCCGGTCGTGGCGCCGTACTCGTTCCCCAGCGTGCGTAGCCTTTCTGCGCTCTCTCCTGCTATCTCCGAGGGAAACGGACCGCTCCCAACCCTCGTGGCGTAGCACTTCATTACGCCCAGGGCCTTCCCAGCCAGCTTCGGAGGTATCCCCAGGGCCGCTGGGATGTAGCTCGCGGTGGTATGGGTGGACGTGACGTAAGGGTAGCTGCCGTGCAGCAGGTCGAGAAGGGTTCCCTGGGACCCTTCGTATAGGACGCTCCCTCCTGCGTCTGCGATGCTCTCGATTCTTCCTGCAACGTCCCCGGTCAACCGTCCCAGGAGTTCGTGCGAGGAGGCAGCCCAGGCGGCCAGGCGTGCCGGGTCCAGGGAGAGGGCCTTGTAGAACGAAGCGAGCGGAGCGAAGTCGAACCCGGCGGCCAAGTCCCCGGCCCTAGGGCTCAGGCGCAGGGCGCGCAGCGCATAGGACGGCCCGATCCCCCGCTTCGTTGTCCCGAGCGCGGCAGTTCCACGTGCCCCTTCCAACATGGCGTCGAAATCCTTGTCCACCGGCGTGACCAGGGTGCACCTGGAGTCGACGAGCAGCCTGCTCCTGGCCTCCTCCGGGAGAAGCGCGAGCTCCTCGGCCAGCACCTCAGGGTCGGCTGCGACCCCGGCTCCGATGAGGAGTTGCTTCCCTTTCAGCGCCCCCGACGGGACGAGGTGGAAGGTGTACTTCTTGGTCCCGATGACCACGGTGTGCCCGGCGTTGCTGCCTCCGTTGAACCTCGCTACAGCGTCGTACCCCGAGGCGAGGTAGTCGACAATCTTCCCCTTGCCCTCATCCCCCCACTGCAGCCCTACGACGGATAGGTTGGCCGTGTCAGACCACCCTCTGTATGTCATGCGGGAGGCTCTCCTTGTACCCGGCGGAGGTGATCCTCATGAACTCTGACTTCTTCCTTAGCTCGCCGAGGTCGTGGGCCCCCGAGTAGCTCATCCCTGACCGGAGTCCCCCTACAAGCTGCCTGACAACCTCGTCCACCCGCCCCTTGTATGGAATCAGCCCCTCCACCCCCTCTGGGACGCTCTCTTCGATTACCTCTCCCACCAGTTCGTCCTCCTTCGGGCCCGATCCCCCTGTCTCCCGTACCCTCCGGTCTACCGTCGCCGCCAGGGATGCCATCCCCCTGGTGAGCTTGTACCTGACCCCCTCCCTTAGAATCGTGGGACCGGGGCTCTCTTCCGTGCCTGCGAACAGACTCCCGACCATTACCGACGAAGCCCCTGCAGCCAGCGCCTTCGTCAGATCCCCCGGGTTCCTTATCCCTCCGTCGCCTATGATGGGGACGCCGCTGTCTGCCGCCCCCGCGGCGCTGTCCATGATGGCTGTGAGCTGCGGTACGCCGGAGCCGGTGACCACGCGCGTGACGCAGATGCTCCCAGAGCCGACGCCAACCTTGACCGAATCGGCCCCCGCCCGGATGAGATCCAGGGCCCCCCTGGCGGTCGCCACGTTCCCGGCGACCACTTCCACGTCTCCCAGCTCGCGTTTTATCTCCTTCAGCGTGTCGATGGCGTAAGCAGAGTGGCCGTGGGCTATGTCGACCACCAGGGCGTCGGCGCCGGCGTCGAGCAGCTTCCGCGAGCGCTCCATGTGGTCCCCTTTGACCCCCACTGCTGCCCCCACCCGCAGGCGGCCTTTGGCGTCCTTGGTCGCGTTTGGAAACTGCTTGCGTTTCATTATGTCCTTCGAGGTTATCAGCCCGGCGAGCCTCCCCTTGCTGTCAAGCAGAGGAAGCTTCTCGACCTTGTGGTCGTGGAGGAGCTTCTTCGCTTCTTCCATGCTCACCCCCTTGCGAGCGGTGACAAGCTTCCGCCTCGGGGTCATGACCTCCTTCACCGCCCTGTCCAGGTCGTCCTCCAGGGTTATGTCGCGCCTGGTGAGAAGCCCGAGGACATTCCTCGACCCGTCTACTATCACTATGCCCCCTATGTCTCTGTCCCCGATGACATTCTGGGCCTCGCTGACGCTCCTGTCCGGGCCGAGGGTGATAGGGTCATCTATGACCACCCCCTCGGACCTCTTCACCTTCAGGACCTCGGCCACCTGCTCCTCGATCGTGAGGAACCTGTGTATCACCCCGATCCCTCCCAGCCTGGCGAGGGCGATGGCCATGGATGACTCGGTCACAGTGTCCATGTTGGCGCTGACTATTGGAATGCTGAGCGTGATCTTCCTTGAGAAGCGGGTCCGAGTATCGGCGTCCCTGCGGGACTTCACGTCCGAGAACTTCGGGACGAGAAGTACGTCGTCGAAAGTGAGGCCGACACGCATGTCGGAACCCGAATCCTTCACTTGACTTCGGGTTGATTCCTCTGTTTATAGTGTTTTGGGCTTGAGCGCCGGGACTGGGACTTTCATCCTCTCCTCGGAGAGGAGTTTGAACCCAGAACCCGCTTTCGCGAGACAGGCTCGCCGGTCAGACGCAATTCCAGGCTTGCGCGAAGCACTCACTGCGCCCTACCAGATTAGGCGATCCCGGCATTCACAAGCCTCGATTGGGGCGCTTAAAACCTAACCCGAATCCCGGACCTTCCCTGCCTCGGCCTTCCCCCCATGAGACTTCCACATGCGAGGGTAGGTGCCCGCCTTCATCACTACGCGGCCGGTTGACGCTGCGAGTCCCCGCTTCAGCGGTCGGAGCTCGTCGGCCGAGAGGAGGGCCTTGCCTATGGCTACCAGCTCCCCCTTGGCGCTCATTATTGCGACCGGGTCGTCCTTCTTGATCCCCGACGAGAGCGAAAGAATGCCTGGGATGCCGAGCCGGGCGCCATGGCAGATGGCGTCGACCGCGGAGTCGCGAATGACGATCCTACCCACTGGTCCCAGGGACTGCTCCACCGGGAGCACCAGCTTCCTGATCGGCCCTTCGTCCCCTGCCTTCATGCGGAACACCGCGTCGCTTAGCTGGTGGAGTGTGACGAACCCCCTCTCCTCGGTCAGAGGCCCCACCTTGGTGCGCCTTAGCTCCACCATGGTAGCGCCCACGCCAAGCACCTCCCCCAGGTCGTAGATCAGCTTCCGTATGTACGTCCCGGACTGGCAGAGCACCCTGAAGAGATGCAGGTTCCCTGCTGACTCCTCAATCTCGAACTCGTAGACGGTCCGTGCTCTGGTCTGCCTGGACACAGAAGAGCGCTGCGGGGGGCGCTGGAAGATCTCGCCAGTGAACTCCGCCTTCACCCTGTCGAGCTCCTTCTTGGGCACTGAGGAGTGGACTCTCATCACCCCACGGTACTCCTTCGGGTAGAGCAACAGCAAGCTAAGGGCCCTGGTCGACTGACCGAACCCGATGGGGAGGAGCCCGGATACTGGGGGGTCGAGGGTGCCGCTGTGTCCAGCCTTCTCCATGCCGAGGAGCTTTCTGGTCCAGGCGACCACTTCATGGCTGGTAGGGCCCCGTGGCTTGTCAAGTGGGACGAGGCCGTAGTCGAGCAGCGACTGAATGGGCCTCGAGGCGGGCGAGCACCCGTACTCTGGGTCCGACGCCTCTTCGTCGAGGACCAGCGTCTTCTGGGGCTGCATGTCAGTCACTTCGGCTCTTCACGTAGTGCAGCACTATCTCGGCCACCCTGGTCTCGTCGATGGAGTCGGTCTCGACGACAAGGTCGAACGGTTTGAGGTCTTTGCCGAACTCTATGCCGTAGATCTTCTTGTAGAGTCTGTAGTTCTCAAGGTCCCTGACAGAGAGTATCTCCTCGCACTCGGAGACAGCGATGCCGTCCCTCTTTGACATCCTGCTGGCCCTGCTCTCCACAGACCCCGACAGCCAGACCTTGATCCCATCCTTGGTGAGCCAGGGTACCGGGTAGCTGGTTATGACAACGTCTCCCTTCTTCGCCTTCTTGAGGAGCCTGGCGTCCACCTCCTTGTCGAAGTTCGGGGAACGCTTCCTCTCCTGTAGGAACTTCATCCCGTCTCCCTTGTCCCACCAGTCTTCGCCTCCCGGGGTGTAGCCCTCTTCCACCGCCATCTCCTTGAGGACGTCGCCACCTCCCACCATCTGGGTCCCCAGGGACTCGGCCACCTGGTGGGATACCGATGTCTTCCCCACGGCGGGCATCCCAGAGATTATGATTGCCTTCAACGGTTCTCCCTATGGCGTAGTGTGCAGCAGGCGTCCGAGCATGGTGGAGAACGCGAAGGAGCTGAGGAAATACCACCAGACGAGGCTGACGTTGTACACCCCGGCGTGCTGGGTCGCCCCCGCGATGACTGGGATCGGTATCGGGGTGAACGCGACTATGACCCCGTAGCCACCGAGGAAGCTGGCCATTAGATAGTACACCACCAGCAGAGGGACGAACGTGACTGCAGTCACCTTGAGCCTGGCCCTCTGCACCCTCAGCTGCTCCTGTTGGACCGCGAGCTCTCGTTTCTTGAGCTTGTCTAGCTTCTCCTTGTCTTTGGCCAAGGTCGCTGCGCGCTTCTCCTTCTGGAAGGCGTTCACCTCTGCCCTCATCCTCCTTTCCGCGTCCAGGTCTACGACCCTCTTGGTCACGACCTGGGTGACGAGGCCCAGAAGGACGGAGGTCGTGGTGACCAGCACCGTGGACACGGGCGGCACGTATCGCGGTATGGTGAAGCTGGCCACGCCGCTCGTCGTGCCAGCGGTCAGGACCACGGAATAAGACCCTGAAGACGCCTTGGGGACCCAGAACATGCACCCGGAGACGTCGCCCTTGGCGTTGGTGCCGCAGCGGGTCGCTCCTGTCGAGGAGTTGATGAGCTGCAATGAGGCGGAACCGAAAGTGGCAGTTATGTTCTCGTTCGGGGCCAAGTTGCTGGCGGTCACCAGGATAGACGCGCCCGAGATGTCGGAGGAGGTGTTGAACTTGACCGTCCCGGCGCTGGCGCTGGCCGTCGTAGTGGCCGTCGACCTGGGGATGACTGCCGGGAGGACCACGTAGTATCCCACCAAGACGACGATGAGACCTACGAGGGCGTAGGTGATCAGCCTGGGACTCAAGGAGGGCCCGCCCTGGGACCTCCTCTTTGACGCTGCCTTCATGACGAAACTCGCTCCAGCATCCGGGCTATGAACTGCGCGACCTCAGCCTGCATGCCCTCCCCGTTCCTGACTATGGTGATGGGAGCCCCCGTGAGGGTCGAACAGGCCACGATGAAACTCCTCGCGAGTTCCAGCTCCTCGGCAAGGGACGCCTCTGTGGCCGGGTCCCTGTACCTTGTCGCGTCGCTGGCCCTCCTCTTGGCGACCTCCGCAGGCGAAGCCTCCAGTAGTATCAGGTGGGTCGGCTTCAGGGCCCTCACTACGTCGAAGGGGAGCCCAGGCCAGAACCCTTCGTGTGTCCTGATGAACAGATGGGTGTCGACCACCACCAGCTTGTCCTTCATGAGCGAGATCTTGGCCGCAGCGGTCTTCTGGAGGTGCCTCTGCTTGTCCAGCGGGAGCCGCCTGAGTTCGTCCCTGAACTGCACAAGTTTCTCTGACCGGCCGACCTCGAGCATGATGCTGCCGAAGTTCGCCAGCTTGGCGCCCCGGTAGCTCGCCACGACCTTCTCTAGGACGGTGGTCTTCCCGACTCCAGGGATGCCCACTATCACCGCGCGTAGCCCCACGGCTACCCAGCTCCGATGAGTCCTGCCAGAGCCGGTGACACCTCTTCCACCTGCTCCTTCAGCAGCATCTGGTAGTACTGGAGGATGATGTCCACCATCAGGAGCATGCCTATGCCCGTCCCGAACACGCCGACTATGTCGGCCACGCCGGCGATCAGCCCTATCAAGATCCCACCTATGATGGTCAGCGTAGGGATGTACCTGTTGAGCATCTGCTCTATGGAGACGCCTGACCGCCTGAACCCTGGCACCTGGACGTCAGCGTCCATCAGGTTCTTCGCCACCGCCCTAGAGTTGAGACCCCCTATCTCCACCCACAGCCTAGCGAAGACCACCGACATGCCCACCAGGAAGAGAAGGAAGATCACGGTGTGGATGGGGTCTGCGATGGTCTCACCGAAGGACGTGGGGGCTGTGAGGTAGTAGACCAGCCCGCCGACAGGGGAGGCGTTGAATGCCGATGTGGAGTTGCTGGTAGGGAACACTGCGAGGTAGTGATACCACCACGGAGGGTTGCTCGCGCTGTACCTTTCGAGGAGTTCGGCGAAGAACGTGACGTTCGCTCCAAGCGCGGAGACGAGGATCACAGGTATGTTAGACACGTAGAGGAGCTTGATCGGGTACACACCCTGGAACCCTCTGTACTTGATCGATGTGATAGGGAGCTCGACCCTTATCCCCTCTATGTAGATCAGCACCAGTATCATGACCACCGTCAGTGAGAACGTCATCACGCTCGGGTAGAAGTTCGCCCTGATCAGGATCGAGCCGATGTCTCCGGCGAAGAACTGGCTGATGGCGCCGGGGATGAACCCGAATATCTGCGTGACACCCGTGGCTACCTGGAATGGGATTGGAGAGAACGTGTACCACATCACCTGCTGGGCCACCCCGGCCAGGATGAACAGGCTGACCCCGCTCCCTATCCCCCAGCCCTTCTGGATCATCTCGTCGAGGAGCAGGACGAGGAGGCTAGCGATGACCAGCTGGATGAAGATCACGATCGACTGGTCGGCGGTCAGGGCCCCAAGGGCTCCGCCATAGATGTAGGCCATGGACTCCCCCACTATCACGATTATCGTGAGGAGCTTGGTGGCAGAGCCGAAGATAGCCCTGTCTGAAGTGTCGCTCATGTCCAGCTTGATTATGTCGCTGCCTACGAGGAGCTGCAGGATCAGCCCGGCCGTGACGATCGGCCCTATGCCGAGCTGCATTAGAGTCCCCTGGGCCGACGCGAAGACCACCCTGAGGAAAGTACTGGGGTTCGACTGGGCCGCCGTGCCGGTTATGCCGTACAGCGGGGTTGTGGCCATTACGAGGTAGGCGATGAGGGCGATGCCGGTCCAGATGAAGCGCTCGTTGAGCGTAGGCTTTCTCTCAGGCTTGGGTATCTCTGGGAGAACCGTGCCTACGCTCTTGATGAAGTCTCGCAGCGATGCCATTTGGACGGGGGCTACTCCTTAGTCAGAATCTTTCCGCCCGCGGCCTCT
>JAJZIG010000048.1 GCA_021851265.1 archaeon | reverse complement strand
CCTCGAAGTCGTAGATTATGGACTTCCCCGCCAGCCTGTGGTTGAAGTCTACTTGTGCCCTTCCTGACCCGACGAACCTCACGATGCCGACTCTGTTGTCCACGTCCACACTGTCGCCCACGGCTAACTCATGCTCCCTCTCTCCGAACTTCCGGAGCGGAATCATGCGGAGTTGGGTCGGGTCCCTGTTGCCGAACGCCTTCTCCGGGGAGAGTTCGATCTCCTTCTTGTCCCCGACCGAGAGCTTTGCCACCTCGGCGTCCAGGCCGGAGATGAGCCACCCCTCGCCGACCGCTACGAGCCTAGGCTCGTATCTCCTTGCCTCCTCGTATATCTTGAGCCGCTTGGCCTCGGACTCCACCGTGGACTCGATGCCTTCGCCGGTGTCCTTCACCCGTGCGGTGTAGTTGGTGAATATCAGGCTGCCCTTGTCAAACGCCATGGATTTTGACCAGCCTCAGGGTTGGGTTTAAAGAGTTTCAGTTCCCGAAGGCGGTGAGGGTCTCCCCTATGGCGCGGAGCGTGGTCTCCACATAGGCCTCGTTGATCTGCCCCATACATCCGACCCTGAACACCTTGCCTGCGAACGGGCCGAAGCCGCCTGCAATCACGACCCCCTTGTCCTGGGCTAACTCCTTCCTGAACTTCGAGTCATCCACCCCCTGGGGATAGTACGACGCGACTACTGTCTTGGACCTTACTGACTTCTCCGCGACCGCCCCAAGGCCCAGTTTCGCCAGGCCGTCGTATATGCCGACAGACATACGGTTGTGCCTTTCGACCCTCTTCTCTAGGCCCTCTTCGAGAAGCTCCTCCAGCGCTTCGTCCAATGCGTAATAGAGCGGGAGGGCCGGTGTGAATGGAGTCTGCCCCTTGGCGCCATACTCGAGGTACCTGGGCAGGTCGAAGTACCTGGTCTTTGGCGGGGAGTCTTTCAGGTACTCTGCCACCCTCTCGCTCACCGACAGCAGGGCCAGCCCAGGGGGGGCTGCGACGCACTTTTGGCTCCCGGTGATGCACATGTCCACTCCCCAGCGATCGACCGGGATGGCATAGCCTCCAAGGCTGGAAATGGCGTCAATCACCACGAAGGCCCCGTGGTCCCTGGCGATCTTGGTCGCCTCCTCGACGTAGGGGACCGCCACTCCGGTGCTGGTCTCATTGTGCACCAGGAACAGTGCCTTGACTTTCTCCTGCTGTTCCATCGCCAGCTTCAGCTGGTCGATTGTCGGAATCTTCCCGAAGTCGGAAGCGACCCGAACCACCTTGCCCCCGGCCAGTTCCACGGTCTCCGCAAGCCTCATGCTGAACTCGCCGAAGACGGGGACCACGGCGACGTCCCCTGGCCGTATGAGGTTCCAGACTGCTGCTTCGACCCCCCCTGTGCCCGACGAGGATAGGATTACCACTTCCCCCTGCGTCTGGAAGAAGCGCTTCGTCTTGTCGAGGACCCCTTTGTACAGATCCCTGAACTCATCACCCCTGTGATTGATGATCGGGTTGAGCATCGCCCGCATGACCCTCTCTGACACGTTGGTGGGTCCGGGAAGCATAATCAGTTTCTGTCTATCCATGTCTGCCACCCTTCAGGTCCTTACGGATAAGCGCTCTCACGCGTTCCACTCCGCCGAACTTCTCCACTAAACTGGCCACCTGGACAGGCACCAGCGCTTTCCAGTCCTTGCGTTCAAGGATTCTGTCCCTCACATTGGTGGCCGAGTAGCTCTCTCTGTCGAGGTACGGCACTGCCTTCACTTGGATGCCTTCTTCTCTGAAGAGCAGGTATGTCAGCGTGTCGTTCGTGAATACCATGTCGAACTTCGGGACCATGGATCCCACCGTGGACACCCATAGCGAGTGCGAGTCGGCGTCGGCGATGGGGATCGCCATCCACCTCGCAGGGTCCACTCCGTTTCCGTCCAGAGCGGCCTTGATCATCGCAATTCTCTCGCCCGCTGTGAAGGGGTTGCCCCTTTCATGGCTCTTCTGCGCTGAGCCCACCACCACGTAGAGGTAATCCACTTCGCGCAGGGCGTACTTCACAGCTTCAAGATGACCAAGATGGAACGGCTGGAACCGGCCGACCAGGAGACCGACCCGCATCCGATTTCGTTCGGCCCGCCTCGTCTGGTCTATTTAAGAAGACTAGCGTCACAGCTTAACAGGCTCCTGCCTGAAGCGGCGCGCCATGGACTTCGTCGAGGTGGACGGCTCACAGGGCGAAGGAGGAGGACAGATTCTCCGCTCGGCGGTGGCGTTTTCTGCGATCAGACGGGTTCCCGTCCGCGTGGTCAAAATCAGGGCTGGGAGGGAGGTCCCAGGGCTCAAGAGGCAGCACCTGTCTGCGCTCAGGGTCCTCGCTGAGGTTTTCGGCGGGGAGCTGGGCGGGGCGACCGAAGGCTCCCAAGAGGTGACGTTCGCCCCTGGGGTCCCGAGGCGCGACACCGTGTCGGCCGACATGGGGACGGCTGCCAGCATAACCTTGGTCCTCCAGGCCGTAGTCCCTGCGGTTGCCCTGAGCGGGTCTCGCCTGAGGCTGCAACTGGTGGGAGGGACAGACGTCCCCTGGAGCCCGACCTTTGACTACTTCGGCGAAGTCGCGAAAGTGGGGTACAGGGCGCTCGGCCTTGAGTTTGAAGCCAACGCGTCCCGGCGCGGCTACTACCCAAGGGGCGGTGGAATCGTCACGGCGTCCATCGAGCCTTGCGGGGGTGTCTCCGCCTTGGACCTGACTTCCAGGGCTACGATGAAGTCTGTCAGGGTCATGAGCCGCTGCGGCAGCCTTCCGAAGGCAGTCGCCCAGCGCCAGGCGGACTCGGCGGTCGAAACCCTGCGAAGGGCGGGCATAGATGCGCAGTCTGAGGTGAGCACGGCTGAGTCTGATTCACCCGGCACCTCTGTGCTGGTCGCGCACGTCGACGGTGGCGTGTTTCTCGGCTCGGACGCCGTCGGAGCAAAGGGAAAGCCGGCCGAGGAGGTGGGGAGGGAAGCCGCTGAGAGGTTCCTGGCAGCCAAACAATCGGGCGGGTGCATGGATGCGAACTTGGCGGATATGTTGCTCCCCCTCCTCTCGCTGGCGAAGCGCGAGTCGCGGGTGAAGATACCCGCAATGACCTCGCACCTCGAGTCGGGCCTCAGGTTAGCGAGGCTTTTCACCGGGTGCCGCTGGACGGCGGTGCCTTCGGGGGATGGAGTCCTCGCCACTGTGACTCCCGTCGAGGGTTGACGTCGCGCCGAAAGGCACAATGTCTAAAAGGACGGGCACAGGCGCCCCGCCAGATTTCCGATGTCCTACGAGCAGTTCATGCCAGGGGCGACAGCCGTCGGCATCGCCTACAAGGACGGAGTCATCATGGGCGCGGAGCGGCGGATAACCCTCGGGAACTTCGTGAGAAGCAAATCTGGCAAGAAAGTCTTCAAGGTCACCGACAGCGTCGGCGCGGTCTGCGCCGGAATGGTGGCTGACATGCAAAACTTGGTGAAGGAGGTCTCTGTTTACTCTAAGCTGAAGGAGCTCGAATCAAGGAGGTCCATGAGGCCCAACTCTGTCGCGAAGCTCATGTCGACCCTCATGTTCCAGAACAGGTACGCCCCTCTGCTGACGCAGGTCATTCTGGGAGGCATCGGTGACAAGCCAGTGGTCTTTGTCCTAGACCCGTTGGGCAGCGTGATTTCAGACCAGTACGCCACCGTCGGGACAGGCGAGGAGACTGCCATCGGGGTGATTGAAGCGGGGTACGACCCCAACATGACCCAGAAAGAGGCGCGCGACCTCGCTGTTTTGGCTATTAAGGCGGCAGTGGCCAGGGACGCCATGAGCGGCAATGGGATTGACATCCTGACAGTCGACAAGACTGGCATCAAGGAAGAAGGCATAGACCTGTAGGGGCGGTTCTCTTTGTGGACATACGAAGGCGTCAGGGTTCATTGGCTAGGGCATGACGGCTTTGTCCTGTCGGGGTCGAAGACCGTGATACTCGACCCCTTCAAGGCGAAGGGCGACTACAGGGCCGACGTGCTCCTGATCACCCACGAGCACTTCGACCATCTGAGCGATGAAGACATCAGAAAGTTCGTCACTGCGGCCGCTACCATTGTCGCCCCCAAGATGTGCGAGGAACCCCTGAAGGCGTACAAGCAAGAGAAACTATTCGTGAACCCAGGATCGACTGTCGTAGCAAAGGGCGTGAAGATAGAAGCCATCCCGGCGTACAACCTCAACAAGTTCAGGGAACCAGGGAAGGTGTTCCATCCTAAGGAGGACGGCCGTGTGGGGTACATTGTCACAATCGATGGGGTGAGGTTCTACCACGCAGGAGACAGTGACGCCACCCCAGAGTTGAAGTCGGTGGACGTCGACGTAGCGTTCCTACCTGTCTCTGGCACCTATGTCATGACCGCAGAAGAGGCGGCCGGGGCCGCGAAGGGAATGAAGGCGAAGGTCGTCGTCCCGATGCACTTCCAGTCTATCGTGGGGACAAAGGCAGATGCCGAGAGATTCAAGCAACTAGTCGGGGCCTCGAAGGCCGTAGAAATACTCGAACAGGAATAGGTTACTCAGGGACGCTATCTGAGTGGATTTTCCCATTCTCTAGCTTCACGAAGAGGTACCTGTTGTCTGCGAAGACGAGGGTCAATTCGTTCTCCTTCTCCTCCACGGTCAGCAGGGCCTTCCCCACGATGCCGTCGAACTTTGCCATTGATGGGTCGGGAGGCTCAGCGGGTTCGTATTTCTGTCTTGCCGGTTCGTCACTCCGAGTACTTGGCCAGATCTTCCGCCCCCTGAGGGGGCTTCCCCACCGAGGTGCCAGTCGACTGCCTGATCATCTCTCGTATCACCTGGTCGACGCTTGCGCTCCTCCTCTTAGCCTTCAGCTGCATCAGCGCCCGGTGGGTGTCGTCATGGACCTTGACGCTCCTGCCCATCTGACTCATCGCCAGCATTGGCGCTATTAATGTTGGGACGGATCCTCTCCTTGCTTCTCGGCAACGAGGTAGAAGCGCGAGGCGGTGACATCGAAGGATCCCACAGTCCGTATCTTCGAGTCAGCCTCCCTCAGGGGCCTCTCAAGTTTGGCGAGACTGGCCGCGTCGAACTCCAGAGGACCTACGGCCTTCAGATAATACGCCAGAGCTCCGATGTCAAGGAAGCTGGAGCGGACCTTCTCTTCGCCGCTCTCGGTCACACGCAGTCCAGCACCCCTGACCTGCCTCACGGCCTCGGCGAGGTCCCAACGCCCCCTCTCGTCTTCACGTTCGCCCAGAAGCAGGGCCAGCTCCTCGTCGTTGCCAGGACCAACCTGTTGCGTGACGAACGCCCCGCCTGGGCGGAGCACTCTCGCCGTCTCCTTGGCCACGAAGGCTTCGTGCCGACTGCTGACCAGGTCGATTGTCGCGTCTCTGAAGGGGAGCACCCCCCGCTGCATCCCTGTGGCAGCGTTATCGTCGCTAAAGGAGAAAACGACGTCCACGCCTCGGCGGTTCAGCCTCCTGAGCGCCACCTGAAGATTGGGCCGATACCCTTCGGTCGCCACCGTTCGACGAGGTAGCGAAGCCATTGAGGACAAGAGCTCGCCGCCCCCTGTCCCAAGGTCAAGGTACGTTCCTGCCCCTGCCAGCCTCAACCCCAGCAGCCGCTCGTAGTTCCACGATGTCCTCCCTTCGACGTATCTTCCGTTGAGGAACTCGAAGTCCCACCCCTGGAACTGGCGGGTCCAGGCTTCAGCAACCAGCCGCTCGAATGTGTCCAAAAGCGCTCGGTCCTCGATTGTTTTTGACTCAGTATCGTCGCGAGATCATCATCTGTCCGGGAGCTTACTCCGGACTATGACTGGGACGGCGTTCACCTCATCGTCGGGGGTATCAAGACAGGGCAGGAATTTAGCCTTTATTTGCGCAGCCCGGGCCGGGAGAACGTTGGGCTTCCTGGATGGCGTGAGGGTGGTCGACGCCACCCGGCTCCTCCCCGGAGGGTTCTGCACCATGATACTCTCTGACATGGGGGCAGAAGTGATCAAGGTGGAGCAGCCCGGCTTGGGGGACTACATGCGGGTCACCCCTCCTACCAAAGGCGGCAGGAGCCCCGTACACGCGACTGTCAACAGGAACAAGAAGAGCATCGGTATAGACCTGAAGTCTGCCGAAGGGAAAGCCGCGATGCAGCGTCTTCTCCGCACCGCCGACGTGTTCGTGGAGGGTTTTCGGCCTGGTGCCATGTCCAGGCTCGGGCTATCCTTCGCCCAGGTGAAGAAAGTGAACCCGAAGATTGTCTACTGCTCGATATCGGCCTACGGCCAAGAGAGCACGCTCAGCTCTATGCCTGGGCATGACATCAACTTCCAGTCTGTGACTGGGACGCTCGCATACTCCGCCAAGTCCGAGGTCCCGTTCCTCCAGCTGGGTGACATTGCCTCTGGGATGTACGCGGCCCTGGGGATCCTGGGGGCGCTCTCCGGTCGCAGGAGGCCTGTCTTCATAGACGTTCCAATAGTCGGCTCCCTGATGTCCTGGATGGTCCTCCCCGCTTCCGCCTACCTGGCGACAGGCAAGGCCCCCAAGGAGGGGGACAGCCTCATCTTCGGCTCAACGCCCTACTACAACGTGTATCGGACCTCCGACGGCAAGTACGTCGCTGTCGCTGCCATCGAACCTGTCTTCTGGCGGAACCTGGTGGGTGCGCTCGGCCTCCCTGAGCTCGAGCCGCTGCGATTCGGGACTGTCGAGGAGAGGGCGCGCGTCACCTCAGAGTTGGAGCGCACCTTCGCGACGAGGACGAGGGACGAGTGGGCGAAGGCGCTCATGGACAAGGACACCTGTGCGACGCCTGTCCTGACCGTAGAGGAGGCGCTTGCCAGCGACTGGGCCAAACGCCTCGGGATGCTGGTGGGAATCGGGCGCGAAGAGGTTCTCAACAGTCCGATCAGGACAATCCCAGCCATGAGGAAAAGGCCTTACACCGCAGCCCCCCGCCTGGGAAAAGACACAGCTTCCGTCATGAAAGCCCTAGGCTACTCCCGTGCAGACACGCAGAGACTGAAGTCGAAGGGCGTAATCCAGTAGTGTCTATGCCCTCTGCATCAGCACGGCGAACCCCTGCCCGCCTCCCACGCAGAGTGTGGCCATGCCGTACTCCTTCCCGCCCCGGTGGAGTTCCCTCGCGAGCGTACCAACGAGCCTAGCCCCAGACGCGCCGAGCGGGTGTCCGATGGCTATCGCCCCTCCGTGGACGTTGACCTTCGTCGGGTCGAGCCGCAGCTCCCGGATTGCATAGAGCACCACGACGGCGAACGCCTCGTTGATCTCCCACACGTCCACCTGATCTGCGCTGAGCCCAGCCTTCGCAAGCGCCTTCTGGGACGCAGGCACGGGGCCCTTCCCCATGACGCTCGGCTCGACCCCGGCCCAGCCCATGGACACGATCTTGGCCAGAGGTCGGACTCCGTACTCCTCGAGCTTCTCCTTCGATGCGAGGGCCAACATGGACGCCCCAGCATTAAGAGGAGAAGAGTTCCCGGCCGTGATGAGTCCACCTGACTTGAATGATGGCTGGAGGGCAGCCATTTGCTCCAGGGTAGTGCTCCTCCTTATGCTCTGGTCTGCCTCGATGACCCGCTCTTCCCCTTCGAACTCTACCTTCATCGGCAGCAGCTCGCCCCCGAACCATCCCTCGTCCACTGCCCTCGCCGCCTTCACATGCGAATCCACGGAGAACCTGTCCATCTCCTCCCTGGTGAACCCCTCCATCTCGGCGAGCTTCTCAGCAGTGAGCCCCATCGAGTAGCCTGTGTTCATCTGATACTTCATGTACTCCGGCCTCGTGAGAAGCCGCGTGTTCGGCGCCAGAGCGGGGTTGTTCGACATCGGGACGTGAGTGAGGTGCTCCATCCCTCCGGCGAGGACGACCTCAGAGTTCCCGGTCATGATTTCCATGGCCCCTTCCGCCGCAGCGTTCATTGACGACGCGCACGCCCTATCCATACCCATGGCCGGGACCGACACCGGGAGGCCGGCGAGGAGGACCGGGTGCCTCCCGCCGTAGAGCCAGTTCTCCCCCGTCTGGAAGGCGCAACCTGTGACCACGTCTCCGACCTCTTCAGGCTTGAAGGTCGTCCTCTCTAGGACCCTGCGTATGAGGAGACTCAGGGCATGGTCCATCCTGACCGAGTTATACACATCCTTCTCAGGCTGAGAAGGTCTCGACCTAGAGAAAGGGACTCTCAGGTAGTCCGCTACATACGCATCTTTGAGCTCTACCACGCGACCTTACTTCCCTTTGAATTCCGGCTTCCTCTTGCCAAGGAACGCTGATATCCCTTCCTTCAGGTCCTCCGTCCCAAACAGGACGCCCGCAGCCATCTCCTCCATCTCTAGCCCAACGTCAGTAGGGACCTCGGACCCCTTGTTGAGCAGCTTCTTCGCCAGCATGACGGCTACTGGCGCCTCCGAAGACGCTAGCTCCCGCGCGTACTTGACTGCTTGTTCGTCAGGTTCCACCGCCTGGATGACCCGGTTCACCAGACCCATCTCGTATGCTCGCTTGCCCGTGACGCTCTCGCAGGCGAGTATCATGGACGAAGCCCGCGATAGACCGACCAGCCTGCTAAGCCTCTGGGTCCCTGACCACGCAGGCACCAGGCCACGCGCGAGCTCTGGGAACTTCAGTTCCACGTCCTCGGTGGCGAGCCTGAGGTCGCAGGCCAGGGCTAGTTCGAGGCCTCCTCCGAGGGCATACCCCTTCAGGACCGCTATCGTGAGCTTGGGGATTTCGCTCAGGCGCCTCATGGTCCGCTCCCCCTTTCTGGCGAACTCCATCATCCCCGCCGCGTCCGAGACGAACTTCGTCATCTCGAAGCCAGCAGAGAAGACCGTTCCCTCCCCTGTCACCACAATGGCCCTGATTTCCCGGTCGTTCCACAAGTCGGTCAATACCCCGTTCAGGCCGTCGAGGACCTCGCCGTTGATCAGGTTCAGCCTTGGTCTGGCTATGACAACCTTGGCCACCCCTCCCTCGAGCCTTTCTAGGCGGATCGCCCCCCGCGTCGCCTCGGGTGCTGGGGCTCTAGCTTCGGTCGACGGACCAGCCTCGCCCGACATGGGATGAAGCCTCCCCTCTATGGCGTCGCGGAGCCTCCCTTCAGCTATCGGACGCGCCGGGGCGAACACGCCGCACTCATATTTGGCCGAGAGCTCTTCGAGCTTTGCCTTGACTTCAGCATTGCTCAAATCCTTGGCGACAGAGATGGGCCCGAACGGCCTGTTCATCCCCAGGACGACCCCTCTTTCTATATCATCCGGCGTAGCCACCCCCTCTTCAAGCAGCTTCACAGACTCGTTGATCTCGAGGGCGAATATGTCCATGATCGAGACCTTGTCTGTAGGATCCGCTTTTGGAATCTCTGCCTTCCCGCTCGACCAGTCGTAGAACCCACGGCCGGTCTTCTTGCCTAGGCGGCCCTCCTTTACCATCTTAGCGAAGGTGGTCCCCTTGCCGTACTCCGGAGAGAGGGCCGATGCGAAGTACGCGAGGGAGTCCGCTCCCACGTCAACGCCGACGAAGTCAAGCAGCTCGTAGGGCCCCATCGGAAGGCCCTGTCCTCTGGCGAATCTGTCAACCTCCGAAGGGCTCGCGACCCCTCGGTCGAGGAGCAGGCAGAAGAAGAGGGTGTCAGCCGCATTGATCCTGTTGACTATGAATCCGGGCGAGTCCTTTTGCACCTTCACCGCCGTGCGCCCGAGCTTACCGCAGAGGTCGAAGACCTCCTGGGCAACGGCCGGGTCAGTCTTTGCCCCGGGAATCACCTCGACCAGCTTCATCAGCATGGGGGGGTTGAAGAAGTGCATCCCGACCACCCTGTGCGGCCTGTTGGCGGCTTCAGCCAGGTCCGATATCCTGATGTTCGAAGTGTTCGATGCAAAGATTGCTCCGGCGGGGGCAGACGCCGAGGCTTCCCTGATGACCCCCTTCTTCAGCTCGACCGACTCGGGGACAGCTTCCACCACCAGGTCCGCGGCCGATACCGCACCGCCAAGGTCGCCGGCGTACGCTATCTTCGATTTCGCCTCTGAGGACTGCTCCTTGGTCAGCTTCCCCTTCTCCACCAGCCTGTCCAGACTCGACGCTATCCTCGCCTGAGCCTTCTCCAACGCCTGTGGGAACTTGTCCACCAGCGTCACATGGAACCCATTGACCGCGAAGAGCTCTGCGATACCGTGACCCATGTCCCCTGCGCCGACTACCGTCACCCGCTCGATGGCCATACTCCTAGAGGCGGCGCGGCCGACTTAAGGCTCTTTCCACTGGAAAGCGAGGTTACCAAAAGTAATCGCGTATATACGACCAGAGGGGAGCCAATCCAATGAGCACCATCTCGCCCAGTCCGTCAGACTATGTGATCACGGTTTCAGAGGAACAGGAGGCCTTCCGCCAAGCCGTCAGGGAGTTCGCCGAGAAGGAACTGGCGCCGGTAACACAGAGGATAGACAGGGAGAATCAGATGGACATGGGGCTGGTGAAGAAGGCAGCAGCCTTGGGCCTCTTCGGCGTCCCCTTCCCAGAAGAGTACGGCGGAGGAGGCGGGGACGACCTTTCCCTGGTCATCGCCACCGAAGAGATCGCCAGGTTTTCCGCAGCCTTCTCTGCCGTAGTCGGCGCCACCTACCTGGTCTCCACCCCAATCTTCTTGTTCGGGACCGAAGAGCAGAAGAGGAGATATCTCGTCCCGATCGCGAAAGGGGAGAAGATCGCCGCCCACGCTATGACAGAGCCTGGGACCGGCTCCGACGTGGCCGCCATCTCGACCAGCGCCAAGAAGGAGGGGGACAGGTACGTGATCAACGGAAAGAAGATGTTCATTACCAACGGGGACAAGGCTGAGACGTTCCTGATATTCGCCAGGACCAGCCCCATGGAGGGGAGCAAGAGGCACCAAGGGATCACCGCGTTCATCGCCGAGAAGGGGATGAAGGGGCTCAACGTCGGGCAGCGAACTGACGTCATCGGGCTCAGGGGGGACCAGCCGG
>JAJZIG010000047.1 GCA_021851265.1 archaeon | reverse complement strand
TCTGGTAGGGGCTCCACTGCCACTGTGTCCCGGCGCTCTGCTGGGACTTTAGGTAGACCTGGCCGATGTTCTGGCCCCCGAAGTAGGAGTTGTTGGAAAGGAAGACCTTTGTCCCGTTCGAGTATGCGAGGTTCTGCAGGTAGTAGCTGTTGGATGTCCACTGGCCGCCTTGGGTCCACATGTACGGGAGGACCTGCGGGGTCTGGGTCGAGAAGTAAGCGAATAGGAAGGATGGGCCCGGATACTTCGCGTTGGCTGTCACCCCCATGCAACTCCCACCGACGACACCCGTGGTGAAGCCGGAGGTCGAGTTCTGAGGCATGTTAGCGACACGCCAGAGCCCTGATTGGTGCGGTGCCACCGCCTGGATCACGTACCTGGGGTACCACGCCGCCGCCGTGACGAACGACGCAATCTCAGACCCTGCCAGTTCTTGGTTGAACTGAGGGGTGTAGAGGTTGATCGCCTGCACTTCGTGGGCGTTTATGAGGTTGCCCCAGTAGTTGATGACGTTGAGGTTCTTGGTGCTGTTGATTACGACGTTGTATGCTGTGCTGTTCACTGGGACGATCATGTTCCCTCCCTGGGCCCAGAAGAGACCCATCAGGTCTGCCGAGGGCTCGTTGGGCGGGAAGACCGTCATCGTGACGGAGCTGTTCTCAGAGTGGAGTTTCTGGGCGTCAGATTGGAACTGGGCCCATGTCTGTGGGACCGTCAGGCCGTACTTTGTGAACAGGTCTGCTCTGTACGCGAAGGCCACAGGACCGAAGTCCTCTGGGATGCAGTACATCTTCCCCGTCTGCCCGGCTGACACCAGCGCGAGCGCGGAGGGGGAGATCTGGGAAGAGAGCGACGAGAGGTATTGGTTGAACCAAGGCGCGATGTTCATGACCTCGCCTGTAGCCACCTCCTGAGGTAGCTGGAAGTACTGGATCCTGAACGAGTCGTAGACGTACTGGCGCGTCTGTAATGCGCTGAGAAGGCCCGAGAGGTCTTCGTTAGGCGACTGGTTGATGTGGATGTTGGGGAAGGCGGCCTCGAACATCTGCACCGCCCCGGGGAGCGGGTACCCGCTCCACGCGTACTCGTTTATGGTGATGGGGGTCGCAGGATAGAACGCCTCGATCATTGCCTGAGGGACGTTCGGGACCGTCAGGGTGGTGACAGCCTGGCTGGTCGTGGTCTGGGACGCGGTGGAAACGGTGGACGTGGTCGTGTTTGCCGGAGGCGCGGTTGTTGTGTAGAGGTAGACGCCTGCCGAGGCGACCACCACTAGGACGATGATGATCCCGACTACAGCTGCTTTTCCGATAGCTGTGCGGTTCTGCAATTCTTCGACGCTGAACGCCCTAAGGTCGATATATAGAGCTAACGCAAGCGTCGACGCTCAGCGGGACGTTGCCCACGCCTGGCCGACAGGGACCCGGGAGAGCATTTATGTCGAGCACCTGCGCCCGCCTGGGAACATGAGGCTGCCTGGACGGAAGAGGACCATCGGCCCCCGGACGAACTTCTTCCTGGCCCTCCTCGGCGCGTACGTGGTCGGCCTCGTGGTCTACGGGGTGCTCCTCTGGCGCTCGGTCGTCCCCGACAGTCTCGGTGCCATCGAGTCCCTCGGGCGATCGCAGTACGGCGTGTGGACGGGGGCGTTCTCCATCGGGTACGTCTCCATCGCGGCGGTCGTCGTCCTGGCGGCGCTTTCGGCGGACGGAGCGAGGGCGGACCGGAAGCTGACCCTCGCGGGCGCCGGCGCCATGCTCCTCGTCGGCCTCGTCGTCGGGGCGTCCTTCGCCGCCTTCTCTCTCTCGGCCCAACCCCGGGGGTGGCTCCACAGCGTGCAAGACAGCCAGCAGGGGTTCACGCTCACGGTGTACTACAACTCCACCACGCTCGACCTCGGGACCAACCTGACGATGCGCTATACGCTGACGGACAACTCATACGCCGTGACGACCCCCTACTACATGTTCGGCGGCCAGTTCAGCATGGTGTTCAACAACTCCAACGACGAGCGGGTCGTCGCCTTCAGGGCCCCGGTCTCGTTCAAGACTTCCGCTTCCACCGACTTGGTGGAGCTCGCGCCCGGGGAGTCGTGGACCACCTACCTGGGCTGGAACGGGACCGTCTTCTCCGCCAACGGGACGAAGAGCGTCGCCCCGGCTGGGAGCTACATGCTCGGGTCGTATGTCGCCCTCCAGGACGCCAATGTCACCCCGAGCCTCTATGTCGTCCTCCACCCGCCGGTGATACCGGTGACGATTTCGTGACCGAAAGACTAATCCTCGGGCCTGAGGTTCCCGGACGCATTTGAAGCTCGTCAGCTACGAGACAGAGGGGGTCAGGCGGGTCGGGGCCCTGGAGGGGGGGCGCGTCACCGAGATAGCAGGCTACTCTGACGTCGGGGAGCTGATAGCCGCAGGGGGGGTTGACGCCCTCGGCCGAAAGAAGGTCGCGGGGGCCGAAGTGGACCTCAGGGACGTGAAGGTCAGGGCCCCGCTGACCGCGCCGGACAAGGTGCTGATGGCTGCGGTCAACTATCGCGCCCACGGGGCCGAGCAGAAGACAGAGCCCCCGTCCGAGCCTTACTTCTTCACGAAGTTCGCGAGCTGCATCGTCGGGGATGGGGCCAGCATAATCGCCCCGACGGCGTCGGCCAAGGTGGACTGGGAGGTGGAGCTCGCGGTGGTGATAGGGAAGAGGTGCAAGCACGTCTCGAAGTCGGAGGCGCTGTCCTGCGTCGCCGGATACACCGTGGCCAACGACGTGAGCTTCCGCGACCTGCAGATACCCGATGGGTGGCCCCAGAAGGCGAACCCCCTCGGACAGAACTGGGTGATGGGGAAGGCCCTCGATTCCGCCCTCCCCCTGGGCCCGTGCCTCGCGACCCCCGACGAGATCCCGGACCCCCAGCGCCTCTCCCTCTCGCTGAAGGTGAACGGGGTCGAGAGGCAGAGGGGGAGCACCGAGGACATGATATTCACGGTCGCCGAGCTGATAGAGCGCCTTTCCGCCGGGATCACCCTCCTTCCCGGGGACCTGATCTCCACGGGGACCCCTGCCGGGGTGGCCCTTTTCAGCGGCGCCCCCTACCTGAAGCCGGGGGATATGGTAGAGGCGACCGTCGAGGGGATAGGGACCCTCCATAACCCGGTCGAAGCCGAGCAGCGGCCGTCTGCGCGCTCCTTGAAACTATTTTAAACCCAGGCCCCGTGCGGCTCGACGATGAAGATTTCGAGCATCGAAGCCGTCAGGATAGGACAGCCGACCACCGAGTTCTACGAGAGGGACGCCCTCGCCATGGTCGGAGGGGCTGAGCACCCCATGGACATCGCAATCGTGAGGGTGGAGACGTCCAACGGGGAGGTGGGATACGGGGAGTGCGTGTCCTACGGAGGGCTGGAGCCCGTGGCGGTGTCCGTGGAGAAGGTCCTGCAGCCGCTGGCGAAGGGGATGGAGTCGTCCGCCATCACCCAGATCTGGGAGAAGCTGTACGTGGCCACCTTCAGGCTCGGGAGGAGGGGGGTGATCATATCAGCGATGAGCGGGGTGGACATCGCGCTCTGGGACCTGCTCGGGAAGGAGCTCGGGGCTCCGGTCTACAAGCTCCTAGGCGGGGCCGAGAGGAGGGTCAAGGGGTACATCACCGGGGGATACTACAGGGAGGACAAGGACATACCGGCCCTCATAGATGAGGAGCGTGGGTACCTCAAAGCGGGATTCGACACGGTGAAGATCAAGATAGGGGCGCTCCCGCTGGCCCAGGACATCAACAGGATAAGGAGCGTCAAGGAGGCCTTCGGGGACAAGGTCAACATAGCGGTGGACGCCAACAACACCCTCGACTTCAACTCCGCTCTGCGCATGGGGAGGGAGCTGGAGAAGCTCGGGGTGATCTGGTTCGAAGAGCCCATCCCCACCGACCAGCCCGCGCTGAGCGCGGAGCTCGCCAGGACGCTCGACGTCCCCATCGCGGGGTACGAGACGGCGTACACCCTCTACGAGTACAGGGACTTCATCGAGTCCCACGCCGTGGACATCGTCCAGAACGACGCGGCCTGGAACGGAGGGATAACCGAGATGCTGAGGATCGGGACGCTCGCCAGGGCCCACGGCTTCCCCGTGATACCGCACTACTCAGCCGGGGGGATAGGCTTCGTGGCGAGCCTCCATGCGGCCCTAGCCATGAACTCGCCGATGATAGAGTATCACCTCAGGCCCAACCCGTTCAGGGACGGCCTGGCCGGGGACGCCATCAGGCACGAGAACGGGGAGTTCCTGCAGCCCAAGAAGCCGGGGCTGGGGATAACGCCCGACGAGAAGGTAATCGAGAGGTATACGCTGAAGCAGTGACGCCAGGCGGCCCCTAGTAGTCGGACCTGTCGACCAGGTTCCGGGCCCGGCCTGAGGTCAGCGCGAGCCTGAGGTTCCCAACCGCGGCCTCCTCGGCGCGCCTCAGCGCCTCCTCCGCCCCCAGCCCTCCTGCGGTGTGGAACGTCCCATAGAAGTTGGGGAGGGACCAGAGCCCCGAGGAGAAGTCCTCCTTCCCCTCCCTCCTCCAGAATACGTCAGTCGCGTATCTCGTCTCAGGCCTCTCCTTCAGGACCCGCACCATGGAGGGCTCGTCGACGGTCTCCGCCCTCCCCACGTTGACCAGGACCGCGGCGCGCTTCATCTTCGAAAGCTCCCGGTAGCCTAGGACAGACCGGGTCCTCCTGTTCAGCGGGAGGGCGTCGACTATGGCGTCGGCCTCGGGGATGGACCCCTCCAGCTCGTCGGGGCCCCTGCGGGCGTCGAACGCCCCGGGGTCCTTGAAGGACCTCGAGACCCCGACGGTCCTCATCCTGAAGGCAGCCTTCCCGATCTTCGCCACCGCGCTCCCTATGGCGCCGCCTCCGAGGACGAGGAGGGTCCTCCCGCCCAAGATGTAGTTCTCGGTCCTGGACCTCACCCCGACCCCCTTCGCGGCTGCGAGGAGGAGCGCCCAGGCGTGCTCGGCGGCCGGGCCAGTGTATGCGCCCGCGTTCGAGTAGACCGCAACCCCGGCCGGGATCTTCGCGAAGTCGACGTCGTCCACGCCGGCAGAGATCGTCTGGATCACCCTGAGGGACGTCATCCTGGCGAGGAGGGAGTAGTCGATGTCAGACGGCCAGGCGAGGAGGGCGACGCACCCCGCCAGCGCGCTCTCGTCGGCAGAGACCTCAAACAGGCCGAACCCGTCCAGGGTCCGCCTGGCCTCGGGGTGGAGCCTGCTCGTCGAGAAGATCAAGCGACGCTCCTAGAAGACGGTGGAAGAGAAGAGCTCCATCGACTTGTACTTCGGGTAGTCCATGAACATCAGCTCGAAGCGCTGGCACCCGAGGTCGACGTACCTCTTCAGCCTCTCTCTGACCTGCGAGGGGGTCCCGACTATCGCCTTGTCGATGTCGAAGCGGTAGTCGGCCGAGGGGAGCTGGACGACGCTCGACCCCAGGGCGTCCACCACGGACATGACCCGCCGCTTCTTCTCCCTGAGCTGGTCCTCGTCCTCGGCGATGAGGACGTGGACGTGGATGCTCCTCTTGACCTCGTCTGCCTTGCGGCCGTTCTTCTTCAGCTCCTCGGTGAGGAGGCCCCCCTTCTCCTTGTACTCGGGGTAGGAGGGCTCGGCCCCTATGTCCCACTCGTCGGCGTACTTTGCCGCCACGCCTATGACGCGGCGGCCCCACCCACCGATGAGGAGAGGGACGCGCCGGGAGGGCCTCGGGTTGTTCACCATGCCGTCCACGCTGTAGTACTTCCCCTTGTAGGAGAACTTCCCCCCTTCCATCAGCCCCCGGATCACCTCGACCCCCTCGATCAGCATGTCGACCCTCCTTCCGGGCGGGGGGAACTCGTACCCGAGGGCCCTGTATTCGAGCTGGTACCATCCTGCGCCGTAGCCGAGGACGAACCTGTCCCCCGACATGAGCGCCAGGGACGAAGCCATCTTAGCCACGATGGCGGGGTTCCTGTAGTTGTTGCAGGCGACCCAGGTCCCGAGCTCCACCCTTCTGGTGACCTGTGACAGCGCGCTCAGGGTCGTCCAGGCCTCGAAGGTCATCCCGTCCTTCCCCAGCATGAAGTGGTCGGGGGCCCAGAGGGACCCGTACCCCAGGGACTCGGCAGACTTCGCGAACTCGGCCACCCTGTCCCAGGCGACGTCGTCGTTGAGGGTCATGTCGTACAGCCCCCAGTACTCCTCGGCCCCGGGGGTGCCGGTGGCGTCGCCGGCATAGGTGGGCAGGGCCACCCCGAAGGAAGCGTCTATCCGGCTCACGAGGGTGAGCGCCCCCATGGGAGTAAAAACCTTGCCGATTCGCTAAAATCCTCCCCCTGAAGAGCCTGCTGGGTCACTGATATGCCAGGCGAAACCAGGTACGACGTCAAGGTCAGGGTGGGCGAGAGCGAGGCCAGGGTGTGGAGGGTGGGGCTCGGAGGGGCGCCCATAGGAGGGCTCTTCTCTCAGGTCACTGAGGGGGACGCCCTGTCGACCGTGGGGGCCGCCCTGGAGTCGGGGCTCAGGCACCTGGACACCGCGCCGTACTACGGGATGGGGATGTCAGAGGAGAGGATAGGGAAGGTCATCGGAGGCAGAAAGCGGGAGGAGTACACCATCTCCACGAAGGTGGGGCGGGTGCTGATGCCCGCCGGCGACGGCCCCCCGCCGGGGGGCGAGTGGTCCGATACCCGCGGGCTGACGGCCGCGTTCGACTTCAGCGAAGACGGGGTCAGGAGGTCGGTCGAGGGGAGCAGGGCAAGGCTCGGGGTCTGGGACTTCGACGTCCTCTTCATCCACGACTGCGACGGGAGGGAGGACGAAGCGGTCAAGCGCTCCTACCCGGCGTTGAAGAAGATGAAAGAGGCGGGGGAGGTGAGGGCGATCGGAGCCGGGCTCAACAGCCACGAGACCGCCCTCAAGCTCGCGAAGGCGGGGGGGTTCGACTGCTTCCTGCTCGCCGGGAGGTACACTCTCCTGGAGCAGGGCGCCATGGACGAGTTCTTCCCCTACTGCACGGATAGGAAGATCGGGGTGATAGCCGGCGGGGCGTTCAACAGCGGCATACTGGCGTCCGGAGGGCGTCCGGGGGCCACGTACGACTACGTCCAGGCGCCGCCGCAGGTGCTCGAGAGGGCGAGGAGGATCAGGGAGGTGTGCGAGGAGGAAGGCGCCTCCTTGAGGGCGGCCGCCCTCCAGTTCGTGCTGGCGAACAGGGCGGTGACCTCGCTCGTGATAGGGTGCAGGTCCCCCGCCGAGGTCGAGCAGAACGCCCGGGCCCTCCGCGAGAGGGTCCCCGGGGAAGTCTGGGACAGGCTGAAGTCGCAGAGGCTGCTCAGAGAAGACGCTCCCACCCCGTAGGCTGACCGCGGGGGTCTCCTTGCATGGGCGAGGAGACGGGGCCTGCGCCTCGTCCTCTTCGGCCCCAGGACGACGGCTAGCTCGGCCTGCTCCGATGGAAGCGCGTGCCGGCCGCGGACGCGGCCGAGCGACCATCTGACTTGATCGTGGCGGGAGGGCGTTGCGACGGGGTGTCGGCGCGGTCAGATCAGCCCGTAGATGAACGCCATCACGAGGGCCAGGGGGACGAAGAGGGCCCCCCAGACTATCACGTTCCAGCGCATCACCTTCGCCCCGTCGAGGGGGCCGATGGGGAGCAGGTTGAACAGGGCCAGGAATAGGTTGACCGGGACGCCGATGGAGCCCACCTCATTGAGGATCCCGGACCCGGAGAAGAGGAGCGGGACGAAGAGGAGGGCGATGGCCACGTTCGTCAGCGGCCCCGCGAGCGAGATCTTCCCGTTCTCCGACTTTGAGATGTTCGCGCCCGAGATGTAGGTGGCGCCGGGGGCGGCGAAGACGAAGCCGATCAGCGAGGAGACCAGGGCGAGGACGAGCCCCATGGGCCACATCCTGAACTCCGCCCAGAAGCCGTACCTCTGCGCCACGAACTTGTGGCTGAGCTCGTGGAAGACGAACCCGGGGCCCACGGTGACCAGGGCGATCCCCACCAGCAGCCCGGCGTAGGACAGCGGCTCGCCGCCTCCGAAGAAGTTGAACGCCCCCCCGGAGAGGGCGAAGGAGAACGCGACCCCCAGGGCCAGCCAGGCGATCACTATGTCCCTGATCTCGATCGTGGAGAAGACCTTCGCCTGCCTCGGCGGCTGCGAGAGGGCGGAGTATGACGGCGTCTGCCAGCTGAACGTCGTCTGGGCGGGGGCTGTGAGCGTCCGCTTCTGGGTGAGGTCGCCCCGGCACTGGTGCGCCTCGGGGAGCCTGTGGTCTGCGCAGAAGGCCCCTCCGCAGTAGTTGCAGACGAAGGGGAGTGATTCGTCCTTGCCGCAAAGATCGCATTTCAAACCAGATGCTCACCAGAAAGAAGCTGGATGGCTCGCCAATTTCCCTGTTTTTAAGGTTGTGAAGCGCCGAGGATGAAGGAGTCTTCTGCAGCGCCTGTCGGCAGGACTGCGCTCTTGGTCCCTTCGTGGGCGCGCGCCCCGGGACCTTTCACCCTGGAAGGCGGCCAGGGACCTGGTGGTCAGGCGCTTCTCAGGACCCGGCTACAGGCTCGACCAAGAGCCGAGCTTCAGCACAGGGAGAAGCCGCCGCAGGGTGACCCCGCGGCGCGGTTGCCGCATTCCAGAAACCTCCCGGTCCGAGACCGAAACATAGGCAAGACAGGAGATATACGACGGGCATGGGGTTCATCGCGAGTGAGGGAAAGTCGTGCTCAGCGAAGACAAATCAGACCTGTTCGAAGTGGCTTGCCTCGACTGCAACTCGACGAAGTCCTACTTCACCGCGCAGGGGGTCGCGTACTTCAAGATGAACCACGAAGGGCACAGGTTGAGGGTGAGGGAGCCGGGCCGCGAGGAAGAGGAGGGGGAGAAGAAGGAGGCGACGTCTGAGCCTGCAGCCGAAGGGGTCTACGGGCTGGAGCTCGAGCAAGCCCCCGATGCGGTCCCCACGAGGAGAGCGCCCCTCCTGGACGTACAGGTCGGGAGCGGCCCAACCCGCCTCGGGAACCTAGTGGTCGACGTCGTCGAAGAGGAGGCAGGACGGGCGGTGAAGGTGTTCGGGGTCGCCGGTGGGATGGAGCGGTTCACGAAGGGCTTCGCGTTCAAGCAGGTCGACGACCTGAACGCCTTCCTGGAATCGGGGGTCTTTGCGGACCCGGCTACGGGGATGACTTACACCTGGAGCCCGGACAAGATCGACATATCCATGGACGTGGTCAAGATGATCGAGGAGCCGAAGGAGGAGGGGGCGGATGAGGCGACGGCTCCCCTGGCCCCCGAGCTCGGCGCGCCGCAGGTCATAGCCGTGCAGGAGGTCAAGGCCCCTGAAGCGCCGAAGGTCCCCTCCCAGGCGCCCGCGGCCGTGGAGCCGGGCCGGGCGCAGGCCCCGGCGGAGGAGGTGCTCCTGGGCAAGCTGTCGTACGTCCAGCCAGGAGATGAGTACAGGGACGCCAGCGTCAGGGTCTCCAGGGTGCTGAGGAAGTACAGGTGGAACACCGAGCCCCCATACGTCATAGGCGCGATTTTCGACGACCTGATGAGCATCCAGTCGCAGACCGGGATGTTCAGGGCCTCGGCCATCCGGTCGGTCGCAGAGCTAGGATACGAGTTCATAGCAGTCGAGTCCCCGTCCGGGGTGGTGACGGCCTGGTTCAAGAAGAGGAATGGCGCAGGGTGCGCCTCCGATGATGAGCCCCTGGAGTTCACCCCTCCGGCCATGGGATAGAGCCCGCCTGGTCGACGCCAATCTTAAAATAACCCAGGGTCGCCCTTGTTCTGACCATCACGACGTACACCATTGGACAGACCTGGGGGGCGCTGAAGAAGAACTGGAAGGCTTACAAGATCGCGAAGGTCAAGAACGAGAAGGTGGGCATGCTGAAGTACGCCCACAGGATCAGGGACCTGCAGAAGGAGCTGAACCTGCCGATTTCGAAGTTCCCCGAGCTCGGGCTTAGCTGATTCCGCCCCCGGGGGCGCGGACGACCCGCGGGGGACCACACGCACGACAGGGACAGGTCCTGCCATGCTTCAGCTGGCATCTCCTTCGATTCTACATCCGTCCCTTCCGCTCACTTGAGCCGCCCGCCCGCCGACGCGGGCCAGGAGCGCAAGATCGCGCCTCTCAGGGCGGGGTGACGCCGGGCCTTCCGGCGAGCCACTTGACCCGGTCGAGCAGCTCCTTGGTGTTCACAGACCCGACCACGGTCTCGATCCGCTGAAGGATGACTGCGTCCCCCGTAGCCACCACTATCAGCTTTGTCCCTTCGGCGAAGTTGAACTTGTCCCGTATCTCCTTGGGGATGACCACCTGCCCCTTGTCCGACACCCTGGCGACTTCGATTATGGCCTCGCCGCTCATGCTCTCTTCACCCGCTCAGGACCCCTGCGAAGAACCGAGCCGCCTGGAACGGCGCCAGAGACGTGTCCCTGCCCAGGAAGCTGAACCCCTGCTCCTCCTCAGACAGGGCGCCCTCTGCCTCCTTGGAGCGGCGCCTGCGCCGCAGGAACAGGAAGGCGACCAGCACCGACGCCGCGGCCGCGGCCACCGGGATCAGCACGTAAGGGAACGTCATGAGCTTCTGGAGGAGGCTCGGGCTCCGCGCCTGGGCGGGGTCCACGGTGACGTACACGGTGGAGTTCGCCGCTTTCGTTATCGGGCTGGAGGCGGTGATCACCACGGTCGAGACCCCTACCGCGTCGGGGGTGAACGCCGCCGTCCAGGTCCCGGCGGGTCCGGTCACGGACGAGCTTGAGGACACGGAGCCGCCTACGGCGGTCCAGGAGAGAGCGGCGCCAACGACCGGGTTCCCCTGCGACAGGAGAGTGAACACTATGGAGGTGGTCTGCCCCAACTGCACCGTCAGCGGGCTGGCGACGAACGTCTCGGTGACGGGAAGAGGCGCCGCCTTGAACTGGGCGGTGGTCGAAGCGAGTCCGTTGGAGATGGCCGCGAAAGTCCCTCTCGTCGCCTGGGAAAGCGTCACGTTGGTGTAGACGAGGTCAGACCCTTTCGGTATGGTCAGGGCGATGGGGGCCTGCAGGAGGGTGCTGTTGGAGAATGAGATGATTACCCTGGCTGGGGCTCTTGCCACGGAGGGGATGCCCTGCGAGTCCTGGAGCTGGACCACCAGGGTGAGGATGTTCGAATGCGGAGAGACGAGGGCGCTGGCGTCCGCGAGGCGCATC
>JAJZIG010000046.1 GCA_021851265.1 archaeon | reverse complement strand
CGTTCTGGGCCAGCGGCATGTTCCTGGTGTGAATCTGGAGGATCTCCAGGCTTACGCGCTTGTCAGGGACCTTAATCTCGATCTCCCTGTCAAACCTCCCCGGCCTTCTGAGCGCCGGGTCGATGGCGTTGGGTCGGTTGGTGTTGTGAAGAAGTACAGGGCTCTCTCCGCCGAAGAAGGCCTCCCCCTCGGCACCACAGATGTCGTAGACGAAGCCGTCGTACGGGACCTTGGTGATTGATCTAATGACGGCTCGCTTCTGGGCCAGCTGTTTCCTTATTTTGACTGTAGCGAAGGGATTGTTGGTCTTTCCTATGTCCAGCCTGTAGGCGATAGTCTCCTTTTTGACCACGACGCCGGCGATCGGCCTTCCAGCCGGGACCTTGAACGAGTGCGTCGAGGCTTCGATGCCGTGCATGCGGCAGAGCCAGTTGAGGGCTCGGACGAAATTCTGGCTCACAGAGGTTATCTCCAGGGTCCCCCTGCTCAGACTGTTGTAGCCGTCGCCCCTCGCCTCGCCTCTGAGGAACTCCAAGAAGTATTCTCTGGGAGCCTCGAACAGGAAAGATGGGATGCGCTTCTCGTGAGCATTGTGCCCGAATAACGCGCCCAAGAGCGAGGCGACGGGTTTCCTTTCGTAGTACAACGAGTACGCGTTGTTGTGCTCGCGCTCGATTGAGGGGCGGACCTTGAATATCTCGAACATTAGCGACTTTACGTCTTCGACGAAGGACCTCTCCTCCCTGGAGAAAGTGAAGGTCGCTTCCTTCTGCTCCGATGAGCCCTCTGCTGCGTAGTAGCCAAAGAGCCTGCTCAGGCCCGGCGTCAGTGTGACCTTCTTTGGTATGCCCTCCTCTTCCCAGCGTGCCGAATCAGGCATCGTGCCGCTATGCCTCCACCTCTGGACAGTCGAAGCATTTGCTCCTGCACGAATCGCCAAGAGGTGAGACTGGCCGTTCGGTCCAGGGACGTCCTGGAGGACGAGGGATTCGTTGTAAGCCTGTGTCGCTTCACTGTCGTAGAGCTCAAATGTCGGGAGGGGCCGTTCTTCGAACACGTGCGCCCTTATCTCCGTCAGATCCTTCCTCGACCTATTTGCCTTGAACGGGAGATCAACGAGAACGTCGCCCACATTGAGCTGATCCACCCTCTTCGCCTCGATGCCGTGAGGCGTCCTGATGAACACCGAGTGGTTTCCGGTGGTCCTCGCCCTTCCTCCGATATACTCAATCTCGTAGACTTCTTTTACCTTGTGTCTGAACACGCCTCGGAAGGGCTGGAACTTGCTCCCTCCGAAGAAAGTGAACTTCGCGAACTTCGGGTTCGCCGACTTCTTCGGTTGCAGTCCTAGTACCTGAAATCCCTCTGCCGACTTCTCTACTCCTTCTTCACCGTCGCTGTAGAATGAATCGACGAACTTTCCGATTGGCGTAAGTTCTACGCGACCATCCTTGTCCCTTACTAGGATCGGAGTGTCGCCAGTGACGCTGGCCGCTATCACAATCACCTTTCCTCTGGCCTCCAGCCCGTCCATCAGGGACAGGAGTTGGCTAACGACTCTTCGTTCAACCTCACCAGTTACTTCCTCCCTCTTGGGCGCGATGGAATCTATCTCGTCGATAAATATGATTGTTGGGGCTTTTTCCTTCGCTTCTTTGAAGATTTCTCTGAGTCTAGCTTCCGATTCCCCATAAAATTTGGACATTATCTCCGGGCCGCTTATCGGAATGAAGTGGGCGTTGCTCTCCGTCGCCACGGCCTTCGCCAGTAACGTCTTGCCAGTATTATGGCTCAGTATCCCGTTCGAGAAGAACGAGTGAGTGCTCGGCACCTCAAAGTCGTATACCCTCTGCCATCCCTGCAGCCTCTCTACCTCCTTGATCCTCTCGAAGTCGTCTTTGAGATAGCTCAGGTTCCTTCGGTATTTGCCCAAAATGGCCTTGAGGCTTCCACTCTTCCTGGTCGAAATCAGACCGATGCTGTCCTTGAATTTTTGGACTCCGTCTTTGCCCCTGATGGCAAGCACATACGAGGCGGACTGCTTGCCGCCCTTGGTGACGTATCCCTTCCCATGTATCCTGCAGTTGATTCCGAACCTCAGCAGGAGGGTCTGGACCTCTTCGAGCAGTTTCCTGTGTTTGCTCTTGAGGAAGACACCGTAATATCTTCCACCCATTCTGGTGTAGCCATCTCCTTCGAATAGGCCCCTCAGGAATGCCGCGACCACGGTGTTCGGGGACATCAGGATCGGAGAGGGAACCCTCTTCTCCTCCTTGGACCAGTACCGCCTGAAGAAGTCGGCCAGCCCTCTGTTGTCGAATCTGAGGACGTTGCATTGCTTTCCTTTCTTCGGGACCGTGTACCCCTCGACCGCGAAGAGCCCCATCCCCTTCCGGATGTGGGCCGCGAGTTCTTCTTCGAATTTTTCGATTGTGAAGAACACCCTCTCCCTGCCCGCGGTTCCCTCGGCGATGAAAATGCCGAACAGTTCGCCCATTTGCTCATCCCAGATTTTGGGTATTGCAGGATGTGTGTGGAGCCGTTCCATGTCTATGGTATCGGAGACTATGACGTACTGGCTAGGCGACGGAATCCAGCGAATCGTCTTGACCCGTTCACCTGGCTGCAGCTTTTCGGCTTCCTTCCACCCTCCGTCTGTCATCAGGGGGTGGTTGGTTGTCATTCTCAGTCGTTTCCCAGTTTCAGTGATTACCTGTATGGTCTCCGGGACATCATAGATGTGGAGTGCCTTCGCGCTCGCGGGTGGGTAGACGGGAAGGTCTGCAAGATACACCCCAGGAACCATCCCCCGCGCGAGCTCGTCTATCCTCATCAGTCCGCCGTTCTCCAGCGCGATGAGGGAATCGCCAACTATGCATCCGGGCGGGCCGTAGAGGAGTATCCCCTTGGGCGCCTCGACCCCGAGCTTCTCGAAAATCTCCGGGTGGCGCAGAGGGAGCTCTATCATTTCGCGGACCTTCTGGATCTCGTCCTTCAGCCCGCCGATGTCCTCGTAGGTCACCTGGGGGACGCCCCGGAGGGCCTCTCCCTTCTCCGAGATCACGAACACGGTCCTCTGGGTGATCAGCGCGGCGTCGGCGACCGGGCTTACCCCGACCACCTGGAAGGTCAGCCTTCCGCCGAAGTATGGTATCATGATGTTGTCCCCCTTCGTCACCGGGACGCTCTCGAGGGCGTCGGCGAGGTACCTCTCGTCTATGGGCGGGACCGCCTCCAGCGGCGCTACGACGACCTTCTCCGCCGGCGGTGCCTTCACCTTCTTCACGACGACGACGTCGCCTATGGCTACGCCAGCGTTGTTCCTGATGAGCCCGTCTATCCTGACTATCCCCCGCCCTTCGTCCGACGGGTACAGCGGGAGGCACTTCGCTACAGTCCGCCTCTTCCCCTTGATCTCGATGACGTCACCGGTGGATGCGTCGAGCGCGTCCATGGCGTCGTAGTCGATCCTCGCGACCCCTCTGCCAACGTCGCGCGTGTATGCTTCGAGGACCTTCAGTTGGACCTGCTGCTGGCTCACTCCGGCTCCACTCTCAGACAACGTTTACCCTCCTGAAGCCCTTATTAGGCTTGTCCTTCAATGAGAACGAAATTTCCAACATCCCGTTCCGATACTCCGCCTTCCCCGACTCCGGATCGATGGCGGCCTTCAGTCCAAGCTCGGCGCGATAGCGCTTCTCCCCCTTCGACGCCGTGACGACGGCGCTCTCCTCGGTAGCGTCGATGCTGATGTCCTCCTTCTCGACCCCGGGCATCTCCAGGATCGCCCTGAGCAACCCTGCCTTCTCGTCGACGACCTGCTCGTTGATGGGCGACCGGAACCCGTCCCGGCGCACCGGGCTGTTCCCGAAGACCTGGACCGACGGCTTCCCCTCCGGGCCCATGTTGAAGGTGAACCCTGCGATGAACGGGCTGCTCTGTCGGTCATGCCCGAAGAACGCGTTCCTCACCGTGTCCTCGATGTCCTTCTCGAAGTCCTCGAAGTACCTGTCGAGCTCGTCGAGCATGTCTCTCAGGTCTCTCCTTCTGTCGCCGCCTCCTTCTCCGCTCATGTTAATTCATTCACAGTTAATTAATCACATGTTTATTAACTTAGCCCCTGCTATCCGCCTGCGAATGACCATTGATTTCGTCGAGGAGGTGCTTTCTTCGAAGGCCAAGCTACGGATCATGGATGCGGTGTCGGTGAGGCCGCGCACCCTGGGCGAGCTCTCAGACGCCACCGGAATCTCCGTGCAGGGGGTTCTCAGGCACCTGAAGAGGCTGGCGGAGCTGGGGCTGGTCGAGGAGAGGGGGCTGTCGAGGGCGGCGCCGAAGGCAAGGGTCGTGTACGCCGCCGCTTCGGCCCGGGTCAGGGACTACTCTTCCAAGGGGCTCACCGTGGTGAGGTCGGCAGACGTGCGGCCCAGGCGCCAGCCGGCGAGGGTGCGCGACCTCGAGCGGGCGGCCGGGGACCTGCTGATCCAGAGGAGGAGGATAGGAGAGACGGCCAGGAAGCTGGGGAGGATGATCGACGAGGCGTCCGAAGACCAGGAGGACCTCGCGGCTGCCGTCGCGTCCCTGGGGCTCTCCGACACGGAGCGGCTGATAGTCGAAGTCGCCCTGACGGAGGACACGCTGGAGGAGGGGCGGGTCGTCCTTTCGAAGTACTACGGGATAGAGGACAGAAGGTCTATAGAGAGAGCACTCTCGAAGGCGGGCAGATTTGTCTGAGAACAAGAAGCTGGTGATGGTCACCAACGACGACAGCGTCCAGAGCAACGGGATACTCGAGCTTGCCCGGGCAGCGTCCAGGCACGCCCACGCAATCATAGTCGCCCCCGAGCAGCCCCAGAGCGCCACCGCGCTCAGCCTGACGTTCCACAAGCCGATACGGGTGAACAGGGTGAGGCGGGACGGCTTCGAGTGCTATGCCGTCTCCGGGTCGCCGGGAGACTGCGTCATGGTGGGCGTGAACAAGGTACTCCCACGGAAGCCCGACCTCGTGGTCTCAGGGATCAACATAGGGGACAACAACACGTTCCAGGACATCCTCGCGTCTGGGACCGTCGCCGCAGCCCTGGAGGCGGCAATCACAGGGATACCGGCCATAGCGTTCTCCATGGAGGTGAGCGGAGAGTCGCTGTTCGCCCTGGAGTACGACCAGCCGGACTTCACAAACGCCGGGGTCATCGCCGGCGAGATCATCGGCGACGTCCTGGACAACGGGATGCCCGAGGGGGCCGAGCTCCTGAACGTCAACTTCCCGCGGGGCGTCCAACAGTCGACGCCCATCAAGATCACCGAGGTGGGGAGGAGGAAGTACACCGACAAGGTCCTGGTGAGGCGCGACCCCAGAGGGAGGCCGTACTACTGGCTCTTCGGAGAGAGGCTCACCAGCTTCCCGGAGAGGACGGACGCCGAGGCTGTGGTTGTGAAGAGGCATGTATCCATAACCCCCATGGTCCTGAAGATGTCTGGCCCGCCCTCCAAGGAGCTGTCGACTCTCAGGGAAAGGGTCGAGATGAGGCTCCGAAGGGCGCGTCGCGGAAGGCTCTAGAGGGACGTGGATGGCGGCGAAGGCTGAAGCGTCAGGCTGGGAGGAGGTCAACAAGAAGATGAGGGTGGTCAGGCTCACCCCGCCCCTCCAGGCCCTGGTCCCAGTGCTGGCGCTGCCCGCGCTCTCCAAGAACACGAGGGGGATGACCCTGATACCGGGCCGGGAGGGTCTCGCGCTCGGCGCGATCCTGCTGGCCGCGTCCGGCGCCACCGCCTACGCCCTCTACTCGGTCGCCGGACCCCTCGGGGGGTTCCTCCCCCTCTGGCTGGTAGGGACGGCAGGGGCGGCACTCTTCCTCTCAGCCCTGAGGCCGACCGCGTTCGTAAAGCCGATATGCGTCCGCTGCAGGCTCCTCCCTGTGATCAGGGAGCACGAGGCGCTGCACCTTTCCGGGGTGGCGAGCGAGGGGGCGGTCTGGGAGTCGATGAGGTCGAGGCACAGCGCGGACAGCCTGAGCCTCGCGGGGGACCCTGCCATATGCAGCTTCTGTCCCATCCCCAAGAGACTGGCAAAGCAGTAGGTGAAGTGAGATGGTGCATCGCATTGCGGTGGTCGACCAGGACCTCTGCCAGACCAAGAAGTGCGGCCTCGAGTGCATCAAAGAGTGCCCGGTCAACATCAACGGCCAGGAGTGCATCACGCTCCCCGAGAGCAAGATCGCGCTGGTCTCCGAAGAGCTCTGCATAGGGTGCGGCATCTGCATCAAGGTCTGCCCCTTCGACGCCGTCGACATCCTGAACCTGAGCGAGGAGCTGAAGACAGACAAGATACACCAGTACGGGGTCAACTCGTTCAGGCTCTTCCGGATACCCACCGTGAGGAAGGGGCAGGTGGTCGGCCTGGTCGGGAGGAACGGCATCGGCAAATCCACGGCGCTCAAGATCCTCGCCGGACAGCTAGTCCCCAACCTGGGGGACTACGAGGCCGAGGCGACCTGGGACAGGTTCCTCAGGTACCTCAGCGGCCGGGAGATGAAGGAGCACTTCGAGAAGGTCGCCGACGGGGAGCTGAAGGTGTCCCTCAAGCCCCAGGCGGTGTACAAGATCCCCGAGGCCTGGAAGGGGAAGGCGCTGCCGCTGCTGGAGCAGATGGACGAGAGGAAGAAGCTGGACGAGGTAGTGGACGCGCTCAGCCTGAGAGGGGCCCTGGACCGGGACGTACCAGACCTCAGCGGGGGGGAGCTCCAGAGGGTGGCCGTCGCGGCCGCTGCCCTCAAGGACGCGGACCTCTACCTCTTCGACGAGCCGTCGTCCTACAACGACGTCTACCAGAGGCTGGCGGTCTCGAAGCTGATAACCGGCCTGGCCGAAACGGGGAAGGCTGTCCTGGTGGTCGAGCACGACATAGCCTTCCTCGACTACGTCACAGACTACGTCCAGATAATCTACGGAGAGCCGGGGGCATACGGCATAGTGTCAGGGCTGTACGCGGCCAGGACGGGTATCAACGCCCTGCTGGACGGCTATCTCCCCCAGGAGAACGTCAGGTTCAGGGACCACTCCGTGGCATTCGAGCTGAGGGCGGCCGGCGAGACCGTCGAGAGCGAGGCCGCGGTGGCGAGGTACACCGACCTGGCCAAGGCGTACCCGTCGTTCAGGCTCAGGGTGGGGGCGGGGGAGATCATGGGCGGCACCATAATCGGGGTGGTGGGCGCCAACGCCCTGGGGAAGACGACATTCCTGAAGATGCTGGCCGGGGTGGAGAAGCCCGCCGAGGGGGTGGTGCACGTCGACGCCAAGGTGGCGTACAAGCCACAGTACCTCAGCTCCGACTTCGATGGGACCCTGGAGGAGTTCTTCATGTCGACCCTGGGGACGAAGTACAGCGACCCTGCCCTCCAGGACAACCTGGTCACCCCCCTCAGGCTGGAGAAGCTCCTGGCGAGGAGGATGGGCGAGCTCAGCGGGGGGGAGCTCCAGAAGGTGGCCGTGGTCGCCACCATGGCCCAGGAGACCGACGTGTACGCCCTGGACGAGCCGTCGGCGTTCCTGGACGTAGAGGACAGGTTCGTGGTGTCCCGGGCGATCAACAGGATGGTGAAGGCGAGGGGGAAGGCGGCGGTGGTGATAGACCACGACCTCCAGGTGGTGGACATCGTGTCCGACAGGCTCCTGGTCTTCAGCGGCGAGCCCGGGGTCTCCGGCGAGGCGACCCCCCCGCTCACCAAGGAGGCAGGGATGAACGACTTCCTGAGCCGGGTGGGCCTCACGTACAGGCGGGACGTCAACACCGGCAGGCCCAGGGTCAACAAGCCCGGGTCCAAGCTGGACAGGGAGCAGAAGGAGAGGGGGGCGTACTACTACGTGCCGTCCCAGAGGGAAGAAAGTGCCCCGGCTGATTAGGGCCGCCCTCGAAAGGGCGGGGGTCGAGGGGGCGGACCGGGTCTCCTCGGGGGTAGACGTCGTCGGAGACATAGCCATAGTCAGGCTCATGGGGTTCTTGGCGCAGGAGAAGCGGAAGATCGCCGGCGCGCTCCTGGAGGAGATGAAGAACGTCAGGGTGGTGTTGGAGCAGAAGGGAGGGATAGAGGGGGAGTTCAGGCTCAGGAAGCTGGCGCACCTCGCAGGGGAGAGGAGGACGACCACGGTGCACAGGGAGAACGGATGCGCGTTCAGGGTGGACGTGGCCAAGGCGTACTTCTCGCCGCGCCTGTCGACCGAGAGGCTGCGTGTGGCCAGGCTGGCCCGGCCCACCGACCGGGTGCTGAATATGTTCGCTGGGGTCGGCCCCTATTCCATAGCGGTGGCGAAGGTCGCAGGGGCGACGGTGACGAGCTGCGAAGTGAACGAGGCTGCCGCAGCCCTCCACGAGGAGAACGACAGGATGAACAGGGTGGAGGGCCTGGTCAGGGTGGTGCGCGGCGACGCGGCTGACCTCCCAGGTGTCCTGGAGGAGAAGTTCGACAGGATACTGATGCCCCACCCCTCCGAGGCGGACAGGTACCTCCCGACAGCCCTCAGCCTGGCCAGGGGGGGCGCGACCATCCACTACTACAGGCACGTGCTCGGGGAGGACGAAGCCGAGGCCGCCGGGGCCCTCCGCAAGGAGCTCAGGGCCATCCTCCCGAAGGGGGCGAGGTTCGTCCCCAGGAGGGTCCGCGAGGTGGGGCCCAGGTGGGTGGAGATGGCGGCGGACATCAGGCTCCCCGCGGGGAGGGAGGCGCGGCGGAGCTCCAGGCCCGGCGCAAAGCCAACATAGGTGGGCGGGCAACCTGTCAGGGTTGCGAAGGGTAATCTCGGACGCCGAGCTGGCGACGCTCTCCAGGGACGCGGGGATTTACGCCATAGCGCCGGCCAGGGCCTACGTCGCCGGGTCCGAGGAGGAGGTCGCCCAGGCTGTGAGGGAGGCGGCGGCGTCGGGGCTGGCGGTGACCCCCCGGGGCGGAGGGACCTCGATCCCGTCCCAGTCTGTCGGCAGGGGGGCGATCCTGGTCCAGTCGAGGAGTGCCATCAGGGTAGGCGAAGGGCTCGTCTACTGCGAGCCGGGGGTGGTGAAGGCGGACCTCAACAGGGCCCTCTCCCTGCAAGGCGCGTGGATGCCGGTGGACCCGTCGTCCTATGCCAGCTGCACGGTGGGGGGGATGGTGGCCAACAACTCGTCGGGAGCGAGGACCCTCAAGTACGGCTCCACGGTGGACTTCCTGGCCGGGGCCAGGGTCGTCTTCGCAGACGGGAGCGTGGGGGCGCTGGGACCGGTCGCGGTAGAAGAAGCGCTGTCAGGGGACGGAAGGACCAGGAGGGCGGCGTCACTGGTCGTCGAGAACTGGCGCGACATCCTGGACGAGGCGCCCAGGGTCGCCAAGAACTCTTCAGGGTACAGGCTGGAGAAGGCGCTCCGGGACGGGACGTTCGACCTCCAGAGGCTGTTCGCCGGGTCCGAGGGGACCTTGGGCGTCGTAACGGAGGCGACGCTGATGACCGTCCCCCGGCCAAGGTGGCGGGCCCTCTTCGTGGCAGAGTCAGCCCTTCAGGACCTGGACGCCACCGTGGGGGCGTTCAGGTGTCTCGCGCCGTCAGCCCTGGAGGTGGTGGACAAGTCGGTGTTCCGGGAGACCGGGAGGTGGGAGAGGGTCTCGAGGCTCTCGCGTTCCGACGACCCGTTCATGGTCTTCTGCGAGCTCGACGGGAGCGAGGGGGAGGCTGAGGACAGGGTCGCGGAGGCGGCGGGGGCCGTCGGAGGGCTCGAGCCGCTGGTGATGACAGACGAGGGGGACATAGCTGCAGCCTGGGCGTCGAGGAACGAGACCCTGACCGCCGCGCGGGAGATGAAGCGAGGAGGGCGTACCCCCGTCCCCGGGGTGGAGGACCTGGTGGCCCCCCGGGAGAGGCTCGGCGACCTCGTCAGGCTCCTGGTCGACCAGTTCGAGAAGCGGGGGCTCGAGTACATACTCTACGGCCACGCGGGGGACGCGAACCTGCACGCGAGGCCCCTCATCGACCTCGGAGGCCAGGCCGGGATGAAGACCAACGAGGAGCTGATGGAGGAGTGCTTCGAGGGGGTGTGGAAGATGGGAGGGTCCATGACCGGGGAGCATGGCGACGGGATGCTGAGGGCTAGGTTCGTCAGGCGGCAGTATCCGCGGACCTACCACCTGATGGAGGAGCTGAAGGAGACCTTCGACCCGAAGTGGGCCATGAATCCCATGGTCAAGATCGCCAGGCCATAGCGGCCCGGGCCAGTAGCTTGGCGACCTTCACAGGCTCCGGGACCGACCCCTGCAGGGTGAACGCGTCGAGCACGGACTTCGCCTCCCGTCCATCCAGCCCCGCCGACCTGACGAACACCCTGTGGCCGGTGCCGAGCTTCACCCCCGCCCTCCTGCCCAGCCGCCGGTAGGCCTCCAGCTTCCCCTCGGCCCCCTCGGGGAAGTGGCGCCTTATCGCCCCCTCGATGCCCGAAGTCTCCTTGTAGGTCAGGCATATGACCGGGGTCCCCGTCCTCTCGGACAGCGCGTCGACGTCCACGATGTTGTAGAGGCTCAGGATGGCCCCAGAGACCAGGACGACGTTGATGTCGTTCCTGTGAAGCCTCCTGAAGAGCCCGACTATGGACTTCGTGGCGTCGTCCCCTCCCACCTCGGTCCTCCCCAGGGCGACCCCGTCTATCACGAAGTCGCTCCGCATCACGACCCCGGCAAGGACGGACGCGCGTTGGCCCTCCCTGAAGCTCTCTGCGACCCCCAGCGCCCTTATCCCCGGCTTGTTGAGGTGGAGCCTCAATGGACGGCCCTAGTACTCTTCGAACCTGCCCGTCCTCCGCGAGAGCAGCTCGAAGCCGCTGAAGAGGCCGAACCCGGCCAGCATCACCAGCACCGCGTCGAGGGCTTCCCAGCCCAGCATGGGGAGGAGAGCAGGGATTGAAGCACCGGCTATGGCCATGCGGACAGCCTCTGTGCCGTAGGTGAGCGGGATCGCCCAGGACAGCGGCTGGAGCCAGATAGGGAGCCGCGAGACCGCGAAGTCGATGCCGCAGAGGAGCATGGTCACGAAGAGGAATATGTTCGCCACTATGAGGGCAGTCCTCATGTACAGGCCGACCGCGCTGATCAGCAGGCCGAAGGTCGTCATCGCTATGCTGGTCAGGAAGACCACCACCGCCACCCCCAGGAAGTCCGCCTGGGCGAAGCTGACCCCGAAAATGGTGGCCGCGTAGAGGAGCCCGGCTCCGGCTATGAGCGAGGAGAGGAGCACCTGGAACCACG
>JAJZIG010000002.1 GCA_021851265.1 archaeon | reverse complement strand
ACAAGGACTACGCCCAAGCCCACTCTCCGGCAGGCGTCGATGGCGTAGGGCGCCTCCCAGTGGTTCTTCGGGTTGGTCTTCGGAGTGACTCCGTCGAAGCTCATGTAGAGGTTGGAGACCCCGGCGTCCTTCAAGCGCTTCGCAAGGCCCGGATTGAGAGCCAGATTGATGCCATTGGTGTTGAGCTGGATGTGGTCCACTCCTTCTTCCTTCAGTATCTTGATGATTGTCGGCAGCTCCTCGCGGAGCGTCGGCTCCCCTCCGGTGATCTGTACGGAATTGCCCGCCACAGGTCGCTCCGCCTTCAGCGAGCGCCCCATCTCCCTTACCTGGTCGAGGGTAGGCTCGTAGACGTAGGCCCCCTCCAGTCCCTTCTTGACGTAGAAGAAACAGTACCAGCAGGTGAGGTCGCATCTGTTCGTCACTATGATGTTTGAGAGGCCGGTGTGCGACAGATGGTTGGAACAGAGACCGCAGTTCGCTGGGCATGAGCAGACGTCGAGGGGGACATTAGCTGCGTGCGTCCCCTTCCCGTCCTTCCAATAGCGCGAAAACTTGCTGTACATTTCATAGGAGCCGAAGTAGAGCTCTTCAGTCTCGCCGTGTTCAGGGCATGTCTTCGTCATCCAGACCTTGCTGTCCCGCTCGAAGACGATAGCTGGCAGTATCCTGTTGCAGTCAGGGCAGATAGACTGCGTCTGGCGGATGAAGTTCCCCTTGGAAACTTCTTTCTTCAGTTCAAGGCTGACGTCAGCGATTTGAGCCAAAATAGGTTCGCTGGAGAGTCTCTCCCGCCGAGTGGATATAAGCATTTTAACTTTCCAGAGGGTGAAAAGTTAAAGATGGCCCGTGCTGTCGGGCGGGCAGATGACACTGAGCGAACGCGCCACCGTGTCCCTCGAGGCACTCGGGCTGACGGGGAGCGAAGTGAAAGCCTACGTCGCCCTTCTCAAGGGCGGGACGATGACCGCGAGCGACGTGAGCCGGGAGGCGAGGATACCATACTCAAAGGTCTACGATGCGCTCGAGTCCCTCCATAGGCACGGCTGGGTGGAGGAACAGAAGAGCAGGCCGACCGTCTACACGGCCAAGCCGCCTGACACGGCCTTGGAAGAGCTGAAGTCCCGCCAGGAGACCGAAAGGAAGGAGATGGAGCAGGTCGCGCTGGAAGAGCTGATGGGAATATACGTCAGCAGGGGGGAGCAGGAGAAACCAGACATATGGATCATGCGGGGGACGAATGAGATTCTCTCGAGAGTGAAGAACCTCCTTCTGAACTGCAGGGCGGAGTTGCTCATCGCCCTACCCGCACAACTGGCGCCGTTCACCGACCGGATCGAGCCGCTACTTGCGGCACTTAAGGAGAAGGGGGTGAAGTGCCTGATCCTTACTTCACCTGACCTCCCAAAGGAGGCAGCCGGTCAACTGGCCAGACACTCGGAACTCAGGACGAGGAAGACTATGTATGGCGGAGGCCTCGTGTCAGATTCGCGCGAAGTAGTTCTCCTGCTCGGAGGAGGCGAGCAGGGAGGACTCCCTCTGGCCATATGGGCATCGCACCATGGGCTGGCCAGCTTTGCCAAGGACTACTTCGAGTTCCTGTGGAACTCGCCAGGGACCACCAAGCATTGAGCAAGGGAGAAAGCATCAGAGACGAGGAAGGGGTCCTCAAACGGCTTGGCGTGGACGCCGGCCTGTCCCGGAACGAGGCATCGTTGTACCTCAGGCTGCTCCAGGAAGGACAGATTCCCTCATCCCGTGAGGCGGAGGCTGCTACGCTCCTGGAGAGGGGGATGGCAATAATCTCCGGTGACGGGAAGAGGATAATCCCAGTCCATCCTAGGCTCGGGATAGCGAACCACTATAGGACGTGGAGGGAGGCGATGGTGAAGGAGATCAGCGAGAGGCGGATGAGGGTAGACAGGCTGATCCTTGAGCTAATCCCCCTGTACGACGCCGCAATGGAGAAAAGGGCGGATGCGGGGGGCGCCTAGTATCATGGCTGCGCCACATGAGCACGAGATAGTCTTCTTGGGCATGGTTAACGTGAACCGCGATAACTACCTTCAGGGGGTAGTGGACGTTTGGAGGTGCAGAGGCTGCAAGAAGCTCTTCTGCGACGACAAGAGATACGATGAGCCGCTCAAGGCGAGCGTGGGGTTCGAGTCGATTCCCGATGACGAGGAGTGGGCTGTGCTGACGTGCACCACGCTGAAGGACGTGCACATGAACTCCCTGGGGGTAAAGCATGGCAAGAAGTTCACCCACGCGTGTAGGGACGGCAAGGTACAAGAGTATGTGGTGGGCGCCGACTACACGCTCTCGCCGAACACGGGCAGCCCCATCCACAGGCTCTATCTGGTAAAGGACAACATCAACAAGAACATTGAGGCAGGACACTACAAGCTGGCGATGGTGAAGTAGCCTGGCTCTGGCGCAAAGAGCCTCGACAACCTTCAACCTTCTGACAGGGATATGGGCGGCGATAGTCGGCTGGGGTCTCGGCCCGTCGTTTCTGTGCCCCAGAAGCGGCTGCCCAATACCAGCCCTGCAGGGCGCCGTACCGGCCCTAGGGGCCATTCTTGTCCTAGATGCCCTGGTCTGCTACATCGGGTTCAGGAGCGCTTTCATGGCAGGCGGCGCCCTCTCCGCGATCGTGGCGGCTATCACCCTCTACAACTGGGCAGGACAATATGGAGGCTGGGCCTGGACCGGCCTGGTAGTCCTCTCCTTCGTGTCGCTGATCTTTGACCTCCTGGCCCTGAGGCCCTGAGAGCAACTGAGAGAGCAGGCGAATCCGATGAACCTGCCTGTGTTCGGCTAGACTTCGAAGCTGATGAAACGTTTCCTCTTCAGTATCTCTTCAGAGCCCGCTTTCAGGCGGTCGACCCTGAAGGCCCCATAGGATGGCCGTGAAGACCCCAGCATCAGTACCCCACTTTCCAAAATGCCCAGAGCCACCGTATCTTCGCCCTTCTGATGGTGGACAAAAGCGGCGCAGACCAGTATCACCCCCTGCAGGAGGGCCTTCTCGTCTCCGGCCCTCGTCCGCCAAATCCCTTCGAGGACCTCGTGGCACTCCCAGTACCGCTCGGCGTTGAACAGCGACTTGGCCTCGGTGAAGATCTCGTCTTCGGGCCTGAACTTCGGGGCGGTGTTCAGGTCGTGGGTGAATTCTGGCGCCGTAAGAGGCTCCAGCGCGGCGACGAAGAGTTCGAAGTCTGGACGGCCAGGCACGAACACGTCCAGCTCCAAGGCGCCGTAGGAAGTCCACTTCGGGTTCTTCGCCTCCACCCCGAGCTCTCGGGCCATCGCGCGGACTACCCCCAGGAGGTCCCCTCGGAAGGCGCCACCCTTGAGCCTGATGAGAAAGCGCAACACGGTATGAAAGATGATTGGAACGCTTTAATGTTGACCCTGCCCTTCAGAGGTCGTGGGTGATGACCGGATTTAGCCTACTGAACCGACAGATGTCGAGGATCTTGAGTACGAGAACCCACAATCTGGTCGAGGCATCCGCCTCGGTGCGTTGGGAATCAATTTATAACCTCTGAAACGCGCCGCAGATTCAGGCGAAGTCGGGTGGTTGAGCTTGATCTCACCTGCAATCTAGAGGGGTTCAGACGGTTTCTAATCAGCAGTACTTGTAGGAGTTTCATCCCAGAGTCATACCTCAGAGACCCCGAAGTATTCCCCGAGAAGCAAGGCGACCAGGGATCCATCTACGTCGAGGCGGTGGACAAGGTCGACCTCAAGAAGATCAGGGACATCACGTTCATCAACGCTAGGGATGTGCTTGGCATCATCTACACGTCTAAGAGTGGAAACACGAAGCTGAAGTGGCGGCAGCTCAGGGGGAGGATAGGAAGGATGTCAGGCGACGCCTCCGCGAACTCTCTCGTGAACCTCTCGATGTCAAGGATTCTCTCACCAGAAGACGTCGAAGCCATAATGGCGAACCAGCAGAACGAAGGTGGCGTATCGGTGCCTCTAGAAGAGCAGCAGCCGGAGTCGCCTGAAGAGAACCAGGCCGAGCCTCGGCCAGACTCGCTGCAATAACTCGTTTTCATGCGGCAAACCGAGCGCAAACCGCTGGCGCTGAGTTTATACCAGCGGCAGCGAGAGACATGCCAGATGAGCAAGGTGAAGGTGAACCGGATCAGCGGCGTGACTGACCCCCTGACTGGGCTCCCTGCGAAGCAGATCGAGTTGGTGGAGGTCAGAGACGCGCGCAGGCCGGAAATGTTCCCTGCTAACGATGAGGCCAGAGTCGTCCAGGGGATGGTGTCGCAGTTGCAATCCATGGGTCTGATGCCCCAGATGAGGGAGACAGGGTTCTCCAAAATCATCATGACCCTGACTGAGTCAGAGTATGATATGTTAGGCATGAGGCTCGATGTCAATGAGATTTATGACCTAGACATCCGGAACGGGTCGATTACCCTGAGGAAAATCACTGAAGGGACCTGAGTGGCTTGAGCGGTCCAAAGGTCGGCGAAAAGGCCCCGGACTTCACCCTCCCAGCGCCGGGAGGACGGATGGTGTCGCTGCACGACTTCGCGGGTACGAAAAATGTAGTCCTGTACTTCTATCCAAAGGACTTCACCACGGGGTGCACGGCAGAGACGAAGGCATTCGGCGAAAGCTATGACAGCATCCTGGAGATGGGAGCAGAAATAATCGGCATAAGCTCCGACTCAGCCGAGAGCCATAGCGGCTTCGCGAAGGAGTGCGGTGCCAGATTCCCGCTGCTCGCTGACGAAGAGGGGAAAGTCAGAGCTGAGTACGGTGCGAAGTCGATGGGCCTCATCCCCGGCCGGGTCACATTCGTCATAGACAAGAAAGGCGTCGTGAGGCATACGTTCTCATCGCAACTCAGGCCCAAACAGCACATTACCGAGGCAATTGAAGCGCTAAAGGCCATCAGAGACTGACTACCTATGCCATCCGGAACCAGGAAGGCCCTGAGGCTGGCAGCCGTATATGAAACGAAGCGTGTGTAACGGAGTTTTCGTACGACTTCGGCGACAAGCGTAAATCCGTTCTACGAGCGCGCGTTCCAAGGTCTGGCAACGCCCGCTCTGAACGGTTGCACGGTGCTCTTAATGGTGCGGCCTCCGGGATTCGAACCCGGGCAAGTGGCTTGGGAAGCCACTATCCTAACCACTGGATCAAGGCCGCACTACCCGCCCCCTTGAACGGAAATGGTATAAACCAAGCACTTTATCCGTCCCAAGGTTGTCGACCGAGCAGATTCTGTCCAAGCTGGCACCGAGGCTGAAGAAGCTTGATGCCGGCGCCTATGAGAGGAGCTACAGGACAGGAGGCACCCAGAGAAAGACGAGCACCCACCAGTTAGTCGCCGACCTCCTTGGCTCGCTGGGCATCGGGTTCAAGGAAAGTGTCGCGGTTCCTGGCACTGGGGGCCTCAGGGCGGACTTCCAGGTCAACGGCATCTGGATGTTCGTCGAACGTGAGTTGAGCGAGAAGGAACAGGTCCTCCTCAAGGGGAAGAGCTGCCTCGTAGTCAGGAGGGACTCGCTGAGAAGCGACAGGTCCGACCACGGCATAAGAGTGCTTGGTTTGAACGAAGAAGAGAGAGTACAGACTATCTTCTTGGACGACCCGTCCTTCAACTTCGACTATGCCCACATTCTTCCGAAGACCGAGAAGTGTTCCGTGATGCATGGGCATACCTCCAGCGTTCTGGTGGAGGTGGCGGGTAGACCTGTCGAAGGGATGGTTGTTGACTTCGGCGTCGCGAAGCAGATTGTCAGGGAAGCCATCAGGGGCCTCGACCACAAGCTGTTCATTCGCGGCAAGTATGTGACATCCATAGACAGGAAGAGCGTGTCAATGAAGTTCGACACAGTCCACGGAGAGTTCGCCATCAAGGCCCCGAAGGACACCACTGTGCTGCTGGATGGAGAAGCAACCGTCGAGAACCTGGCGAGGGAGGTGCTGTCTAGGATTACACCCAACATGCCAAAGAACGTGACCTCCGTGGGCGTTTACGTGTACGAGGGGCTGAACAAGGGAAGTCACATCCTGGCGAAGATTCACCAGGACGGTGCGCGATCGGCACGAAAGAAGCCATAGTGCTCCTCTCGGGCGGAATAGACTCCGCCACCGCGCTCCTGCTGGCCAAGGAGACATACAGCGCAAGGGCTCTCACCTTCGAATATCGCGGGATAGCTGACAGTGAGATCCAGTCTGCCAGGGAAATGGCGGCCAAAATCGGCGTGATAGAACACAGGTTCGTGAGGCTTCCCGACCTCAGAGAGGCCGCTGACATCCCCGGCATCAATTTTGGCGGCCTTCCGCCGACATACATTCCGCTCAGGAACAGTGTGTTCTACTCCTTCGCCGCGTCCTATGCCGAAGAAACCAAGGCATCGGCGCTAGTGGGAGGACACAACAGGGACGACACGCCCGTCTTCGCTGATGTTAGCCCGACGTTCTTCGCTAACTTGGAGAAGGCGTTCCGCGCTGGATCCCCAATTCTAAGGAGCAGGAGGCTCAGAATCCTCCGTCCGCTGGGGCGCATGCGAAAGCACCAGGTGGTCAGGCTAGCAAGCTCGATAGGTGTGCCGCTCAGGCTCACATGGAGCTGCCACCGGAGCGGGAGGGAGCACTGCTGGGAATGCACCGGATGCCTCGCGAGGAGCGCGTCGTTCAGGAAGGCAGGGGTGGAAGACCCTCTCGCGCCTGACCTAGGAAAAGTTACTTAAGGAGTGCCGAAGGGTTTCGGAACTCCTTGAAGCGGCATGAACGAACAGCCGACGCCCTGGACTTCATCGATGCGACGGCCGACGTACAGGCTGAGGTCTCCCAGTTGCCTGTGGACGCTGGCATCGCTAATCTCCGAGTGATCAGCAGCTCGGGTAGCATGACCATGCCAATCGGACTCTCCATCCAGACCTCCACAGGGCTCCATAGGGGGGTTCACATGAGCCGGATGGTGAAGGCGGCCAACAGCAGGAAACCGAAGGGGGTGGAGCAGTGGCTGCGGTGGATTTGCAAAGAGGTGAATCAGACACAGCCGGGGTCTAGCGTCACCGCGGACTTCGAACTCCCCTACGAGGATCAGTTCGCGAAGGTCACCATGAGGGCAACGGAGCGAGGCTTGGTCACATACCGGTACGTGGTAGACGGGATGACGGCATGCCCATGCTCAAAGAAGATGATCGGCGTGGGGCACATGCAGAGAGCGCAACTGACGGTGTACCTGAAGAGCAACAAGCCCCTCAATTCTATCGCCGTCATTGGAAGAATCACAGAGTGCTTCTCGGCATTTCCCATCGAACACATGAAGAGGCTGGATGAAGCGAAAAAGATCCTCGAGGCTCAATCTAACCCGAGGTTCGCGGAGGACATCGTTAGGGAGTGCGTCAGCAGGTTCCCGAATGCCCTGTTCATAGGCGGAAGGTGCTTCGAGTCGATACACTCCCACGACGCGGTGGCCACGTGGTCGGCGAGACCAGGTTGGATGCCCATCCTCTAAGGACGATGCCCCAGACTTAAATCAAGAGCAGCCCCGCAGCCCGACCGGTTGACCGACCTTCTCCTCGGCACGTCAGGCTGGTCGTACAACGAGTGGAATGGCGTATTCTACCCGAGCTCCTCGATTAACAAACTATCATACTACTCCAAGCTCTACGCGACTGTGGAAATTGACTCGACGTTCTACGCGTATCCCTCGAAAGGGATGGTGCTCGGCTGGGCGAGATATACGCCCGAGAACTTCATCTTCTCTGTGAAGCTCCCCAGGTTGATTACCCACGACAAGAGGCTGGACCTGTCGCAGGGAGTCGAAGCGGACACGGTCAGGTTCTTGGGCCTTCTGAAGCCACTCATAGCAGCTGGGAAGCTGGGACCGGTCCTGGTACAACTCTCTCCGAGTTATTCCTTCCAAGATGACTTTCAGAAGCTGAAAGGCTTCTTTGACAGGGCGCCTGATGACCTGTCGTTCGCGGTCGAGTTCAGGCACCCCTCGTGGCTGAGAGAAGAGGTCTGGTCGTACCTCAGTAGCAGGAACTTGGCCAACGTAATCGTCGATGAGCCCTTACTCCCTCCGGATACTATCGTGACTGCGGACTTCGCCTTCGTAAGATGGCACGGGAGGGGTGGCAGGCCATGGTACAACTACAGGTACACCGACGGCGAGCTCGACGGATGGGTTCCGAAGGTGAGGGATGTCACGTCCAGGGTGAAGAAAACGTTCGGCTACTTCAACAACCACTTCAGGGGGTTCGCGGTTGAAAACTCGCTCAAGATGATGGAGAAACTAGGTGTGTCGACACCACTCCAGAACGAAGCTAGAGCGAAAGCGACCAAGTTCATCGCCACGGGCAGGAGGGACACAGGAGAGGGGAGCATCCTCGAGTTTGTCGGAGCTGGGAGCGACAGGTGAAGGCGGTCCTCCTGCTGGACGGTGACGCTCCCAAGGTCGCTCCGGCGCAGTTGAGCAGGATTGTTCTGAAGGCCGGCATCGAAGTGGGAAGGGCCGGAGCGGACTTCGGCATCGTCGTAGGCGGGGATGGGCGGTTCGGCAGATACGGGCGGACCGAGAAGCTCCCACTGCTCTTCGTAGGCGTACGGTCGAAGGGGGCCGCCGGATCAAAAGCCCACCTTGCGCAAACCACCTTTGACGAACTCCCTGAGGCGTTGGCAAAGATCAGGTCCGGAGAATATGCGGTAGATGCGCACCGACGGCTGAGGGTCACTAAGGAGGCAAAAGTGCTCGGGGAAGTGTTCACGGACGTCTACCTTCAGAGGGGAGACGAAGGGAGCTGTCTCCGCTACAAGTTGAGCGTCTCTGGGAAAGGCGCTAGGTTCGAAGAGGCGGCCATAGCGGATGGGGTAGTGGTTGCCACGCGAGCGGGCTCCACTGGCTACTACTCCTACGTCGATAGGATTAGAGGGAACATGGTCGAGCCATCCGCATTCGCCCACGTCGGGAGGGACGAAGTGGGCATATGCCACATAACCCCCACCTACACCGAAAGGCTCGGTGCCGAGATTCACCCGCTGAGATACACGGTCCCCTGGGGGAGCAAGATAGAGATCTCTCTGTTCAGAGAGGCGGACGCCAGGCTCTTCGGGGTCGCAGACAGCCGAGCAGGAATCAAGGTCTCCATGGGGGAGAAGGTATCCATAACAGCTGGGAAGGAAGTCACGAAGGTGATGACTCTGAGGTACGATCCTCACAGGTCATGGTGATAGCCACCCGGTGGCTACACGCTCGACCACATCCCCGATGTAGGTCGCATGGTCTGCGATGCGCTCGAGGCGCCTGAGCATCAGCATGGAGGAAAACACGCACTTTGGGTCGTCCTTTCCCTGAAAGGGCTCCTTGACGTTCTCTGTAGCTGGAGGCGATGGCGTCGTCCAAGGACGGAATCTTCCTCGCGAGCCCAGCACCTCTTCGGGCGAATTCGCCCACGCTCATCCAGATCATTTCCTGTATCTTCCGGGCCGTCGCGACGACCGAGCCATGACTCCCTTGCCTCTGTTCCGCCGGGCTAGGTCGCGCCTCTGGAGTCTATCCCAATGACCAATTGTCGTCCGGGCAAGAAGTATATACTGGCTATTCCCCAACATTCGGGGCGACTTGATGGCCGAATCCAGAAGGCAAGATTTCAGGAGGGTGCAGAAGACGGGAGGAGACAGCTTCGTGGTTTCTCTTCCGAAGAGCTGGGTAACTGATGTAGGGTTGAGGGCAAAGGACCCCGTAGCCGTGCTCGTGCAGCCCGACTCTTCGCTACTGATAGTCCCTAGGAGAGACATACGGACATCCTCCAAATCAGAGGCCACCCTTGAAACTGCACAAGGTCTCGACAGAGACTTCTTGCTGAGGCATTTCATCTCCTATTATCTGGCTGGGTACGACATCATTAGGGTCGCTATTGGCAAATCTGATCCTGGACTCAGAGGGTTCATCCGAGAAGGCATCAGGCGTAAACTGGTAGGCGTAGAGATAATCGAAGAGTCGTCGGGAGGCATACTCACGCAGTGCCTGTCCGGCTACATCGACCTTCCGCTGAAGAAGGCCTTGGAACGCATGGCCATCATCGCTGGAGGTATGCTAACCGATGCGGTCAGTGTCCTTCAAGGAGAGAACACGGGAATGTCAGGAGAAGTCGTAGAACGCGACGACGAAGTCGACAGGTTCTACCACTTCCTCCTTAGGCAGCTCAACATAGCGGTGAGGGATAGGTCGGTGATCCAGGAGATAGGCCTAGCGTCGACGAGAGACTGTCTAGGTTACAGGCTCGTAGTCAAGAACGTAGAGAGAGTAGCCGACCACGCGGCGAGCATAGCCACCGAAGCAGAAAACCTCGGCAATCTTTCGGAGCAGGCCGTCAAGAAGATCCATGAAATGACCGCGCTTTCCAAGAAAGTGTTCGACAGCTCTATCGCTTCATTGCTCCGACTCGACGGCAAGATGGCAGAGGAAGCCATAGCAAAGTCGAAGGAGGTCCTGCAGATGGAGGGGAAAGTCAGCGGCGAAGTGCTAGCGCCGAAGATGAGCGGAGCCCAGGTCGCCTCTGCGAAACTAATGCTCGAGAGTATTAGGAGGACGGCGGAGTACGGGTCGGACATCGCCGAAATCGCCATAGACCTCACCGTCGCGGAGCCCCAAGTGGTCTGAGGGGTCGGGTAGGCCTCAGCGAAATTCTGGAAGCTCGCAGGTCGTCTCCAGCATTGTCACGAGCAGCGCCTCGCCACGCTCGGTCAGGGCCACCTCTTCTTCGACTCCGAGACCTGTCATGGTGGACACGACGTCGACGAGGTACTCCCGCTGAAGCCAGCCGAGGAGGCTGTCGAAGGCCGCGTGAGACAGCTTGGTACGCCTGCGAAGGACGCTGGTGCCCATCCGTTTCGAACCTACAAGCGCGAGCAGGGCGCAGAGGCTCCGGTCGGCCAGGGCGTCCTTGGAGGACACCTCTCCGAGATTTGATGTTTCTTGTACTTGCATCGGCCCGAAAAGCGTCGGAGCGAGCTAAAATGGTTCTCGAATGAGTCCAATGGGTAATCATACACTATAGCGACGACTCCGTGCTATGAGTATGAACCGGTCCATTATCTGATAGAACGCGCCTAGCAACGACTACCGCCGGGGGCAAAGGCTGGCTCGCGCGCTTCCAACCCAGCGGAAGATTGAAGGGCGCGGCGGTCGGCATCAGGACCATGGGGTGGTACTACCATACCTGCCCAAAGTGCCACGAGAAATCCCGGAAGCGTGTGCTATGGAACAAGAGGAAGTCCGCCGAGAAGGTCGAACTGTCAAAGAGAGGATGGGTGACCGGGAGAGGGGTGCAGTTGAAGGAGCCCTACCATGTGTGGGTATACTCCTACGAGGAGGAGCACGAATGCCAGCGGTGCAAGCATAGATGGATCGAGTACGTCACGAAGCAGAGGCCTTGGTAGGCAGACTGGAGGTCGGCATAGCGCTTCTCCATCGCCAGGTCCTAGGAAAAGGCCCAGCGCCTGGTTGCCGTGATATGGTTGCTCCACCCCATCACCTTTGCCTGCGGTTACCAGGTTACGCAGGCTGCCTCTGATGGGTGAACCCCAGGCGTCGGCATGGGAGTCACAGCGTCGCAGCGTTGGGACTGGGCTCTGGTGGGTGAACCTGATCTCGGTCTTGGCGCCCCTTCTGGAGACATCGAAGACAATCTTCGTGCCTCTCCACTCGGTCTTATCGCTGACGAATCTAGGGCCGCCCTTGATGACTGGCCAGACCACCCTCTTGCCGGGATCTAGCTCCGCCTATCGGTGAGTCAATCATAAGCTGTTTCCTAGGTGGGCCGGAAGGGATTCGAACCCTTGGCCTCCCGATTATCAGTCGGGTGCTCTAGCCAAGCTGCTCCCCTATAAGGGACTGAGCTACCAGCCCAGCCTCCGGGGCATGTGACATCCTCTATAAGCGTGCGAGTGCTGGTGGGCCCAGCAAGCTGCCTCGGCCCGGAGGCCGATTCCCCTAGTTTAAAATGCCCAGAAGGAACGTCGCTGAGTGTGGGCCGGTAGTTCAGCGGTACGAACGTCCGCCTTGCACGCGGAAGAACCCCGAAAGGGCTCCAAGGTCGGGGGTTCAATTCCCCCCCGGTCCACGCATTCTCAACCCGTATATCATCCCGAAGCCTGCCGCCAGAACATGGTCGTGGAGGAACCTACAGTCGCAAAGGCGATGTCGCAGGTGGTGATGGCAATCGAGTTGAACGTCAGTGCCGCAGACTGTGCGAAGGCGATGGCAAAGAAGGGAGTTAGCTGCGCTGTCATCACGCAGAGCGGTTCAGCCATCGGGATTGTGACGGAGCGAGACCTAGTGTCTAAGGTGCTCGCCGAGTCCATAGAAGCGAAAAAAGTACTCGTACGCGACATAATGTCCACCCCGCTAATCACCATCGGCCCCGACGCTTACTTGACCGGCGCCGCTGAACTGATGTCCAGGTACCGCGTCAGGAGGCTCGTTGTCGTCGACCAGGTCGGGACGCTCATGGGGATAATCACTACGGGCGACATCGCCAGGTCGCTGGCCGAGAGGCAAGGATACCGCGAAGCCACTTTAAACGCAATGGCGCGGTTCAGCGAAGGGAAGATGGAAAACGGACCTTATCAGTAGTCCTATTCGACTCGGACCCTGACCCCACTGGGCCGTGCAGTCTTCAACGGAATAGTCACTTCAAGGACCCCGTTGTTGTAAGCAGATATAGCACGCTTCGGGTCGACCACTCCAGGGAGGTCCAGCTTCTTGTAGTACCCCCGGTCTTCGTGCTCTACAGAGATTATCATTGTGTTCTCGTTTACCGTCACGTTGATGTCTTCTTTCCTTACTCCTGGCATCTCCGCTATCACCCGGACATCCTTGCTTGAGGTGACGACGTCGACGAGGGGCTCGCGCTTATCCTGGATGGACTTCCAAGCTTTCCCCTCCTCGCGCCTTACGTTCCCGAACTCTCTTACCACCGGCTTCCCGTCTGGCCCAATAGTCACAGAGTAACCGTAGACAAATGGTCCGATCTCCTTCCTTACTCCCCCTCCGGGTATCTTCGACTCCCTCACGAGGTTCCTTGGGAGCTCTTTCTCGAGGTCCTTGAATTCCACCGAGAAAGCCCTCTCCACTTCTTTCATCATCTCGTCGATGTCAGGTAACCCCCACGGGCCGAATGGAGCCCTGCGCCTCCTGTGGACGCTCCAGTCATCCTTATCGTCGTCTTCCATATTCCCTTTCTGAGGACCCGTAGAGGGATTTATTCCTTTCACGCAGAGCTCGTTCCGCCCCGCCGGGTTAAAGACGGAATCTGAAAAAAGCTTTTACAGACACAACGCCTTTGCGAGAGTACGAATGTCGACCGCTCTGTATGCGAAGATAACGGTGCTCTTCTTCGTGCTCACGGCGCTACTCATGCTCATAGGATACCTCGTCGGGTGGTACTTTTTCGGAGATCCAGTAGCCTTTGTAGGGCTGGCCCTAGTCCTCGCCGCTGTAATCAACTTCGTTTCATACTACTACAGCGACTCGCTTGTCCTCCGGATGAGCAAGGCCAAGATCGTCCAAGAGAGCGAGTATCCGAGCCTGTTTAGGATTGTGAGAAGTGTCGCCCAGAAGGCGAACATCCCCATGCCCAAGGTGGGCGTCGTCGACTCCTCACAGCCCAACGCCTTCGCGACGGGGAGAGGACCAACTAGGGCATTGGTGTGCGCCACATCTAGCATCCTCCAGACGCTCACCCCAGACGAGTTAGAGGCAGTCATCGGACACGAGATAGGGCATGTGGTGCATCAGGATGTCCTGATGTCAAGTGTAGCGGCCACGATGGCCGGGGCGATCTCATACATAGGGCAAATCGCGATGCTTTCTATGATCTTCGGAGGCGGAGGGAAAAACAGGAACGGTGGGTCCCCCCTTGCCCTGTTGGCCATCATACTGGTGCCCTTGGGTGCGACCTTCGTACAGCTTGGCATCAGCAGGGATGATGAGTATAACGCCGACGAGTACGGCGCAAGGCTCACGCGGAACCCTGCTGGGCTGGTGACAGCACTGGAGAAGATCACCGCCAAGGCGCAGACGAGGCCCATAGCCACGCATGCCTCCAAGGCGCCTTCGCCGGCGACTGCCTCTTTGTGGATCGTCAACCCGTTCCGCGGGAACTCGCTGACCGAGATGTTCTCCACCCATCCCTCTCTGCCTCACAGGGTAGAGAGGCTGAGAAAAATTGGCCGAGAAATGAACGTCTACGTCCCCTAGCCCAGCAGGAGGCGAGCCAGGGCGAGGATAGCGCCCATCTCTACCAGGTCGTCCTCCCTCGCTTGGTTCTTGGGAACCTGCTCGGACGGAGGCTGAGGGACGGGCATCGAAATGGAAAGTGACGGAAGAAGCGTGGTTGGGAAGAGGGCAGGGGAGTAGCTGAACTGCTGTGATTGAGGGGAGGGCGGAGGAGCCATGGCAGCCATCGGCTTGACCTGAGGTGGGGGAGACGTCTGGCCCTCAGTGGGCTGTGGCTGTGCACTCTGGGGCATGACCCGCCTGGACGTCTCGTTTTGCGGCCTGGAGGCCGGCGGCAGCGGAGGATGCGAAGAGGCGAGTAGCGCAGGGATGACCATGAGAAAGCCGAAGACAGACAGTAGGTAGAAGCCGACAAAGACCCCTGCAATGATAAGGAACAGGCCGAATATCAGGAGGCTCCTGTTCATGGCAGAAGGAAGAGTCGGGTCTTGGTATTAAGGATTGAAGTGGGCCGGGGCGGAGTTGAACCGCCGACCTTGGCGCTTCGCGTTTGATTCGCCGTCTTCTGCTAGCAAGTGTCAGAGCTTGACGGGATCCACCCTGACGTCCTAACCATGCTAGACGACCGGCCCCTGTTTAGACCGCCATCGAACCTGCCTTTTATGCTTAGCATGCCTCGACCAGGCAACTGGAACAGGATGCCGTTCGCCGATTGACGAGAGCGGTTCCGCCGCCATTCTATCAATTAAATAACCAGATGGACGGACGGCGCTGCCAGATGACAGAAAACTCGGAACTTCAGGGGTTCTACAAACTCTCCATGGAAGAGAGGAGAGAACTTCTCAAGAAGGCTACGGGACTTACTGATGAAGAACTCGGTATATTGGCAGGGACCGGGTCGCTCCCGCCTGGGACCGCAGACCACATGATTGAGAACGTGGTGGGGGGATACACATACCCCCTCGGCATAGCCACCAACTTCCGCATCAATGGGAAGGACTACTTGGTCCCCATGGCCCTCGAAGAGCCTTCCGTCGTGGCTGCTGCCAGCAATGCAGCCAAGATGGCGAGGGTAAAAGGAGGATTCAAGGTGACGAACACCGGCCCGGTGATGATTGGCCAGATCCAGGTGGTCAACGTTCCGAAGCCTGAAGAGGCCAAAGCACACCTGCTCTCAAAGAAAGCTGACGTCTTGAAGAAGGCGAACGACCAGGACCCCATGCTTGTCTCGCTTGGTGGGGGAGCCAAGGACCTCAACGTCAAGGTGCTCTCCAGCATCAAGGGACCCATGATAGTCGCCGAGCTCGTAGTGAACACTGGGGACGCCATGGGGGCTAATGCTGTCAACACCATGGCGGAAGCGGTAGCCCCCATGGTGGAAGAAATCACAGGAGGGAGGGTGTTCCTCAGGATCATCTCTAACTTGGCCGACAGGAGGCTGGTCAGGGCAACAGCGGTCTTCGACAAGGAAGCGATTGGGGGAGAAGACGTGGTCGACGGTGTGGTCTACGCCTATGCTTTCGCAGACGCCGACCCCTACAGATGTGCCACCCATAACAAGGGAGTCATGAACGGCGTCATAGCGGTCGGGATAGCCTGCGGCCAGGATATCAGGGCGCTAGAAGCTGGCGCGCATAGCTACGCCTCCAGGACAGGCAAGTACAAGCCAATCACGACGTGGGAGAAGAATGTCGATGGGGATCTCGTAGGGACCCTCGAGATGCCGATGGCCGTGGGACTAGTCGGCGGTGCGGCGAAGACACATCCGACTGCGAGGGTGAACATCAAGATACTTGGCGTGAAGACCGCTACGGAGTTGGGAGAGATCCTGGGGGCAGTCGGCCTCGCCCAGAACTTCGCTGCCCTAAGGGCCTTGGCCAGCGAGGGAATCCAGAGGGGCCACATGAAGCTGCATGCGCATAACGTCGCTTCCTCTGCCGGAGCCACGGGGGACCTGATCGACATCGTGGCTGCGAAGCTGGTCGAAGAGAAGAAGGTCAGGTTCGACCGGGCGAAAGAGCTGGTCGAAGAATACAGAAAGAAGGCCTAGTCGCCAACCATCACCTCAGACGCCTCTGCTGCTCTGATTCAATGAATCGGCTGCTGAGGTGGCTTGAGCGTGTGGGACACGCATACGACTACGTGCTGGAAGAAGGCGGTCCGAATGCGTTTACGCGTCGGCCGGCGCGTTGGGGAGCATCCCGAAGGGAGGACAGGCTGACCTTTGATACGACTTGGAAAGTCCTATAAGCGAAACAGCTCGGTCGCGCCAGAGTTGCAGGAATCGCCCAAACTCCCCGAGTCGGTGCTGCCACGCGGCAGATGTCTCCTCGCCGTCGCCGTTCTAGTCTTCGTCGTGGGGTCGCTCGAGGCGGCGGACATCGTCAACATTCCATTCGGCTCTTGGTTTTCCTTCCTCGCCGGCTCGGTACTTTCTTCTGCGACCCTGACCGATTTCATGACAAAGTATGGTTACGCTAGCCTGTTCGGCCTTATGGCGCTCGAAAGCGCGTCTCTTCCTGTCCCCAGCGAGGTAGTCCTCCCCTTGGCGGGCTACTTCGTCAGGACAGGCGTCCTGAACTTCTGGGTGGCGGTGGGCGTAAGCACCGTAGCGAGCCTGGCGGGCGCGCTACTGGACTACATCCTCGCCATCTGGCTGGGGAGGCCCTTCGTGGTCGGACTGCTGAGGCTCTTCAAGTTGCACAAGGACATCCTAGACAGGGCGGAGGCATGGTTCGGACGCTCGGCCCAGTGGACGGTCTTCGTTGCTAGGTTCATACCGGGACTGCGGACGGTTATATCGCTGCCGGCGGGACTGTTCGAGATGAAACTATCCCGCTTCATCGTGATGACGGTGGCAGGATGCTTCCTGTGGTCTGTCGTCCTGATTTACGCGGGTTACCTAGCGGGTGGGCTCACAGGGAACACCTTCGCGTCGTCGTCTGTGGTGGTGGACGGGCTTTCAGGGGTACTCGCGGCCATCTCCGCGGCCTACATAGGTTTCTACTTCTACTCTGGATTCCGCATGAAGTCGGGGCCTACACCTCCATCATCGGGACCTTGACACCTTTGCCCTTCGCGGTCTTGATGGCTTCTTCATACCCTGCGTCCACATGCCTCGCTACCCCTAGGCCGGGGTCATTGGTGAGTGCCCTTTCGATTGTGGCGTCGGCCTCGGGGGTACCGTCGCACAGGACTGCCAAGCCTGCGTGGATAGAGTATCCAATCCCGACACCGCCACCGTGGTGTACGGAGACCCAAGATGATCCAGACACGGCGTTGAGCAGCGCGTTGAGGATAGGCCAGTCTGCGATCGCGTCAGACCCATCCTTCATACCCTCGGTCTCCCGATAGGGTGACGCTACGGAGCCTGAGTCCAGATGATCCCTCCCGATGATCACCGGGGCTGAGATCTTGCCGTCACTCACCATGCCATTGATTATTTTGCCGAACTTAGCCCGCTCGCCGTACCCCAACCAGCAGACGCGCGCAGGGAGGCCCTGGAAACGGACCTTGTCGTGGGCTTTCTGAATCCACCTTACGAGAGACTGGTTGCCGGAGAACTCCCTGACCACAGCCTCGTCGGTGGCAAAGATGTCTTCCGGGTCTCCCGACAGGGCGGCCCAGCGGAATGGCCCTCGCCCCTCGCAGAAGAGCGGCCTTATGTATTCAGGGACGAAACCGGGTATCCTAAACGCGCATTCTACCCCCGCGTCCTGGGCCATCTTCCTAATGTTGTTGCCATACTCGAACGCTATGGCGCCACTCTCCTGGAACTCTAGCATGGCCCTGACGTGCTTGGCGATGGACTTCATGGAGCGGTCCAAGTACGCCTTGGGGTCTGATGCCCTAAGCGACTCTGCCTCCTTTATCCCCAGGCCTTCTGGTATGTACCCCGCCAGGGGGTCGTGGGCGGCCGTCTGGTCCGTGATGATATCAGGCCTGAATCCCGACTGCAGTAGTTCAGGGAGGACTTCTGCGGAGTTGCCCAGCAGGGCGACGGACAGCGGCTTCCCTCGGTCGGCCGCGCCCCGGGCTAGGTCGAGCGCCTCCTTCACGTCCTCTGTCACGACATCACAGTATTCCTTGTCGAGCCTGCGCTGTATCGCCCTCCTGTCCACCTCCACTATCAGGGCCACGCCTTCGTTCATGGTCACGGCCAGAGGCTGAGCCCCGCCCATCTCTCCCAGACCTGACGTCAGCGCGACCTTGCCTCTCAGGGAGCCGCCGAAATGCTTGTTGGCTACAGCAGCTAGCGTTTCATAGGTCCCCTGGAGGATCCCCTGGGTCCCGATGTACATCCAACTCCCGGCGGTCATCTGGCCGAACATCGTGAGCCCCCGCTCCTCCAGCTCCCTGAAATAGGCCCAGTCCGCCCACTTCGGGACTAGCATCGCGTTTGAGATGAGCACCCGCGGCGACGCCGGGCTCGTCCTGAAAATCCCAACCGGCTTCCCCGACTGAATGAGAAGCGTCTCGTCGTTCTCGAGGGACTTCAAGGACCGCACGATGGCGTCGAAGGCCTTCCATGACCTAGCTGCCCTCCCCGTACCACCGTAGACTATCAGATGCTCGGGGTCCTTGGCGACTTCGGGGTCGAGGTTGTTCATCAGCATCCTGAGGGCGGCTTCCTGATGCCAGCCTTTGCAGGAGATGGCTGTCCCTCTCGGCGCCCGGACCTCACGCCGCTGCATGAAACTCTGAACCTCGCACACGATTTAAGACTTCGGCCCGACGGGTCGGCAAGCCTTATCACGTGTGAGTGCGACTCTGAGAATAGGTGCTTGCTTGTTCGACCTCGCTTTGGTCCACGCAGGCGAACTAGTGACCTGTGCCGGGGGGAGCGGGACGGCCGAGGAGGGGCTCGGCATCGTGGAGGACGGGGCACTTCTCGTATCAGGAGGGAGGATTGTCTGGACCGGAACGACCAGGCAGCTCCGCCAGAAGTCCACGGGCAAAGTCGAGCGGACGGTCGACGCGCGAGGACACCTTGTGACTCCTGGCCTGGTCGACCCCCACACCCACGCGATATTCGCAGGGAGCAGGGAAGACGAGCTCGAGAGGAAGGCATCCGGAGAGAGCTACATCTCCATCCTTGCCGGAGGGGGCGGGATACTGCGGACGGTCCGCGAGACCAGGGCTTCAACCACCACGGAATTGGTCGGCGCGTCGAGGGCGCGCCTTGACCAGCTTATGATGAACGGGGTCACCACAATGGAGGTGAAGACAGGGTACGGGTTGGACCTCGCTGGAGAGAGTCACATCCTCGCCGCGATCCGAAGGCTGAAGGAGGAGTCCGCGGTGGAGCTCATTCCCACGTTTCTAGGGCTCCATGCCAAGCCCCCCGGGTTTAGAGACGTGGGAGGGTACGTGGATTTCGTGACCCGCAAGGTCCTCCCTGCCGTAGCCAGGAGGAGAGACCGGCCGGTATTCTCCGACTCCTTCTGCGAGGAAGGGGTATTCACGGCGTCCGAGTGCTCGAGATATCTCCGAGCCTCGAAAGACCTCGGTTTCAGGCTGAAGATACACGCAGACGAGTTTGCTGAATCGGGCGGCGCAGCCTTGGCCGCCGAAGTAGGATGCGTTTCAGCAGACCATCTTGGGAGGAGCAGTGCCACTGGCATAGGCGCGATGGCGAAGAAGGGGGTGACCGCTGTTCTCCTTCCAGGGACATCGCTCTACTCGTCGATCCCATACGCGGACGCCCGAGGGATAATGGCTGCAGGGTGCAGGGTTGCCCTTGGGACAGACCTGAGCCCGAACTCCTGGGTGGAGTCTCCGCAGTTCGTGATGAGCCTGGCATGCACCGGCATGAAGATGACCCCCGCCCAGGCACTCCTAGGCTTCACCAAGCACGCAGCAGAGGCAGTCGCCAGGGACGACTTGGGCGCGCTCGCCATAGGGACGCAGGCAGATTTCGTGGTGCACAGGGTGCCAAGCTACAGATTCCTTCCTTACCGCGTAGGCGGTTCGTATGTCAATGCGGTGTTCAAACGGGGGAAGCAGATATACGGTTCCGGAGAGAACTAGTGGAGCTTCCCAGCCAACACTTCTCCCGCCAAGGACTCGATCTCCTGGCCCTGTGAGCGGTCTCCCCGCAGGAGAGGGGAGAGAGACCTGACAAATTCCAACAGGCCCTTAGTGTGCTCTGACAAGCCGCTTGTGGCCAGTCCAATCGCGTTAGAAGAGCAGATCAGTTCGACTGCAAGGATGCGGGACACGTTGGTAGCCACCTGCAAAGCCTTCACCCCTGCGTTTACCCCATGGCTTGCGTGGTCTTCGATCCCCCCCGAGACGTTTGAAGGGTACGATGATTCAGGATAGATGTTCTTGGCGTTGTCGGCGTTCAGCGCGGTGGCGGTGTACTCCAACAGCATGAGTCCTGATTCCAGGCCGGGTTTTGCCGCCATGTACTTCCTATCGGGGGAGGTCTTCGAAAGCAGGAAGTGGACCCTAGCGAGAGACATCACCCCGAGATATGATAGGGCAAGGGACATGAGGTCCAGGGACATTGCTACAGGCTGCGCGTGGAAGTTCCCCCCGTGGAGCACCTCCCCGTCCTCCAAGAGGACAGGGTTATCCGACACAGAATTCATCTCATTTACCACGATCTTCTCTGCGAAGCCCAGCGCATCGCTCAGCGAGCCATGTACCTGCGGGGCGCACCGAATCGAGTAGGGGTCCTGGGGGACCGGCTCCTGCCGCATCCTTCTGCTCCCCTTCAGGAGCGTGCGAAGCTCCCTCGCCACCGAGTTCTGGCCAGGGTCTAGTTTTATCCCGACCAGTCGCTCGTCGAATGGCTGGGAACAGGCACCAAGCGCCTCTGCGGTCGTCACCAAGGCCGAGTTGGCCGCCCTCAGTAGGGCTTGTCCTCTGTGGACCGCAACACACCCCAGGGCGGTCGTAAACGCAGTCCCATTGATCAGGGACAGGCCCTCCTTCGCCTTCAGATGCGCTGGCTTCAGACCCGAGGCTGCGAGGGCTTTGGTCGAATCGGTCACGGTTCCATGATGGTACGCCTTCCCCTCTCCCACCAGGGTCAATGCCATGTGTGCCGAGGGCGTCAGGTCCCCCGATGCGCCGAGCGACCCGAACTCGGGCACAAGGGGCGTCACATTCCTGTTCAGCAGCCCCACGATAAGCTCTGCTACTCCCTTCCTCACGGCGCTGTTCCCGTTCAGGAGGCTGTTGAGTCGGATTAGCATGGCAGCTCGCACCACGGTTATGGGGAGAGGGGAACCGACCCCCGACGCATGGCTCCTGACCAAGTTGAGCTGCAGCTCTTCCAAGTGCTCAGAGCTCACAACCTTGTCAGCGAGAGAGCCAAAGCCGGTGTTGACCCCATAGACCACCGCTCCACCAGCTAGCTTACCCTCGAGGAGGGCACGGAACCTCTCCAGTCTCTTCAAGCTGGCCGGACTCGCCCTCACGGCTGCACCGCCTTCGGCTACGTCCATGGCTAACCGCAGCGTGAGGGACCTCCCGTCTACGACTACTACTGCCAATCCTGCTGTCCCCGAGCGCAGGTCGACAAGCACACCACATATCTTTAACTCGATTGGCCCCCGCCTCGGCCCGTTGAGGATACCCGCACGCTATCCAGCCCCAAAATACAGCGACCCTGAAGACCTGCGACTGACGCAGATAATCAAGCCCTCGACCAGCGCGCGGAGAGGAGGGGTGAACGTCGTGGGGGTCCCATTTGATGGGGCTGTCCTAGGAAGGAGAGGCGCCGCCGGCGGGCCCGCAGCGATACGCGAAGCCATGTCCGCCTTTTCCAACTACAACGTGGAGCTTGCCCTGGGTCTCGAAGGAGCGCAAGTTCTCGACCTGGGCGACCTCTCTGTGGAGCAGTCGGACACCCTCATGGCTCACAGACAGATCGAGGCAGAGGCGACCGAGGACATCGGTCCGGGGTCCCTGTTGGTGGTCCTTGGCGGAGACAATAGCGTGTCACTGCCTTGCATCCGCGCTGCTTCGAAGAGACTTGGGAGGCTTGGTCTCGTGGTCATCGACTCGCACTTTGACCTCCGAGGAGAAATCGATGGTAAGCCGACGAGTGGGTCATCCTACGGGCTGGCTGTCAGGACTCTGAAGAGCCTCGATCCCCGAAGAGTGGTGGAGATCGGGATGCATGGCTTTCTGAACTCGAAGAGCTACCACGAGACAGCGGAAGAGCTCGGCATAACAGTCGTCACAGCCAGGGAAGTGTACGAAAAAGGACCCGAGGCCGTGGCGCGGCAGGCGTACGCGAAGGCGTCCCGTGGAGCAGAGGCGGTATACCTTAGCGTCGACCTGGACGCGGTTGACATTGCGTACGTCTCTGGAGTGAGCGCGCCCAGTGCAGGAGGGATATCGGCCGACCAACTGTTCAGGTTAGTGTATGAAATCTCGCGGAATGACAAGGTGAAGTGCGCGGACGTCGTGGAACTTGCCCCGACCCTGGATCCTTCAGGCCGGTCAGCGAGGGTGGCTGCGTCGGTCGTGACGTATATTATCGCAGGCCATGCGGCCAGAGGCAGCAGTGACGCCAGGAAGAGACGAAGGTCGTAGGAACCACGCTCGGGTTACCGGAGAACGTCTCCTGTTTCTGGGTCTGAGGTCGGCTGAAAGAACCTGCAGAGCCTCGGCATCATGCGCTGCGGCATTAAGTGAACTGGAGTTGCGTCAACTCATGGAAGAGACGGCCCGCTAGTGTGACCGCTGAGAGTCGAGGAGAGCTTCGCCACCGAGACGTAGTTGAGGTAGAGTATGGCCACGGCGAAGGCGGGCAGGACGAAGTAAGTGAAGTAGTACAGCAACAGGTTTGAAGCGAGGGCGTCGGCCAGGGCCACAGGCAACAGGTAGAAGCTGACGAGCCCCGCGACGGAGAGGCAGCAGGACGAGCCTAGGATAATCCCCATCATCGGGACCAGGACGAAGGATTTCGCCCTCTTGGAAGCTGAACAGATCTTTCCTAACTCTCGCGTCTTCCCTACGTTGGCCACGACCAAGATTGCTATGACCACTGCCATCGAGATGCTGTAGAAGCTCAGGGCGGCGGAGAACTCGGGGGGATAGGTGAAGATGATAGCCGGGTTGTAGGATAGGTCCGACAGCGCGCTGAACAGAGACGGGGGCACAAACGTGTCGGTGTAGACGTACAGGGAGGATGTGGAGACGCCGAGGAGCTGGGGTCCCTGGATGGCGGTCACGATGCCTTCCAGCACAAAGCCGTAGAGGATCAAGTGCGTCGCAAGGTAGCCTGCAAAGATGACGGGCCCCAGAACTGTCTTCAGCGAGCGGGTGAAGTCCAAGAAGACGGCGCGCAGCGGGAATGCCAGCAGCAGGCAGACGAAGCCTGCCCAGAAGACCAAAGCCCCGGCGAACTCTGCAGGGTTGACCGAAGGCGCTGCCCAGATGTAGCCGTAGTACGACAGCACCAGACCCAGGATGAGTGTCGCAGATAGGGAGACAAGGGCCGCCAGACGATGCACTGAGCTCTTATTCCTCTCTTCAATCATTAGTTTCCGAGGGCAGGCGAATCCATGGGATATTTACAGCCATCTCGCGAGTATCCCGCTTCTCGCCTCGGCGAATGATTAATACCCTAGAGCGGAGTCTCGGCCACCTGAAAGGGGTGGGGATGGCGCTTCAGACGAGGCTGATGGCTCTGGTGCTGGGCGGCATTGGGGCGGTTGGAGGTGCGTCGGTGGTCTACGCCATCTTGGTTGACAGCATCCCCGTCATAAGCCCCGCAGGGGTAGAGAGCCTGCTGTGGGGGTCGTACGCGTTCGCTGTGATCTTCATAGCAGGTGTCATGGCTGTTCTTATCGGCCTAGGTGGATACGTTCGCAGTGCGGGCCGCGGGCTCGCGGGGTCGTCCACCATCCAACTCACGCCTGGATCCTTCATCCCTTACTTGCTCACGACAAGGCGCTACAGGCGCTTCTTCTCGATATCCACGGTACTGTACGGGGCCCTCTACGCTTTTGCGACGAGCATGATCGTGTATCAGCCCACAGTGAACTTCATCCAGGCGTACAACGCCACATTCCCCTCAGCCTTCGTTTCAGTCTGCTGCGGGCCACCCCTATCAATCCCCACCGTCACTGCCTATCTCATGAACCACGTTGGTCTCTTCATCGTCCCCCTGGACGTCCTCCTGCTGCTCATAGTCGCGCCATTAGTCGGGCTCAACGTCGCCTTCGCCGTGTTCGCGCGCGATAGTAGCGCGGCGGGGGCGTCGAAGTACGGGCTAGGCGGGCTGGGGGCGGTGGTCGGGTTGTTCACTGGATGCCCCGCCTGCGCGGGCCTCTTCCTTGCCGGGTCGATAGGCGGGACCGGAGCCGTCGCATTCGCCTCGGCCCTCTCGTACTACCAACCCGAGTTCATTGCGGCGACCCTGCCGGCACTGCTCCTGACTCTCTATCTGGTTTCGCACAGCCTCGCACGCGCATATAACGGGAGGTGCCCGATTCCCCAGAGAGCTCGAGACGATGCACTCCGCAGATGAAACGACAAGGAGAGGCCTCCCTGAAGTGGGGGTCGAGCGACTGCGGCCTCCGCGTCGCTGCGTCTGCCCAGGGATTTCCTATGAGTGAATTGAGCCCGAACAGGCAGATACCTGGCCTGTTGGACAGCCTGTCATCGTTTCTTCTGGTTTTCTTTCAACTCAGTTACAGTATTCTCGATGTCTAGAAGCATAGAACTCCTGGCCGGAGCCTCATAGGCCCCTTTGCAGAATGCCTCGACAACGACAATCACGTCAGTAGGTGTGATGTTCTCGAAGTACACTGCGACTGTTTCAGGCTTAGAAACACTCGCGTTCCTCGCAACGACGTCGTGTAACGCTCTAGCCAGCGCCGTAGTGTCGACCGGCTTCGCGACATCATACCTCACCCTGACGAGCCTTTCGCTCGTGCTGTGGTCCACGACCGAGGCCTGGATCACTATGCTGTTCGGAACTTTGACCTGAATCCCATCGTCCAGTCTGATTGTGGTGTAGTTCAGCCTGATGTCTTCAACCACACCTGTGTAACCTGGTATCAGTAGGTTGTCGGAGAAGAACTTCGGGGGGTATGAGGGTAGAGCGAACCCCCATTGCCATGTCGAAATCGTTATCCTGCTCCCCACCAGGAATGGTCGCGAGGTGAGGATCAGCAATCCCGCAAAAACGTTCGATAGCGTCTGCTGGCTAGCCAATCCGAGCACGAGCCCGGTGAACGTTCCCCCCGCGAGGAGTTGGGTTCCAGTAATGCCAACCAACCCCAACACTACGAAGGCGAGGATGATGTAACCGATGAATCTGAAAGCCGTGGCCACCGTGGCCCCCCTCTCCGCTCCGGAGGTCCTCGAAATCCCTCTCTTGATCTGGTTCGATATGATGCCGATCGCGAGGTAACCCGCGACCACAGCGACTGCAAGCTTTGTCAGGAGCAGGGTGCCGAACGGTATGTCCCTGGCGAAGTAGAAGAGGAAGGACAGCAGGACTGCAGCAGCCGCTATGACAGTGATTGCCCCTATGAGTCTTGAAGAGAGAGAGGTATTCCAGTTGCTCAACCGTTCAGTTAATCTGAATTCGTGATTTATGTGTTTGGCACGTGAGATGGGGCCAGCTTGACAATCGTGTGAAGACGTGCGAATGCGTCGGAGCTCGCGTTGCCCGGATTAGCGGCGGTATGCGCGTCTACGCACGTAGCTGCTCGGCCGTAACCTAGTGGCTACCGTCATTACGAGGAGGGAGCGTAATCTGCAGCTTCGAGATGGCGTCCTTCAGTATGTGGTAGCTCGCGTCGAGGGCGTCCTTCTCGGCTTTGTTTAGCTCGACTTCGAGTATCCTCTCCACCCCTCCCTTACCCACCACCATTGGGACATCCATCACGACGTCGGAGAACCCGTACTCTCCGTCAAGGTATGTCGACGCGTTGAAGACGGCTTTCTTGTCGTTGATGATTGCGTCGACCAAGACAGTCACGGCCGCCGCAGGGCCGTGGATCGTCGCACCCTTCCTGGCGATGACCTCAGCGGCGACTCCTCTGGTGCCCTTGACCACCTCATCAAACTTTTCAGGGCTCATCAGCTTCGATGCGGGGATACCCCCCACGGTAGTGTATCCCGGAATCGGAACCATGCTGTCACCGTGCTCGCCGATGATCATGGTAGTTACCGATGAGCGAGCTACGCCCAGCTCGCCTGCCAAGAAGTTGCGAAGCCTGGAACCATCAAGAGTCCCGCTCATTCCGAGGACCCTGTGCCTTTCGAACCCCGTGACTCTAGAGGATACGTACGTCATGACGTCGAGTGGGTTCGTCACCATCAGCAGCACTGCGTCCGGAGCGTTCTTCCGGATCTGCTCACAGACATCCTTGATTATTCCGGCGTTGGAGTTCATCAAGTCCAGCCTTGTCTGGCCAGGCTTCCTCCCAAACCCTGCTGCCACGATCACTAACTTAGATCCCGCTATGTCCCCGTAGTCGTTGCTGCCGGTCACCTTGGTCTCGGCTCCGTAGGCTGAGAGCATGTGAGTGATGTCCATCGCTTCACCCTGAGGAAGCCCTTTGACCACGTCAACCAATGTGAGGTCGTCGTATCCCTTCATGGCGAGGTGAACCGCTACGTTCGCCCCTATCTTGCCGCTGCCGACTATCGATATCATGGCTCGACGGGCCTAATGAGTGAGGAGAGTATAGGTGTTTTGCCAGCAGTCACCGGCCGCATTCGAGCTTGGGTTCGAACGTTCCACACGACAGATAGCATCGTCGAGCGCTGCGTGGCTCTATGAGCAGTCAACTAGTGTCGCGTCTATAACAAATCTGGCGTTATGACTGTCAATAAGCCACTCCTTTCTCGAACGGAATCATAGCTTGAGATCTTGAAGAGCGTAGCTAGGCGTCTGAGCTCAAACCACGACGCTAGGGATTTCTACGACGCGACACTAGGTTTGGGACCCGGTTCATGGGTGTGGGCCAACAGTGAAGTGTGTCCTGAGGCGGAGGAGGGTCTGGTCGATACCAACCCCCAGTCGGGGCGCCGGCTTGCTCCAAGTCACGACGGCCCGCTGCGTGTCGTGCCCGAAAGCGTAAATGCGGTGGCCGGGATTTGAATTCTCGAGTCATTTACATGACTTCCCGAGTTAGTAGCGTGGCAGGCTACTGTCCTGGACCAGGCTAGACGACCACCGCTCGTTTCAGGTCGCATGATCATGGAGGTTAAAAAGTTGCGGGGCGAACTCAACTGACCTTCGAGCCGACTTTGACTGGCCGTTCCGGCGCCAGGAGAGACAGCTCGTCCCCGTTGGATGCGGCCAACAACATGCACTCTGACACTACACCCACCACAGACTTGGGCTCTAGGTTGACGACCGCCACCACCAACTTCCCCAGTAGGTCATCTTTGGAGTAGTTGCCTTTGATTCCTGCCGCGCACTGCCGGGTCACTCCCTCATCGAACTCCACTTGCAGCTTGTACATCGGCTTGCGGGCCCCTGGGATGTCCTCGACCGAAACGATCTTCCCGACCTTCATCTCCACCTTTGCGAAGTCTGCGATTGGGATGGGCAACTGCCCTTCGAGCCTCGCGTTGGTGAGTTAAGCGTTAGCCAAGGACGCATCATCGCCGTGCGTCCTATGAGCTAACGGAGAGCACATATCAAGGAGGTCAGCGCGAGAGAGGCATTGATCGATACGGCGTCGATTTTCACGTTCGTAGCGGCTATCATAGTAACCGGTTTTCTCGGCGAACTCCTCTTCAAGAAGACAGGGGTCCCGATGCTCGTTTTCTTGATTCTCATGGGTATAATGATTGGCCCTGTGCTGAAGTTCCTACCCCGGACGTCCCTCCTCCCCTCCCTTGGCGTCTTCGCAGAGCTGACGCTCCTGATGGTGCTCTTCTATGGCGGGATTGACACCGGCCTCGAGTCTGTCATCAAGGGCGGAGGAAGAGCATTCCTCCAAGTGCTAGTGTACGTACTCGGAAGTACCGCCGCCATCGCGTTCACCGTGAACGCCTTCCTTGGCTGGAACCTCATCTCTTCGTTCATTTTCGCGTCCATGGTGGGGGGAGAGACCGCCGCCGCCGTCGTGATCCCGCTCTCGAGGTCGCTCAAGCTGCCCGAAGCGACGGTCGCATTCCTTGCACTGGAGTCCGCGGTGAACTCAATCCTATCAATCGTCCTGTTCTTCGCTTTCGTCGGCATATACCGGACAGGTGTCACGAACTTAGCGTCCACCCTGACCACGATATCGGCCAACTTCTCCGTCGGCATCGTCCTCGGCGGTATCTTGTCCATCGCCTGGGTGTTCATCCTCAACAAGTTCCAACAGCGGAAGTACACCTACGTTCTCACCCTAGGTCTTGTCTTCATCACTTATGTGATCAGCTACAAGCTAGGCGGTAGCGGGGAGCTCTCTGTCCTGATATTCGGCATCGTGCTGGGCAACTATGCGCTGATAAGCAGGGTGACCAACTGGCATTTGAGCATGGATTTCCTCCAGCAAAGACTCGGCCTGTTCCAAGAAGAGATTACATTCCTCATGGAGACGTTGTTCTTCGTGTTCCTAGGGCTGACGTTCGAGATAAACCCGTCGAGTGTGGTCGAATTTCTGGCTGTGGGAGCAATCGTGGTCGCCGTTCTGATGCTGTTCAGGGTGCTGGCTACAACCGCATCCACTGTGGGTTCTCCCCTGGCTCAAAACAGGCGGGACATCATAATGATGTGCGCTCAAGGACTTGTGCCGGCGACCCTTGCCATCATCGCCGTCAACGACGGTCTCCCCCACGCAAACTCGTTCCTGAACGCGGTCACGTATGTGATTATCCTAACGAACATGATTGCGGCCATCGGGGCCGTGTGGAGGATAAGGAACCAGAAGAGCAGTTTCAAGGAGTTCATGGAAGGACTCGACACCGCCTACAAAGCGAAGTGAGTACCTTTCACAGCCATCCACGGCGATGGACCCGCCAACCTTTCGTAATCGACGAACCCGAAAGTCATTTAGGCTCGGACAAACAGCAAAATCGAACTCGATGATGGAGTTCGTCATTAAGGCGACAGAAAGACAGTCCGCGAGGATACTCGTCGACGGGAAAGAGGTTGCGACGATAGGTCCTAGCGGGAAGGCGATATTCAGCATCCGTTCGGCGTCTCTTGGAGACTGGAAGGTCGAGCTCCGTGACGATGGGCAGATCAGGCCATTCTCAGCAGAGATCACCAGCGCAGACACGAACGGGGTGGCGGTCAAAATCAAGAACCACCTGTTCTTCTACAAGGAGGCCGCCTACCTTCTGACTGGCATACCCGAAGGGGTCAGGCCAGCAGACCATGTCCTTGGAAAACGCCATGTCAGCCGGCTTGACTCGTTTCCTTTCTCGAGACTAGACACGGTGGACCTGGAAACCTGGGGGCGCCTCAGGTTGCATAGAGGCACATCGGTAGGGGAGATCGATGGGACAAGCCCACAGGAGTTCAGGGTTACGCTCTCCGGCGAGCTTCTTGAGATTGGACTCCCGCTTTCGGCGACGCTATATCTGCTCTACAACTCGGCTCAGGGCGCACGTGATTGGTAGTAATCAAGCCTAACCGGGTCGGCCCGTTCCCTTTTCCGAAATCTGACCCCGAGGAGAGGAAGAACGACTTCTCGGAAGTCGAGCAGCCGTACACCAAAGAGGAAGTGATGCTGGAGGCGGACCGTTGCCTTAGATGTGGGACCCCCGTCTGCATCGACGCGTGCCCTGTGCAATTGGACGTAAGGGGGATGATGGACGCGGTCGCGAACGGAGACTTCCGAAGGGCGTACCACCGCATCAGGGAGACCAATCCTCTGCTTGGAGTTACTGCCAGATGCTGCCCTCAACTTCAGGGCCTCTGTGAAGACGCCTGCGTAGTCAGATGGGGGGGCCAGCCTCTATCCATCGGCATGGTCCAGAGGTTCGTCGCAGACTGGGAACAGACAGGGTCGAGACAACCGGACCCTGGGTCGGAACCTCTCACCGGGAAGAGGGTCGCAATCGTCGGTGCAGGGCCGGCTGGACTCGCTGCGGCAGAGCTGCTCCTCCGCTATGGTCACAGCGTGACGATTTACGAGGAGGCGCAAAATCTCGGAGGAACTGCATGGTATGGCATACCTGACTACCACTTACCCAAGGATGTCCTGACCTACGAGGCTGAGCGGATAGTAGCTCAAGGCGCGAAGGTCGTGAAGGGAGTCAAGGTCGGCCGAGACATATCCATCACCTCGCTTCTGTCGGAGTCTGACGCCATCTTGGTCGCCACAGGCTCGAGGGATGTGAAGAAGCTCGATACGCCAGGCTCCGACCTTGACGGCGTGCTGGATGGTTACGAGTTCCTTCGCGAGGTATACGGGGGTGGACTCGAATCCTACATCCGTGAAAAGCACCGAAACCTGGGGAAGGAAATCCTGGTAGTAGGAGGGGGAGACACCGCTCTTGATTGTGCTCGGACCGCCCTCAGACTCACCCGGGGACACGTTTCGATTCTTTATCGGAGAGATGAGAAAGAGATGCCCGCGGACCCGATAATGGTGAAAGAGGCTCAGGAGGAGGGAGTCGAGTTCAAGTTTCTGTCAGATCCCTCTGAATACCAGGGCCTGGAAGGGAAGCTCGTCGGAGCGATGGTGCAGTCTATGCGGCTAGGCGCCCCCGACTCGACGGGGAGGAAGCGTCCTGAGCCCGTCCCCGGGGAGACAGCCATCGTGAAATGCGACAGCGTACTCCTTGCGGTGGGTAGGGGCCCTGATTCTTTTCTGGAGAAGAAAGAAGGGCTCAGGTCAGGGCCAAGAGGGGCTATCGCAATCGACGCTCGTTATATGACCTCGATGGCCAAGGTCTTTGCTACGGGCGACGCGACTACTGGAGAGACGTTGGTGGTGAAAGCCATGGGACACGGGAGAGAGGCGGCGCAAATGATTCACGAATACTTGGTAGGACTCGAAGACAGACACGTATCGCTTTACGAGCAGTACTACACCAAACGCGCCACCGAGGATTCCTACCAAGACATGTTGAGTGGCAGAGAAGTGGAGCAACCTCCCGACTGAGATTTAGGTGCCCGAGGTGGACGCGGCGGGCGGCCGTCCCTTGCCTGCCTCTTCACCCTGAATCAAGCCGACGAACAAGTTTAGAGAGCGCTCTGGAGTAGATCTCGTTCGTCTGTTCTTCGCCTTTCCCCTGGAAGACCTCTTTCCCGACATATTCTTCTGCAACTTCCACGATTTCCTTGGCCAGGTCTTCCGCCAACGTGTCGACGTCACGCCTTAGAAGCATAGGCAACTGACTCTTGGCGGCGCTGAGAACTCCTCTGACCCGCTCGATGTTCACAGGATAGTAATATCTCGCAACCTCCAGGGGCAGCGACGCGACATCGGGGAGATAGAGGTACGCAGTGGGGGCGTAGAATTTCTGCAATATGCCATGCTCCTCCATCTCTACCCTGGCGACTTTCAGAAAGCCTGCCTTCCGAAGGAGCCCCAGGTGATAGTTCACCGTCCCGTCGGTGAGTCCCAGGCTCTGTGCCAACCCGGACTGGGACATAGCCCCGCGCCGAAGGAGGTTCAGAATGGCTCGCCGCATGGGGTCTGAAATCAGCTTTGCTGCTTCGCTGTCTCGGATTATCTCGACCAGCTTGATTTTGGTCTGCGGTTGATGACTGCTTGGTCTCGTACCCTTCCTCAGAGTGCTAGTCACAGCATGTGCCCCCTATGGTTGTTCCCAGGTCGGCGCCGAGGGAGAGCATCCTGAGGCGGACCTGACCAAGACAGGAGACAACTCAGCTCTCTTTGCACCTAGGTGGCGTCGGATGGTTCACTGTCGCCGAGGGAACTATGCCTGCGTGCCTCGCTTGCCTTCGCGCCCCTGGAGTATCGTGCGTTCGAACTCTCCCTCTTTCCCGGGAAGACAGAAACGAACTCGAGTTCCGAGTCATCGGACAGGTTCAGCACCCTGTGGAATTCACCCTTGGGTATGAGGACTACGCCCTCGTCGATGCCGACCTTCTCGTCGCCTATCTCCATCTCCGCCTTCCCGCCTGGGAAGAAATATGCCTCGGCGTTTGAATCGTGGGCGTGGCCGCGGGTCCCCTGGCCCTTCTTCAGCTCAGTCAGCGACACGGTCAAATCATCGAGGTCGTAGTCACGGACTCGGTATCGCTCGTTGTCTGCAACGAGCCTTCCCTTGGATCTGACTTCATCTATCGTCAGAAGCATGACGAAAGTCATCTTAGAGCGCGTATTTAAAAGTTCGACATATCATAATGATTTGATATACAAAAGATATAAGTGCAGGCCAGCGCCTGACTGCAGGCACATGGAAAGGCGGGCCTCCGGTTTACAGATTGACGCTTTCGCGATGGATTTGGACGGCACACTCACCTCAGGGGGGCAACCACTGAAGCCTGAGCTGGTGGATGCGATGAAGAGGATGAGGGAGCGTGGCGTCAAACTGATCCTGGTGACCGGCCGGTGCTCCGGGGAAGCGATGAAGATCACCGGAGATGGACTGTTTGACGCCATCGTCTCTGAGAACGGGGCGATGCTCACCGTAGGGTCAGCAAGAGAGCCGCAAGCGCCCGATGGATGGGCTGAGGAGAGGGCCCGACTGCTGCCTCGGTTCGAGAAGGGGTGCGAAGAGGTGATAATCTCTTCCTCAATCGAAAACCTGGCTCTCGCACGGAGTCTGGTCTCTGGATTGTCCAGTGTCCAAGTCAACAAGGACAGGCTGATGATTGTACCCATGGGAGTGGAGAAGGGCTCTGGACTCGCTTCCGTCCTGAAGATGCTTAATCTTTCCCCCGACCGGACTGTCTGCGTAGGGGACGGGGAGAACGATGTACCCATGTTCGACGTATCGGGATTCAAAGTCGCGCTTGCCAACTCAGTAGATGCACTCAAACAGAGGGCTGACTACATCGCAGGCAGCAGCGATGGAGAGGGCACCATGGAAGCCATTAGGGATCTGTTTCGCGGGAGCGCTGATTCGACACCGTGAGAATCTGTATCAACACCCAGACCCCCCCAGTGAGGTTCAAGGTCGATTATGCCGAGTTACAGAAGAAGTACGGTGAGTTGGATGACCCAGTCGACCTGAAGTCCCTGCAGCAGGGAGTCGACTATGTGTTTGCCCCCGGAGGTGTCACGGCGATGGTCCTCCCCCTGATATCGCACCTTACGAAGTCAGGATTTGCCAAAGATTCTGTCTGGATTAGCCTGGGAATCAAATACCCGCCGCGGGTCAAGCTTGATGACGTTGTGGTCTCGCATGTGGAGCTCGGAGAGCGGCACCTCAAAGACTATGGATCGTTCAAAGAAGAATTCTGGTCCATCATACATGGGTTGGGGGCCCGCCCGTTCAACAGGAAGGAGTATCTAGCGTACGTGCACTATAACTGGGCGAACACCGAGAAGCTCTTCCACTACGTCGGAGACGTCGATATCTTCTATATCCATGACTTTCAACTGATACAGACCGGGCAGCTTATCGGGATATCCGCGCCCGCCGTGCTTCGGTGGCACGTCCCATTCAGGCCCGAGAACCTCGGCCGCCTTGGAGGCTTCGTGCGGAGGGCGCTCGAAGGTTTCGACTCGGTCGTGGTCAGCACGAAGAAGGATCTTGAGGGCCTGGCCAAGACTGGATACAGGGGGCATGCCCACCAGCTCTACCCATACATAGACGAGAAGGAATGGAAGGCTCCATCCTCGGCTGCGAAGGAGGCGCTAAGGGAGAAGATCGGCCTCAAGGCAGACGAAAAGCTCCTGCTCACGGTCGCACGGATGGACCCTGTGAAGTCCCAGGATGTCGCGATTCGAGCCACTGCGAAGATGAAGAACAAGGCAAAGGTCAGGCTGTTGCTGGTGGGTAACGGGAGCTTCTCTTCGAGCAGGACGGGCGGCCTGGGGAGGGACAAGGGGATGGTCTGGAAGGAACACCTCATCGAGACGGCGAAGCGGCTCAAGGTGAGCGACAGGACAGTCTTCCTAGGCTATGCGCCTGTAGAAGATGTCAGGGCGGCCTATGCCCTGGCTTCAGCAGTCTTGCTGCCGTCAAGAATCGAGGGGTTCGGCATCACGGTACTTGAAGGGTGGCTAAACAAGAAGCCGGCAGTGGTCAGCAAGGGGGCGGGGGTGTCGGAGCTGGTAATCGAAGGGTCGAACGGGTATACCTTTGAACCAGACGATGACGCGGGGCTTGCCGAAGGAGCACTCAAGGCCATTGGCCCCGGCGGCGAGCATCTTGGGGACAACGGAGCCGTGACTGTGAAGAGGTGCCTGGTTGGCGACGCGGCAAAGGAAGTGAAAGCGGTTCTTGAAGAGGCCGCGTCTGGGTACCGCTGAGCCGGGCTACTCGATAGACTATTCGGTCCTCATCATGGCGTCTTCGATCTCTTTGGCCGCGAGTATGAGCCCCATGTGGCTGAAGGCCTGTGGGAAGTTGCCGAGGGCCTCTCCGGTCTTGGGGTCGACCTCCTCAGAATAGAGGCCCAGGTGGTTCGCATGGCCCAGGAGTTCCTCGAAGTTCTTTGTGGCCTCCTCGACCCTGCCAAGCCTAGCAAGACAGGCGACCAACCAGAAACCGCATAGCGCGAACGCGCCTTCCTCCCCCTCAAGGCCATCATCAGTCTTGTACCTGTAGACGAGGGCCCCCTCTGAAAGCTCTCTTCTGACGGCTTCAATAGTCGCTCTCATCTTCTCGTCGTTCGCAGGTAGGAAACCGATGAGCGGGAACATCAGCGTCGCCGCATCCAGAAATTCCGACCCATAGTGCATGACGAAGGAACCTCTCTTAGCGTTCCAGCCATCGCGGAGTACTTCGCCCTTGATCTGCCTCATGGTAGCCTTCCATGATGGTATGTCGTCCTCGTGCCCTGCTGTCTCGGCTATCTTGACGGCCCTCTTCAGGCCTGCATGGCACCACACCTTCGTGTAGACGTAGTGCTTCTGTACGCCTCTGAATTCCCAGATTCCGTTCCCCGGTTCGGACCAGTGTTCGACGATGAAGTTGGCAAGGGGTTTTACGAACCTGTAGTACATTTCGTTGTCAACCTGGCGGCCATGCCTAGTTGAGAAGTAGAGGGCGTCCAGCATGTATCCATAGGCGTCATACTGCACCTGTCTGACTGCCTGGTTCCCTATCCTGACGGGGTGCGACTTTCTGTATCCCTCGAGTTGGTCGAGGACCTTTTCCTTTATCCTGCTGCTCCCGTCAATGTCATACATCAATCTGAGGTCCATATCCAGAGATGGGTTGTTGTCAATCAACCAGCGAAGGTACGCTTCACTTTCGCTCCTGTAGCCTATGTTGTGAAACGCCCAGAGGGCGCTAGCCGAATCCCGGAGCCAAGAATATCTGTAGTCCCAGTTCCGCCCGTTGCCTATCGACTCTGGAAGTGAGGTGGTCGGTGCGGCGACCATCGCTCCCGTCGGCGAATAGATGAGAAGTTTCAGCGTGAGGGCAGACCTCACTACTGCATCTCTCCACCTTCCCCTGTACCTCAGCAGCGACACCCAGTCCATCCAGAACACCTCGGTCTTGGCCCGCTGCCTCTCGGTGTGGTACTCGTTCACCTTTCGCGGCTCGTCCTCGCCGTAGCTCAGCACGAATGCCCTCTTTTCCCCTTGGGCCAGGGTGAACTCTGCTGACGCTCCGGACCCGGATACTTGGAATGGGATGGAACTCGAGAGGGCGATCTCCTCCTTCCTGCTCTTCACCTTGACCCCGAAATCAGTCGCGGCGAACTTGGGCATCACGTAGCCGTAGTTGAAGACTGGATTGAATTCTAGTTTGAGTTGCATCGTGCCGCTCAAGCACTGTACCACCCTGTGGATCTCTGGCGGCGCAGACCAGGCTTCTTGGGTGAGGGAACAGGGCATGAAGTCGGTCAGGACGACGCGGGAGGTCACGTTACGAAACTCGGTCCTAAGTATGTTCGTGTCCTCCAGGTAGGACTGAGTCGAAATCGCGGTGGCAGACGGCTGTATCACCCATCGTCCTCCCTTGCCGCGATCAAGAATGGCGGCGAAGATGCTTGGAGAGCTGAACTTAGGCATGCAACACCAGTCTATGGAACCGTCGTATCCGACCAAGGCGGCTGTTCTGGTGTTCCCGATGATTCCGTACCCGGAAATCGGTTTGTAGCTGTCTGGCGGGGGCAAAGAGAAGGGCTTCGGACTGACTCCCCCCTGTATCTCTCCACCGTCAGTCGTGTGTTGAGACACCTTGGCGTAGCCCGGCGGCCCAGCAGATGATAATCATATTGGTGAATCGACTACCTCCTGCCCTACTTCTGGATGGCTGATTGCGCTTTTGGGAGATATGTTGATGCAAGTACGAACGTTCCCGAAGTCGCGCCGCCGACCGGTATTTACGTTTCACGACTCACGTTTCAGGACTCGCGCGTGCGCGGCCACTGGTGTCAGAAACGCGGATTTTGGGAGTCATTCCATTTCCAAGACGGTTTTGACATCGTCTTCTCCCTTGGGGACGTAGGCTGACTCCGCCTCCGCCAGAGGTATATGGTTGGTCAATATCCCTTCGAGGAAACCATTCCATTTCCTCCTGATTTTAACCAAGTCAGATGCTCCCTGCCGGAAGTATGAGATGTTGGCGTTGACAGAACCGAAGTAGACGCGGTTCCCCAGTACTAGATTAGTGAACACCTTCCCCGCATCTTCTGTCTCGGCCTGCGATTTGTAAATCCCTATGAATGAGACCACGCCATTGGTACCGCAGAGATTCTGAGCCTCCAGGGCCACCGACGTAGAACCAGTCGCTTCAAAGACTAGGTCGAACTTGTCCTCCATGGACGACAATGGCCTGGCCTGGACATCGACGTAGGTCGCACCAGTGGAAGAGGCCAACCTTGCCTTGGGGGTGTCTGCGGGCTTCCTGGCAACGGTGGTCACAGCCAGCCCCATCTGCCGTAAGAGCGCAGTAGCCAGGAGTCCGACTGGCCCGGACCCCAGTACTAGCGCTGTACTCGGCTTCCACTTCATCCGCGCATTCTGAATGCGGAAGGCCTGCTCGATTCCCTTCTCCACTATTGTAAGCGGTTCGAGGAGAACACCCACCTCCGATAGGGACTCAGGGAGCTTGACGACGAATCGTGAATCGCTGACTGTCAACTCGCTTGCGAACCCATGGAGGCCCTTGATTCCATGCTCTTTGTAGTGCCCTGTGAGACACATGTCGGACTCCCCGTTTCTGCAGTTGAGACAGTTCTCCAGACAGCCTCTCCGTACCGTGGGAACCACCAAGTCCCCTTTCTTGAAACCCTTGCAGCCTGGGCCAATGCTTTCTACTCTGGACAGTGACTCGTGGCCAAGGATCAGGTATGGGGACCCCGGTGGGGCCTCCCCATAGAACCCGTTTACGATATCCATGTCGGTGCCGCAGATTCCAACTTTCAGGACCTTGAGGAGAAGCTGTCGAGGTTTCGGGGTAGGCTCCGGGACTTCTTTCAGCGAAACCGAACCCGCAGTCCCTGGCGTAACAGTTATCGCTTTCATAGTAGCTCAGCTGTAGGGGAACAAGTATGAGAGGGAAGGCTTGTCGCTCCAATCCACATAGCATGTTTTCAGTTGGGTGTAGAGGCCGAGGCCGTGCCTGGAGCCTTCGGCTCCGAGTCCGGACATCCTGAAGCCTGTGTGAGCCCCCTGGAGCTGCTCGGGCCCCACCTGGTTGATGTACGTCTCACCAAACTTGATCTCGTGCATCGCCTTCATCACGTTGCGGTTGTCCCTGGTGAAGACGTAGGAGGCCAGTCCGTAATCGGAGTCGTTGGCCATTTCGACGGCACGGTCGAATGACTCCACCTCCAGCACCGGTACGACCGGCCCGAAAATCTCCTTCTGCACGAGCGGCGAACTCTGGTCGACACCGTCGATTATGGTTGGCTCGAGGTACCATCCCTTGGGCATCGAAGGAGGGCGCACGCCGCCCAGTACGAGAGTCGATCCTGCGCCTCGGGCAAGGTCGATGAACTTCTCGCTGGTCTCCCGCTCACGGGCGCTCACCATCGGGCCGAGGTCCGTCCCGGGGGATGCAGGGTTGCCTATCCTGAGCCTCTTCGACATCTCCACGAACTTCGACATGAATTTCTCCTTAACCTCCTTGTCAAGATACATCCTTTCTGCACTTATGCAGGTCTGGCCGCAGTTCCAATACCTTGCCCATAGTGCGCATTTCAACGCCCACTCCAGGTCGGCGTCCCGCCACACGATCAGGGGGGCTTTCCCGCCAAGCTCGAGGATGAGCTTCCCAATCTGGGCCGATGCCCGCTGCATTATCTTCCTCCCCGCCTCCGTGCTCCCGGTCATAGTCACTAGACCCGTCTTCTTATTCCCGCAGAGCTCATCTCCTGCCTCTGACCCGTCCCCGGTCACGAGGTTTACGACCCCCTTTGGTATCCCGGCTCGTTGCGCAATCTTGACGATTTCGATGGCACTGAGCGGGGTGTTACTCGATGGCTTTATCACGACTGTGTTGCCTGTGATAAGCGCAGGCGCCAGCTTCCTTGCCACCATAGCCGATGGGAAGTTCCACGGCGTAATCGCAGCCACTACGCCTATGGGGAGCCTGAGTATCATGACCGTCTGCCTCGGGTTGTCGCTGGGGAGGATATCTCCCTCGATTCTGCGCGCGAACTCCGCGTAGTACTCGAAGTGTGCTGCCGAGCCTTCTACCTCCTGCCTTGCCTCGAAGAGGGGCTTGCCCTGCTCCGATGTGAGCACCTCCGCAAGGCTCTCGCTATTTTCCCTGATGAGTTCAGCCATGGTCTTTAGGTAAGATGCGCGCTCGAGGGGAGCTAGTCTCTCCCACCCCCTCTGCGCGTCAGCGGCCGAATCCAACGCACTTTTGGCATCCTCCCTGGAACCTCGGGGGACCGTGGCAAAGATCTGCTCTGTCGCCGGGTTGACCACTTTAATTGTCTCTTCGCGCGAACCGCGTACCCACTCGCCGTCGATGTACATCATCTCGGCGATATGCGACAAACTAAGAGAACAATTGGCCGGGCATCGTATTTACATGTTAGGGTGCGATGCCGTCAGTTCGTGACCACTGGGGATTTGGAAGAAGCCATCGATGCAGCGCGGGGAATCAGAAGGGACGCCCTCTTCGCGGTCAAAGCCGCCCTAGAGGCTGCTGATCCAGCCCTGCTCGTGAGGAAAGCCGTCCGGGTTCATGGGGGAGAACTAGAGGTCAATGGCGTTGGTCACCGACTGGCGGACTTTCACAAGGTCGTGGTGGTAGGAGGAGGGAAGGCATCAGGGCTCATGGCCGCTGAGTTGGAACACCTGCTGGGACGGAAGCTAGATCGGGGCGTCGTGGTTGTCCCAGACTATCAGACGTTCCTCCCGAAGCTGGAGAAGATAAGGTTCGTGGCGTCGACCCACCCGCTCCCGTCCGAGAGGGGGCTGAGAGGCGTGCGGCGCATGCTCGGTGCGCTGAAAGGAACGTCGGAAGATGACTTAGTGATTGTCCTGCTGTCCGGGGGAGGGTCAGCGCTGATGCCGGCGCCGCTTGAAGGTTTGACCATGAAAGAGCTTGACATGACCACCAGCCTCCTCTTGAAGTCCGGCGCGGAGATAAGAGAGATGAACTGCGTGAGGAAGCATCTGTCCCAGATAGCGGGAGGCCGCCTAGTCGAGAAAGCAGGCGGGGCCCAGGTCCTTGGCCTGATAATTTCGGACGTCGTAGGGGACGATTTGAGTTCCGTGGCGTCTGGTCCGACTGCGGCGGACCCGACCACCTTCGCTGAAGCGGCAAAGGTCCTTAGGGCTAGGAAAGTATGGGGAAGGATTCCGGCGTCTGTCAGGGAGTTAATCACTTCAGGCACCGAGGGACACATCAGAGAAACGCCAAAGCCGGGCGACCCCGTATTCAAGAGGGTCACAAATGTCCTGATAGGCACCAATGCCACCGCCTCTTCGGCGGCCAAGGACTCCCTGCAACGCTTTGGGTACAAGGTTCGGGCGGCTGGCGCGGTCGCCGGCGAAGCGAGGGAGGTTGGCGCGCGATTGGTTCGTCAGGTTCAGTCTATGCCAGGGAAGCGCATCGCAGTGGTCTGGGGAGGAGAGACGACGGTCACGGCCAGAGGAAGAGGGACCGGAGGGAGGAACCAGGAACTGGCCCTTGCTGCGGCCCTCCGCCTTAGACGCGCATCTGATACTGCGGTGGTGTCCTTCGGCACAGATGGAGTCGACGGGTCAACGACTGCGGCCGGAGCATACGCAGATTCCATGACAGTCGAGAGAGCTCTGGCGATGGGGCTCGACCCTCAACGATACCTTGACGACAACGACTCAAACACCTTCTTTCGGGCTCTGGGCGACCTCATCATGACCGGTCCTACCGGGACCAACGTCAATGATATCATGATTGCGATGCGCAACGGCCTCTAGGACTTCTTCCAAGTGTCCTTCACTATCCAGACAGGCTCGTCTGGATCGAAGGTCTCTTGACCGTCGAAGGAGTGCTCTTTCAGTATGCGTTCGTCTACTTCCACCCCGAGACCAGGCTTGGCCGGCACCCTGGAGCACCCGTTCAATACAGGAGTCCCGCCTTTCACGAGCTTCCTCTTCCACTCTGGGAAGACGTCGTAGAACGACTCTTGGATGAGGAAATTGGGTATCGTGGCATCGACCTGAAGGGTAGCCGCGTTCTGGATGGGGCCGAAGGCGTTGTGGAAGGCCATTTCCACGCCGTAGGCCTCGGCGATGACGCTCACCTTCTTCGCCTGGGTGATCCCTCCTATGTTGGTGACGTCCGCCTGCAGGAAGTCGGTCAGATGGTTTGAGCAGACGTAGGCGGCGTGCTCTTTGGTGAGTATCCTCTCTCCGAGGGCGACGCGAATCTTGGTAGACGACCTGTACTTCCTGAGCCCCTCCACATTGTCGGGATGTATCGGCTCTTCGGCGAAGAGAGGGTCGAGTGGCTCTAGTTTCCTTGCAGCCATGATTGCTGAGTTGGGGTTGAACCTGCCATGATGCTCGATGAGGAGGTCGACCTTCCCCCGGGTTGCGTCTTTCACAGCCTTCACCCTTTCGTAGGCGAGTTCGAGGCCAGGCGAGTCAATCCAGTCATAATATCTCCCGAATGGGTCGAACTTTAGTCCCGTGTAACCCATGGCTGCGTACTTCTTTGCGCGGCTTGCGAACTGCTCGGGAGTCACGCAGTCAGAGTACCAGCCGTTGGAGTACATCCTCACAGATTCCCTGAAGGTGCCACCCAGGAGCTTACACACAGGCACCCCGTGGTGCTTCCCGAGGATGTCCCAGCAGGCTATGTCGAAGGCGCTGAGAGCCGTGGTCGACTCGAAGGAAACCGGGAGGTAGAAGTCGTGCTTGTGCCACTCGTGCTGGTTGAGCTCGAGGTCAGCCGGGTCCTTGCCTTTGTACAGGCGCCCGACCTCGCGCAGCGACTCCACAACAGGCCTCACCCTCAGGGTCGGGACGGCCTCCCCATAGCCGACGAGTCCGTTCGAGGTAGTGAGCTTCAGGATGATGGATATCCCAGCCCAGGTGGCACCACCGGCCTTCGCGGGTTCGCCGAGGGTAAATACTTCGAAACTTGAGATTTTCATCTGGCGCTCCTTCTGGCGCGCTTCAACGGCCTCACCTATTTCAACCTCGCCATCCCCATCAGCCTGGCGACCTCCTTTTTCTCTTCCGGGGAGAGAGGAGTCTGCGGCTTCCTCACGTCGCCAACTGGGAAGCCTGCGACATTCATAGCCTCCTTGAGCCCTGCCGGGAAGTAACCCATCCCCACCGCTTGTATGGCAGGGAGCAGAGACTTCTGGACGGACAGGGCCTCCTTGAACTTCGAAGCCTCAACCAGGTCGAAGATGCTCGCTGCGGCCCTTGGCGCCACGTTGGACACGCTTATGACCGCGCCGGCCCCTCCAGCCTCCAGGCATGAGAAGGCCATCGCATCGGAACCGGTTAACACGGCTATCTTGTGCCCGACCGATTCTATGAACTCGGTCAGGTTGAGCATGTTGTATTCGGTGTACTTCACCCCGATGATCGCCCGCTCCTCGGCTAGGCGAGAGACTACGGGCGGCGGGACGTAGTTATGGGTCCACTCCGGGATGTTATACAAGATGAGTGGGAGGCTAACTCCCTCGTGAATCGCCTTGAAGTGCAAATACAGCCCTTCCTCGCTCACGAGGTAGTAGTATGGAGCCGTGGCCACGACCGCGTCCACTCCGGCGTCTTCTGCGTCTTTCGCGAAAGAGATGACGTTCTTGGGGGAAGGATCAGAGACACCCGCCAGGACCGGGACCTTCGAGTTCGCCCTGTCGGCGACGACCTCGAGCACGCGTTTCCGCTCGCTCCTGTCCAGGAAGGCGAACTCCCCCGTCGTCCCCAGGGGGAAGAGCCCGTCGATGCCCCCCTGGATGAGGAAGTCTGTGAGCTCCTCCAGCCTCTTCTCGTCGACGTTCCCGCTCCCGTCGAACGGTGTAGGCATGGGGGAGACTATGCCGCGGAGGCTCAGTGTCAATGCCCACCCTCAATCGGGTAGGCCATGGCCCTGGCGGGTGCACCGTCGCATCCCCCCACCTTTATCGGGAGACAGACGAAGAAGACTCTCCGTCCGAGGGAAGCTATATTCTCGTTCAGAGACTCGATGATCGGTATGCCATGGGAGAGGAGGGTGACGTGCGCGACCGGTGTGCGTGCGCCAAACTCCTCGACCGAGAGATAGTCAATGCCCACCGCCTTCACTTTCTTCCTTACGAACCACTCAGCGGCGTCGCCGCCGAGGTAAGTGTACATTCTTCTCGCGCGCGGGTCGCTCCACCTCCTCCCGAAACCGGTGTTGATGAGGACTATGTCCCCCTTCTTCACCTCGTCCTCGTGTGCTTCGAGGTGCGAGGCGCGGATGGCCGATCCGGCCTTCACCCGGGAGAGGTCGAGCACGGCAGCCTCCCCGACGAAGGTCTCCACCGGGAGGTCATCCAGCGGCCTCCCCCCCTTGACGAAATGGGCTGGAGCGTCCACGTGTGTCCCTGTGTGGGACCCCAGCGTGATGACCGAGAGGTTCACACCGTCCTTCGCCAGTGTCTTGAACTTAGCCACCCGTGGAACGGCATCGCCCACGTAGACAGTCATCCCGTTCTTGATCGTATGGGTGAGGTCGATGGCCGTCTCGGCTCTGATAGGAATACCCATGGTCGTACTACTGGGCCCATGGGTAATACGCCTTTTCGACAACATGCTGTGTAAGATATCTGCATCATCACCTAAATTTCGTCGGTTGAGTTGGCGCAGCACAGCATGCCGATTAGCAAAGGGATGGTAACAACGAAGAATTGTCTCGCAAAGCGCGACAATGGAAATCCGTAAGTGAAGCGCCCCCCACCCGTCGCCATGAATCTTGATCAGAAGTTCTCTTTCGGGATAAACCTGGACGACCCCTGGAGGTATGCCGGTGCGCAGGAGCCGAAGTCAATCATATTCCCGCACCTGCTCACCCTGAGCCTGAGAGACAGGGGGAATTTTGAGAGGGTGGAAGAGGCGACCATCGCGCTGCGTCAGCAGCCTATCCCCAAGGACGAAGCTGACAGAGCCTCTCTCTCACTCGCAGACAGCTTGAAGTCGATTGGGGTTGATTTCGTCCGATGCTGGTTCCCCTGGAGGTACTTCGAACCACATGCTCTCCCTGTCGAGGATTTGAGTTCAGTCTTAGACAAGGGGTACGAAAAGTGGCCTATGGACAGCCTGGTGAAGGCCCTTAGGGCGCAGGGAATCTCTATCCTCCCTGTCCTAGCCTGCGGTTACCACAGGATGCTCCCAGCGGGACTGACCCCTGACATAGGAGTCGACGAGTACCTGGAGAGAGCATACCTCCACGCCAGGCTGTTGGTGAGGCACTACAAGATGGACGTTGGGTCCTGGCAGTTGGAGAACGAACCGAACTGGTGGATGATGCACGAAGCAGGGGGATGGCGCTCAGGCGCATCCTGGTTGGAGGGGAAGGGGTTCAGAGATGCGCTCCTAAGGACCCTGAACGACGCCGTCCACGAGGAAGACCAGGGCGCCACCACGATGATAAACCTCGAGGCTGATGAAGGGAAGCTCGACGCTGCCGAGTATGTGAAGTTCTGTGACGTGCTCGGCTTGGACTTTTATCCCAACTACAAGTCGCCAGAGCCCGTCGATGCCTCGGTGGTGAGGAGGTCGGCAGACTTCTCCAAGGTGACCGGCAAGCCAGTGCTGATAGCCGAGACGGGGTACCCCAGCGGGCCTTCCATCCTAGGCTACAGCCAGGAGAACCAGGCAGCCTATGTGGCCCAGGCGTTGAAGGAGGCCTACTCCCTGGACGGGGTGACAGGTATCAGCATATGGCGGTATCTCGACACCTCCTGGAAATCGTTCCCTCCTCAGGAAAACCATTTCGGGCTCATCGACGAGAAGAAAGGTCCCAAGAGTGCCTGGCACAGGTACGGACAGGTCCTGAGAGAGCTCCGTGGCTGAAGATGGGCGCCGACCCTTCTAGCGCCTCCAACTCTTTTAATGGCGCGCTCCCAGGCCCGGAATTGCGGGCCGGTCGTCTAGTCTGGTAGGATACAGGGTTTCCGTCCAGTCCCTTGGCAAAGAAATCCAGACTGGGAGAGGTCGGGGGTCCAAATCCCCCCCGGTCCACCTTCGTTCCTAGCTATCCTGATGCTGACCTGTAATCTCCCTGTACCCCATGTACAGGTTCCCGAGCCCGATGATCCCCACAGTGAGGAGGACCAGAACGGAAGAGACGCCGATGGAGGACAGGTTGGGGATAGGGTTTCCGGTGCTTATGGCCAGAGAGTCGATGAACGGGAAGGCCACTATCAGGGCCCCGATGGCGGCGAATGCGAGCCCGCCGAGGTAGAGAGTTCGTGCTGCTGCAGATCTGCCGACATACTTTATCTGCTCGATTGTCAGTTTCTTGACTCTCATTATGTTCGCGAACACGGAACCGATGATGATTTGCATGAACATGGTCCCTATCCCGAAGGAGGTACCGACCAGGGCCGCATAGAATATGTTGGGCATCTGCGGCGCAAGTATGAATACGATTATGCTGGCGTAGGCGCCTATCCCCCACCCGGCGATGAAGCCGTGTGCCGTGGCCATCTTCAATGGCACTGGCTTGGCTCTGTCCTCTGATTCGTGCATGGGGAGTCTCTCTGCTTTGGTCGTATGGTGCTCTTTGCCGCCGAGGAGCCTGTCGAGGGGGATGTGCACGTCCGTCCCCTTCAGCAGATAGTACCCTGCGAGGAGCATGCCTATCCCCACCAGGACGTAGACGTAGCCATCAAGATTGTAGGCCTCGTAGACTGTTGCCAGGCCCGCGAAGCCGAGGGCCGCTAATATGGTCCGCTGGACGGTGAATCCTCCTGAGAACATGAATCCCGCGCGCATCCCCCCCCTAGTGCTGTAGCTCCCTATGGAGTAACTGAAGGTGATCGGCCAAGTGTGCTCGTCAGGGGTCAATCCATGGAGCATCCCCAGGATGAGGGCGATCCCGAGGACCACTGGAATAGCGAGACCTGAGGTAGGATGCAAGATGGCGCTTAGGTCAAACATGCGAGGCTCCTCCGGGTATCGGCCTTCCGTGAGGGCACTTGTCTGGGTGGCTCATGTTGGCGCAAAGCTTCTCCAGGACGGTTTCGTCTATGGTGCCTGTGAGGGAGGAGGAGACCTTGCACGCGTCCTCCAGCGGGAAGCCGTTCCTGACTAGCAGAGTTTCGAAAATCCTATGTTCTCTGGTCGCCCCATTGAGATGCTCCAACCCACTCTCCGTGAGCCTGTACCCGCTGGGACCTTTCGTGACGAGGCCTAGCTCAATCAGCTTGTCCAAGAACTGCACGGCTGTAGGTGAAGTTACCTTCATCCTGCCTGCGATGTCCTTCACTCTAGCCGGCCAGCCGCTTGAAGAGAGCGAGTAGACTGTCTCGACACAGTCCAACTCTCTCCTGCTGATTCCTGAGACAGTATTAGATTCCACCTAATGGTGTTAGGTAATACCTAACTTAAGGATTCTACCAGCAGGCACCGGGCCGACTCTGAGTTATTGGAGGGCGCCCTCGTAGGGGCTCGATGGCGTGGGGAAGCGCCCCATCACACCCACTGCCGCGAAGAGTAGCAGTGCAGCCAGGATGAACGTCGTGTAGTAACCATCATACACCGAGACGAAGCCGGAGGCGAAGGAGCCGACCATCGAGGCTATCCCCACCACTGCAGAGTAGACGCCCAGAGCAGCCCCTGCCGACCTGCTCTGCACCGTTGTGAATATCATTGTGTTCGCTGACGTATAGTAGACTGCGAAAGCGACGCCGCCGGCCACGGGGTAGAGGACCATTGCAGGTATCAGGAACAACGGGCCAGTGAGCAGCAGAGCCGCGACCCCCAGAGCAAGATACATCCACCCCCTGAGGAGTATGCCTTGGACGAGGGAGGTCACAAGGCTCCGCGAGCTCACGTAGCGTCCGGCAACTCTGAAAGCCATGGTCTGGACGACCATCCCTACCAAGATCACTGCGAAGACGTCTTGGTCTGGGAGCGAGAAGAGATGCATCGCCGGTACGAACGACGTGTTGAACAGCCCGCTGGACGTATAGAAGAGGATGGTGGATATGTAGAACAGCGGAACGCTCCTGGTCAGGGTGGAGCGTATCCCTCGGAAGGCGCGCTTGAAGTCAGAGAGGGTAGGGATAACCACGAAGAAGACCGGGTTGGCCAGTAGCCGGCTGAAGAAACTGGGCCTCCTCGCCACTACAGTCTCCCTTTCGAGCACGAATTGAGGCTCTTTGATCATAAGCAGAGCCATCACGGACGAAGTCAAGGACAGGGCGCCCATGGGGACGAAGAGCAGGACGAGCTGGCTCGGTAGGAGGTCAGTCCAGAGGGTGCTGACCACCAAGCCAGCGACGTTACCGACGCTCGAGACCATTGAAAGCTTCGCGAATGCACTGGCCCATCTGCTCTTCTGCTCCGTCTCCATTATCAGTAGGCTCAGGGGCGTCGCCGACGCGAAGGAGACGAAGGAGATGACCCCGTATCGCACGATCGTGCCGGCGGCGGACCCTCCAAAGAAGAAGGAAGCCAGCGCCACTGCTGTCAGGGCGTAGCTCAACGCTATCAGGCCCTTGCGCTTGTGCAGTCTGTCGATGGTGACCCCCCAGAATAGGGCCGCGGGTATGCTGATTCCGTTGTAGACGGCGGAAGCCAGGCCGCCGTAGATGGTCCCCAGCGCCTGCCCGTTCAGCGTGATTAGGTAGAGCAGAACCATGGTCCCCAGGGGGCCGGTGGCCACCGAGACAGGGAAGGTGCTGTAGAGCCACCTGTCCTTCCCAGAACCGGAGCCGGATGCCATGAATCCAACCCCCACGGCGAATCGGTTCATCTGTCTTGCACAGATGGCACGCGAGCAAGACTGAATTATCGGGCGCCATGGCCGACGGTGCTTGACACTTCTAGGCAAGAAGCTAGCCGTTTCGATTCCGGACACCGTCCTTGAGGAGAAAGAGTCACTCAGAGAGAAGACGGCGAAGGTTGGGACTATCGCCAGGGCGTGCGCCATCTATGGTGTAGACACCATAGAGATTTTCCGCGACCCGAGGGGGAGAGGAGAGGGGCCGTGGGTCAGGAAGATACTCGAATATCTCGAAACACCGCAGTACCTGAGACGTAGGATCTACCCCATCGACGAATCTCTGAAGTACGCCGGCATCCTGCCGCCGCTCAGGATTCCATCCCATAAGGTCAAGGTCCGCCTCGACCAGGTGGCCGTCGGAGACGTCAGAGAGGGGGTGACCGACGAAGACGGCACTGTCGACGTTGGATTAGATGCCAGCTTCAGACTAGAGGGGAGAGCCCCTGTCGGGAGACGCATTACAGTAAGGATCGTCCGTGTCAGTCCTCCGACTGCAGTAGCGATACCCAAGGAAGCCGCGGGAGCGTACTGGGGATACAGAGTCGAAGAGAAGGCGTACACGGACGTACTGCAGGATGGGAGGTTCGGAGTAAAGATCGCTACCTCACGCCTGGGGCAGCCGCTGAAGAGCGCTCTCAGGGCCCTCGGCGAGGCCATTCAGGGAGCGAATGGGGCTAAGCTGATCTTCGGCCCTCCGTCGAAGGGGCTCTACGAGATCTTCGGGCGGAGGCTGACGGACGAAGCAGACTTCGTCTTGAACCTCTACCCAGAGCAGCACGCCGAGACGGTGCGGACTGAAGAAGCGATATTCGCAGGCTTAGGACTCGTTGGGACCGTCCTAACCGGGAAA
>JAJZIG010000045.1 GCA_021851265.1 archaeon | reverse complement strand
TTCACGCAGTTCTTGTGCTTCCCCCAGGCGCTTCTTGCCATGTCGCAGACGACCTGGATGTTGAAACCGGCGTTGGCCTTCAGACCGGGGGCCATGGCGGTCTGGAACTCGGAGGCGTTCTTGTAGCCCTGACGCAACGGAAGGATCCTGTTGACCTCCGTGGTCGCCCTGTTCAGGAAGTCAGAGAGGGCCCTCTTCTTGGAAGCTGTCGCCTCTGTCTGGAGGAGGATCGCCCTGTTCACGTCCTTTCTGACCTGCGATCTAGAAGGTCCGAGAGCGCTTAAGCCCCCCGGCCGCGATCCCTCCCGCCCCTGAAGGGGGTGGGCTTCCTTGCTTCACTTTGGTGAGGCTCGAGGGAACCTATGGGGTGGTGCTCCGGGCGGTCAGGAGAGGCTCGGTCACCCCCCGCGAGGCGGAGGAGCACCTCGGCAGGTTGGTGTCGTCCGGGTGGAGGTGCGACGCCGAGCTCTACGCCGCCCTGCTCAGGGCGCTCAGGAAGGTCGGCCCGGGGAAGGGCGCGTAGCCGAAGCCGACGGGCGCCTCACGCGGATGCGCGGGGACGGCCCCGGGTCGCATGGAGGTCAGGCCGCAGCGGAGACCGCCCAGCTCGGTATCCCCCTCATCCTCGGCAGCGCGAGGGGGATGGCCCCCATCAGGCACCCCGACTTCTCCACGAAGGCCAGCATCTTCTCGTGGGACGCCTGCAGGGTGTAGGCCTCGCCGAGGCTCGACGCGTCCTTCCAGGGCCTCGGGGGGTAGACGACGGTGGTCTCCGCGCGCCTGAACCTCAGGTCCTCGATGATCTCCGCCAGGACGTCCCTGTTGGAGACCAGGCTGCTGAGGATGATGAACGACGACTGGACGTCCGGGGACGCGAGCTGGGCGACGAGCCCGCGGAAGTCGGACACCAGCGCCTGGCGCTTCCCGCTGGCCCTCCCCAGGAGCTCGGCGAACCTCCGGCGCCCGGCGGCCACCAGCTCCCTCCTCTCCTTGCTCAGGGACGACACGTCGAGGAGGGAATAGAGGTCGTCGTAGGTTATCTTGCTCTCCGCCATCACCAGGTTCAGGGTGTTGATAACCACCTCCCACCCCTTCCCCTCGATGTTGGTGAGCCTCGTCCCCCGCTCGTAGGCGGTCACCGAGATCGGGGTGACCCTCACCGCCGACGAGACCACGAGGTCCAGGAGCTGGGTGGCCAGCTCGTCGTGGGTGATGTGCCCCGGGGCCTCGACGAAGTAGATGACGTGGACGGCGCCTCCCCCCTCGCTGTAGTAGCGTTTGATCATCAGGGAGGAGGACCTGGCCGTGGCCTTCCAGTCCACCCTGCGGAGGTTGTCCCCGGGGAGGTACTCCCTGGTCTCGGCGTACTCGAGCCCGGGGCCGAGCGTCTCCTTCTCCACCTCCCCCTCGGTCCCCGACCCGACCCGGGTGAGGTACTCCAGGGCCGCGATGGCGGCGGCAATGAGCCTCGGGTAGACCCGCATCTTCGCCTCGAGCGGGACGGCGACCCTGGAGGTGAAGAGGCCGTACCTGCTCCTCGCCTGGGCGGGGATGGAGCCCAGCGAGTAGGCGCCTGAGAGGTCTGAGGAGAGGGCGAAGCCGAAGGGCCATGAGCCTGCCGGGTAGGAGGCCCGCTCGGGGCGGAGCCAGGGGACGGAGCTGAGGTCGAGCGTGATAGCCCGGGGGGCGGACAGGACCGCCTTGTAGTCCCTGCTGTTCCCCCTGAGCATCCTGGCGTCGACGCTCGCGGGCTCGAGCCTGAAGCCCCCCTTCCTCCGGGGGACGACGTAGCCGTCCAGGGCGTCGTAGACGAAGAAGGCGGAGAGGGCGGCGGTGGCGGCGAGCAGGTAGGGGTCGATGAAGAGCAGCCCCGTCCCGAGCAGCAGCGCCAGGACGGCGGCGTACCTCCCCCCGCGCTCTGTCAGCCTCATTCCTTGGGGACCGGGACGCTGTCGAGGGCGTCGGCGACCACCTTCTCGGAGGTGACACCCTCGCTCTCGGCGTCAGGGGTGAGGATGGCCCTGTGGGTCATGACGTCTGGGACCACGAACTTGACGTCGTCGGGGAGGACGAAGTCCCTCCCCTCGAGCACCGCCCTCGCCCTGCCGAGCTTGTAGAGCCAGATGGTGGCCCTGGGGCTGGGGCCGGTGCGGACGCTGGGGTTCGAGCGGAGGGCGTTGACCAGGGCCACGACGTACTCCCTCACCCTGTCGGAGACGGTCACCGAGCGGGTCCTCTCGGAGAGCTTCGAGATCTGGTCCAGCTTCACGGCCGCCTTCACCGCGGCGCTGTCGAGGGCGTCGATGCTGGAGAGTATCTCGCTCTCTTCCTCTGGCGAAGGGTAGCCCATGCTGATCCTCATGGCGAAACGGTCGATCTGCACCTCGGTCAGAGGGTAGGTCCCCGCCGCGCCGGACGGGAGCTGTGTCGCCACCGCGATGAACGGCTTCGGGAGCGGGATGGTCGTCCCCTCGATGGTCACCTGCCCCTCCTGCATGGCCTCGAGCATGGCGGCCTGGGTCCGCGGGGTGGCCCTGTTCAGCTCGTCGAGCATCACCACGTCAGCGAAGATGGGGCCCTGCCTCACCTCGAACGCCCCGGTCTTCTGGTTGTAGATGTTGGAGCCGAGGATGTCGGACGGGAGGAGGTCGGGGGTGAGCTGGATCCTCTTGAAGGAGCCGCCGATCGTGGCCGAGAAGGTCTTGGCCATGGTGGTCTTGCCTACCCCAGGGGGGCCCTCGAGGAGGACGTGACCCTCGGCCATGAGCGCCATGAGCAGCTTCACCACGACGTCCCTCTTCCCGACAACGACGGACTCCACGCTGTCGGTGATCTTCTTGGCCGCGGCCGAGTCGGCTAGCGTCCGTCCATCTCCTCCTTTAGCCTTCGGAGCCTCTCTTCGCTCCACTCTGGGTGCTCCCGGACGAGCGCCTTTAACTCCTCCTCCTCGGCCCTTGGCCCGGCCCTGGACCTGTAGGCCAGGATGCCCGCGACGCCGACGATCACCAGCGAATACTTGAACTCCCAGAGGGAGAGGGCCGCGTAGACCGAGAGCTCGAAGTTCCTCGCTACGGTCGCCGGGCTGACGGCGAAGTGGGAGGTGTCGAGGAGCATCGTCCCGGCGGCCATGTCCTTGAGCATGCTGTAGTTGCCGTCCCTGTGTATCATCGAGTTGATGAAGACGGAGTCGTCCGAGACGAGGTACACCGTCCCCTTACCGTCTGGGATCTCGGCCGCCACGGGGAAGGGGCCGTGGGGGGCGCCGGCGATGGAGGCCCCCGGCTGGGTGGGGTAGAGGTACGAGAAGTCGCTGGAGTAGGCGAGGACCTTCGCGCCAGGGTCGGACACCGCGAGGGTCGTGGCGTAGTCGAAGGCGATGCTGGTCACGTTGTTGAGCGAAGGCGAGACTGTGGGGGCGACTACGAGGAAGGAGTTCCTGAAGTTGAACAGCGGGTCGGTGAGGACGCCTCCCGTGAACCTCGAGGAGAGGCCCATCCCGGCCAGCAGGGTGTTGGCTATGGCGGCCTGGCCGTCTGCCACGATCAGGGTCCCGCCGCTGGTGACGAAGGAGGAGATGCGGGCCGACTCGGCCGAGGTGTATGGGCTGGAGGGGCCGTCCTCCAGCAGGACATAGCCGGTCCCGTCCGGCGGGAGGGAGGAGACGTTGCCCAGGACGACGGCGTGTTCCGTCGAGGCGAGGGTGCTCAGGCCGTTCCAGGAGGTGTTGGAGGGGGCGAAGTCCCCGGGGGTGCCGAGGATGCTGACCGAAGCGGCGAAGTAGACCGCGACCGAGACGAAGAGGAGGGCGGCCACCACCCCGACCGCGACCGCTGTCCTAACCCTCAAGGTCCCTCCTCAGCGCATCCAGCTCTGCCTTCGCCTTTGCCTCGTCCCCCGGCCCCCCTCCTCCCGCGTAGAGGTGCGCCTCCAGCAGCGAAGAGATAGTCGCGAAGTGTCCGGCTCCCTTCAGCGACCCCCGGACGGCGGCGAGGTACTCGCGGACCGTCGCCTGGGGCTGGAGGGGCACCCCGGTAGCCTTCTCGGCCAGCTCGACCGCGCCGTGGTAGACCGCCGGGACCCCCGTGAGTGTCCGCCTCGCCGGTGCTGCGGGCGTCGGTTCGGCCTCCGCGAGGGGCGCCATGGTCTGCGCCTGAGGGGGGGCGCGCCTCCTCCGGACCACCAGCAGCAGCATCCCGAGGCTGGAAGCGGGGAAGATGAGCACCAGGGGGTTGATCACGAATATGCTGACCGACACAGGGGCCGACGATATCCAGGACTGCGAGGGATAGACCCCCAGGTCGTAGCTCCAGGCCCCGTTGGGGGTGGTCAGGGGAGGGGTGACTGTGAAGGCGAAGGCGCCGGAGGAGGAGGTGCTCGTGTCCACCCCGGGGCTCGGGCTGGTGTTGAGCACCTGGGCCCCGGCCAGGGCTGAGCCGTTGACGGCGGCCGACCCGGACACCGTCACAGGGAGGCCGGCGATGGCGAACGCGGGGGCGCTGGAGGCGACGGTGGCGCTCTCCTTGACCAGGGACACATCGAGGGTGAGAATGACCGGCCCCACGGACCCGTTGCTCGAGGTGACGAACTTGATGGGGTAGGTCCCGCCGCCGAGGGCTGACGACGGGGTGAGAGAGAGTGAGAAGGAGCCGTCGGAAGAGGTGACGGTGGCAACGGCCTCTGGGAGGCTCAGAGGCGACGCGGCGAAGCCGGAGACGGAGACCGTGTATCCCGCGAGTCCCCGGCCTTCTGCCGAGAGGGTGCCGTTCACGTCCATGGGCTGGCCTGCGTAGGCTCGGTCCGGGACACGGATGGAGGCCGCCGGAGTGACGAAGGTGATGCGCACGGGCACAGGGGCGGAGGTGGACGGGGCGTAGACCAGCGAGTCGGGCCCCGACGGGACGAAGGAAGCGAACATGGTGGCGTTCTCCTTGTAGTAGAGGGGCGTCGGGAGCTCGGCGGAGTAACCCCCGGCGGAGTCGGTGGTGGCGTTCCCTATGGCCGAGTCCCCGAGATAGACCGTCACGGCCCGGTGGGCCAGAGGCCCCGAAGAAGAGGAGAGGGTCCCGCTGACCGTGACGTTCGACCCCACCGCGATGGACGCCTGGGCCACAGAAAGGGTGACCGAGGTCTGGTCGAGCTTGGTGAGGCCGGTGAGCACGACGAGCAGCCTGGAAGCCTGGGCCGAGTCGCTGGAGTACAGGGTCTCTAGAGGGTTGAGCTTCTGGAGGAGGAGGGAGGACGGGATGCCTGTGAGGGACGCGAGCTGGGGCTCGGCGGCGAAGAGCTGGGTGAGCGTCTGGTTGGCGCCCCTCAGGCCGGAGACGGCAGCCGTGAGGTTCTCCCGGGCGAGCTCGACCCTGCCCGTCCCCAGATAGGTCGATGCGTTGACGAGCTCGGAGCGGATGACGACGAACTGGCCGGCGGTGGAGTTCACGAGGGAATTGAAGCTGTCCACGGCCGACAGTATGTCGGAGGGGATGTGGATGAAGGGCGCCACGGCCAGGAGGTGCCTGGCGGCGGAGAAGTTCCCCCCGCTCATGGCAGCGACGATGGAGCCGTAGAAGAGGTAGAGCCCCTGGCCGTAGACCGGGTCGGTGGGGGCAGTGTTCGGGTCGACCTGTCGGGGGAACTGGATCGCCAGCGCCGCGGGGGCTGAGACAAGCACCAGGGCGACCAGGAACAGGGCGATGAGCTTCTTCAAATCGCTAGTATCGCCAGCACCCTGAGGGCGACTATGTAGGCGAAGACGATGAAGAGGACCACCCCGACGAAGTCGAAGGTGAGCCGCCGCGGGCGGAAGACGGTGGAGGCGACGAAGTAGCAGATCGTGAACATCGAGACGTACACGTCCAGGGTGTACCCCCCGATCATCGACAGCCCGGCGGTGGAGAGGAGCAGGAGCGAGGCGAGTGTCATCAGGTAGAGGTTCTGCCTTTCCAAACAGCCACCTTCGCAGGCGACGCGTATTTTAGGATGAGCGGCGCCTTCCGTTCCTGCAGCGGCCGAGCGCCAACGCCCTGGGTCGCAGCAGAACAAAGGCCATGACAGCCCGCTTGGCCCCGGTGCGGCCACGGCTTCCCAGAAGGGCCAGCCTGGGCCGAGATCCTGCCTTCGACCAGGGCGGGTCTGGCCTTGACTTCGGCCATGTCCTGGACTGTCGGGAACCACTTCTCCAGGTCTATCTTTGCGCCCACCGCCTCGAGCCTGGCGTCCAAGACCTTCTCGAGGCTCCCGACTTCATCCTTGACAATCGCCCTGACACGCGACCCCAGGATCGGAATGAGCATGCGCTCCACCCGCCCGGGTGTCTGCTCCGCCGCACCCGCCATATGCAGCTGTCAACGCTGCGTCCAGTACATGACGCCAGAGCGTCAGACGCCCGGTGAGTCTTTGGGCCATAGGTCAGAATCGCCCCCCTGTCAACGGCCGGCCCAAGATGCCCGAGTCGAGACGGCTGGAGTCAAAGTTGCGGGTCAGGATAAGCGGCCTGCCCTCATCCAGAGTACCAATCATGAATCCAAAAGCAGGGTTCCACAAGGCGTAAATCCAGCCCAGGGGCGCTTATATGACGAGGTATACTGAAAGGATATGGGGACCACGTCTTCTTTCATTCCGATGACCCCGCCAGCGAACTTTGACTCGGGCGTTCTATTTCTTGGGAGCCATCGTTATGCGAGGATGTGCGTGAGGAGGTTCAGGTAGAGCATGGAACTCGTCTCTCTCAGATACATGCCTACGAACCTCAAGACAGTCCTCCTGAAAGAACTCGGCTTAGACGTAGACGAACATGGATATGTCACTAGGGATGGCCGGGTTGTTCATGACAGATATGTTGACCAGCCCGTAAGCGCTGAGAACATGATGATTCTTCCTGGAAGCACCGTCGTGCTCGACGACAATCCTCTGAGCATAGCGCTCTACATCCAGGAATACGGCGACGTTTAGCGAATGCCGAAAGACCCGATAGAATCTGCCTCGAAAGGTCTAGGAGAAGCCGCCCTTGAATGGACGGAAGAGAAGGTAAAGAACGCAGTTAAACAGTTTCGCAACAGAAAGCTGGCGTTCATAAAAGACGCCGCCAACATAGACCTAATCAAGAGCGAGAAAGACTCGTCAGAATACGCGCTCCTAAGCCAGTTCATCCCAAGAGGTGGCGCAATCGAAATCCAAGTCCAAATGGGCCTCGCGCTGCGCGAGATGCGGGGAAATGGCTACAGAGTGACTGACCTAGTGAAGAAGCTGTTGGCGAAGTATGGCCCCGAGGGTCTGCACATTGCAGAGTTGACCGAAATTGGGATAATCACTCAGTTACTAGCACGACTCACGAAGCTCTACCCTAACCAAGAAGAGACCTCAAAGAGGTTGAGTTACTTCCTCGAGCACGTGGATGAGTTGGTAATCTTCGTGAGAGCAGATGACTTCCCGAGCACGATTGCCAAGCAGATTATGCTGAGAATAGAGGCATATACGTCGCACCTGATCATAGCATTGGGGAGCGGCTACGCCACAGGAGTCTTGCGGAAGGCAATGCAAAAGGTTAGGAAGGACGACAGGAAGTATTTTGTCGAAGAGACTTCAGAACAATCACAGCTCATCGCCTATGTCTACACTCCTGAGCTAAGGGCAAGAATCTCACAGTGGCCCGACTTCCTCTAGAATGCCACATGAGTTCATGGGCCGGCCGTTGACAGGGGGGCGATTCTGACCTATGGCCCAAAGACTCGCCAGAGCCAGAGCGTCAGACGCCATCTCGGCCGGCGCGGAAAGTGCAAGCGCTTGCTCCCCCGGGGAGCCAGCCGAGGCTACAGGACCTTGAACGTAGCTGTCGAGTCCTTCCCCTCGAGGGTCTCGGAGACGAGAGTCACGGCCTTGTTCAGGACGGTGGCTGCCACCGAAGCCGCGATGCTCGCCTGGATGCTCCCCAGGCTGCTCAGATACTTCGCCGCCTCCGTTTTCACCTTGATACCCTTCATTTCCACCACCAGCCTGTCCCCTGCGACCACGGCCTTGGCCGAGGAGCAGAGCTCCGTGACCTCCGTGAGGACGTACTGGATGGCGTCCTCGAGCCCAGACGCCTCGGAGAACTCCGACGCCCTGACCAGCTCGGACCCGGGTGGGACCACAAGAAGCACCGGGACCCCGTCCGCCTCGGACACCAGCCTCCTCGGGGCCTTCATGAGCGAGTCCGCCGAGGGGACGCGAGGGTTGGACGCCAGCGGGACGTAGGCGACGGACTCCCCCTCCCTGGGGGGGAGGTAGACGGCCTTCTCGCGGACGTCGAACTCCTCGAGGAGGGCCTCCACGTTCATGACGGACGCGTGGACGACGCCCCGCACCGCGCCGCTGGGGACCGGGGACTCGGGGAGGGTGATGGTCGCACCGCCGAGTATCACGCAGGCCACCCCCAGGGCGGCGAAGGGGGCGCTGAAGAGGAAGTAGTAGGAGACGAAGGCGACGACGGCCCCGAAGGCGGCGATGCCGGCGCCGAAGGAGAAGTACCTTGCCAAGCCTCTACCCCGCCCTCGCGGTGAGCCTGATGTACGACTCCTTCCGGACCGCGGCCACCAGCGCCAGGCCGACTCCGAGGATGGAGAGCGAGACCACTATGGGGTCGAGGCGTATCCCCCATGGGGTGTAGTTGAGGAGGAGCCCCACCAGCGGGACCAGGGCCAGGCTCAGGCCGATGGAGAGGGCGAGGCGCTCGAGGCTGTCGAGGTCCTCCTTCTTTGGGTAGAGGGCCTCGATGAGGGTGAAGCCCGGGAAGTAGAGGATGGCTATCGCCCCGAAGACATAGCGGACGTAGACGAAGGGAGGGTACTGGGGGATCAGGTAGATGGAGGCGACGGTGACGGCGAGGTAGGCCATGGCCGTCCAGAACCAGGCGGAGTAGGAGCGGCCCAGGTACTCGAAGGTCGAGGACGGGGGCGAGGGGTCGGTGAGCGTGGCCTTCTTCTCCTCCAGGAGGGAGTAGAGCGCCCTCGAAGCCTCCACCGGGGTCGCGCCGGTCCCCTGTGAAGCCCTGGTGAGGGCGTCCTTCACCGACATCTCGGCGGCGAGGGCGGAGCCCAGCACCTCCTTCGCGCGCTTCTGCCGGGGGCTCTCCTGGGAGCTCATGCCGACGGCCCTGTCACGTTGAGGTAGAGCCAGTCGGAGGTGTAGAAGCGGAAGGAGGTCGTGTTCGTCTCGTAGATCCAGAGCTCGAAGACGAGGCGGACGTTGGTCCCGTTGTGGTCCAGGCTGAGGGTTATGGGCTCGGTCACGTTCCGGTTGTTGAGCAGGACCATGCCGTAGGACGTCATGACCGGGGCGGCCAGGGGGACGCTCTGGTTGGCGTTGGCGCTGGTGCCGAGCTTCGTGAGGACCTGGTAGTAGGAGACCTGCCCTTCGTGGTTCCCGACGTAGAGGTTGAGCGAGAAGTTCTGGCCGGTGAGGACGCTGGAGGGGTAGTCGGCTATCTTCTGGGTCGGGCCCAGGATCCCCAGCTCCGAGAAGGGCTCGACGTTCCTGTTGGCGAAGTAGTAGCCGGAGACGTTGAAGACGGCGATGAGGACGATGACCCCCACGGCCGCCACCTTCAGGTCGTCGTCGATCATTGCTTCTTCACCCTCCAGTCCCTGTGGGTCCTGTACCAGTAGCGCCAGAAGAGGCGTGGGACGTAGAGGTAGGCGAGGGCCGCGAGGGCGGCCAGGACCGCGGTCTCCACCGCCAGCGAAGCCTGGGCGTCGAAGGTCGAGGCCCTGCCCGCGGCGGCCACGGCCGGGGCGGAGCTGATGACCTGCTGCGCCAGGGTGGAGGCCTGGGAGTAGAGGGACTGGGCCTTCGCCGGGCTGGTGGCGTTCAGGGCGTCGGCCTGCTGCATGAGGGAGACGGCGGAGTTGAGCTTGGCCACCAGGGCGGTGACGTTCCCCCCGCTTGATTCTGCGCTCAGCACCGAAGAGTAGGCCTGCGCGATCTGCGCCTTCACCTGTGAAGAGGCCTGCACGCTGGCCGATGAAGCAGTGACGAAGCAGAGGGCGATGACACATGCCGCCGCCATGGCCGCGATGGTGTGAGAAGTCTGTATCTTCATGGCGTGCACTCAAATGAGGTGGTCCTGAGTTCGGGCATGACCTTGTGGCCGGACGCCTTCCCCTTCTCTGATAAAACCGTGCTTGTCGAGGGCGTCCTCGTCGATTCCAGATGCGCCCAATCCAGAGGGATCGGAGATCCTGGTTCTTACGCTCACCAAGCCCCAGGTGAGCATTCGAGGAGAGAAGGTGCCAGTTAAGTATCTCTCGACGATGTATGGCCCGAGATGGGAGGCACCTATGCTAGGATGACAGTCCACGGGCCATCGGGGAGCGCCACAGTCGACGCCGTTGTGGACACCGGCGCCACCTTCACCAAGATCTCGCGGAGGACGGCCAGGAAGCTAGGGTTCAGCGGAAGGAGACAGATAGAGGTGGTCCTGGCGAACGGCGAGAAGGTCATCAGGGAGCTAGGCAGCATCGAGCTCGAAATCGAATCACAAAGGGACGCCGTGCCGGTGACAGTCGGGGAAGAGGGGGAGGCGGAACTCGTGGGCTACACCGCTCTCGAGATACTCGGCTTCAAGGTGGACCCTGTCACCCGGAAGCTAGAGCCAAGCACTCCGATAGGGTATTGACAATGGGCGCACGTTGCAGCAGACGGTCGTCGGTTGCCACGACCGCTCGTTTTGGTTAGGGACCCCGGCCATGTCGCCCACCGGAGCTCAGATGGTCCCCGAAAGGAAAGCGGCTTCCGCTGGGGTGTGTTCACCCCCTGCGCACGCCGTCGATCGGCTCGGTCCCCCGACGTCGCGAGATACAGCTGGTGCCAGCCGACCAGGCCGTGCACACTCGGAGCCAGCCCCCCGCGGACGGTCAGGGGATGGACAAGCCTGTCTAGCAAGCCGCGGCAGAGGCCCTTCCGTGCAAGAAGGGATTAATTGGGAGCCTGGCAAAGAGACGTCGAATTAGTTGGACAAGCAAGGCGACCCGCTAAGGGTCCTGGCGCCTGTGGTGGCCGCCACCGTGGTCTCTCTCGCCCTGTACAGCCGGCAGGCGCTGCTCCTCTTCCTGAAGATAGGTGAGGTGTTCGGGGGCGTGTTCGACACCTCCGTCCCGGCCTACCCGCTCGCAGGTATGCTGTTCGTGCTGGTCTTCCTGGCTCTGAGGCGCGGGGAGTTCGCTTCCCTGCTCCTTACGGACTCGCGGGAGATCGGCCTGAGGGCCGTGGGGGTCTGCGTAGCCGTCGCCCCCCTGGCCGCCCTCCTTGCTGCCGGGCCTGAGCTCAGCGCATCCTTCGCCTTCGCGGGGCTGGCCCTGGTCTGCTGCTGGGTCGGAGTCCTCACGGCGCTGAAGCCCTCCGTCTTCCGCTTTCTCGCACCGTACCTGCTGCTGTATCTCCTGGCGGTGGGGATGATCGGGGTCCTGACCGAGTACTTCGGGGACCCGCTGGCGGTCGCGGTCGCGTCCATCGGCGCCACGCTCACCTCGGCCTTCGCCCTGCCGGTCCAGTGGTCGTCGGTCTACATCAGCTTCACATCCGCGGGGGGGTCCCCCGTGAGCTTGGTCATCACCCAGGAGTGCTCAGGGATGGCGTCGATGTCCATCTTCCTTTTGGTCTTGGGGCTGATGCACCTGGACACGAGGTCTGACGCGAAGACAAGCCTTCTCTTCGCCACAGGGGGGTCGGCGCTCTTCCTGCTGCTGAACGCCCTTCGGGTCTTTGGGTTGATACTGGGCGGCCTGTACGTCGGGACTGCCTTCATGTGGAACCTCCACGGGTGGCTGGGCTACGTCCTGTACGTGGTGGGGTACGTGGCCATCCTGCTGCTTTACACCGGCAGGTTGAAGCCCGCGGGCCAGACGGCCGTGCAGGCGCAGCTC
>JAJZIG010000044.1 GCA_021851265.1 archaeon | reverse complement strand
GAAGGCGTCCTGGCACCGATCAGGAGGCAGCTCGGGCTGAAGGCAAGGGGCTCGATGCGCGCCTGGAACACGGTCGCCGACAGGTTCGTCGGCCACGGGTCGACGGTCAGGATCGCCATGGTGGGGAAGTACGCCAACCTGGCTGACAGCTATGTCAGCGTGAATCAGGCGCTCGCCCATGCTGGCGCGGTCAAGGGGGCAGACGTCAGCATATCCTGGATAGACTCCGAGACGATCGAGAAGGACGAGTCGCAGCTCCGCCAGATAGACGCCTACGACGGGGTCGTCCTCCCTCAGGGGTTCGGAGGGAGGGGGATAGAGGGGAAGATCGCCGCGGCCAACGTGGCGAGGGTGGACAAGGTACCGTTCCTAGGACTGTGCTACGGCTTCCAGCTGGCGAGCGTTTCCTTCGCCCGGAACGTCCTGGGGCTGAAGGGGGCCAACAGCACAGAGGTCGACCCGAAGACGCCGCACCCGGTGATCGACCTTCTCCCGGAGCAGCGAGACGTAGCCGACCTTGGCGGGACCATGAGGCTCGGGGGCCATGATGTCTTCATCGAAAGGCCCAGCAGGGCGTTTGACATTTATGGGGAGGAGAAGATCAGGGAGAGGCACAGGCACAGGTACGAGCTTAACCAGACGTACCTCAAGCGGTTCGAAGAGAAGGGGATGAGGTTCACCGCGTTCAGCGACGGCAGAAGGAGGGCAGAGGTGATGGAGCTCGAAGGGCACCCATTCTACATGGGGACGCAATACCACCCGGAGTACGTCAGCAGGCCCGAAAGGCCTGAGCCTATCTACGTCGCCTTCGTTGAGGCCTGCGTCAAGCGGGCCCGAAGGTCCAGGGCGCCCGAAAGGCGCCGATAGCTAGCTCGCCGAGTAGGACGCAGCCAGCCTCAAAGCCAGGGAGGCGACCTCGCGCGCGCCCGAAGCGAAGAGATACAGGTTGGGCTCTATGCCGTTCCCGCCTTCGTCAACCACGGCGTCGAATGCATCAGGCGAGCTCTCCAGCCTCCTCCGGAGGGCTTCGACCGTCGGGTCGTCCGTCGAGGCGCGCGACCGGCCGCCGACCGAGAGGACGCGCAGGCCAAACCGCTTCAGCACCGACGCGACCTTGTCGTCGTACCGCAGGTTGATGCAGGCCTTGAACTCTGGACGGACCGCCCGGGCGAGGAGCAGGACCCTGGCCATGTGTGCCGACGCCCCGGCCTCGGGCGGGAGCATCGCCTTCGCCCTGCCCCGGACCTTCACGATCCGTCCGGGTATGGCCACCACGTCAGACGGGCTCGTCGCCTCTCCGGCCGCGAGGGCCAGATTGACAGACACCTCAGGCATCACGCTGACGAAACTGGCCGCCGACTCCAGCAGTCGGACGGCCTCTGAGACGTCTGCCACGGCCCGGGCCTTGGCGCCGGCCTGGCCCCCATAGGCCCTGACGCATACGTCACAGTCGGCGAGGCCCGGATACAGCGTCCTGTGGGCACCGCAGGCGGCGCCGCTCCCGAGGATCCCCGTCCATATGGAGGCGAGGGTCCCGACCCCTTCCGCCGCACCGCTGGAGACAGCCGAAGCCAGTCGGGCAGAGTAGAGTTCGGCGTCAGCCTTGGAGACTGAGAACCGCGACAGCGCAGAGTCGGCCTTGGCTGACCCTGACGAGAGATACATGCTGACAGAGGCTTGGGTCGTGCCGAGGAGCCGCGCGATTCTGCTCTGAGAGAGCCCCTGTGACCGTAACCGGATCGCGACCAGCTGGCGCATGGCTGGGAGGAAGAACTGGGACATCAGCTCGTCAGGAGGCTGCACGCTATAATTCACTTATTAGGTAACTTATAAACGAGTCCCCTGACGGAAGAGTGTGGGAGAGACAGGCCCGCGGCCCGCTGGCGCGCCCGGGGTTCGGCCAAGCATCAAACTGTCCGTGGTGACAGTGTTCTCCGCGCTGATAACCGCGAGCGTCGTGTTCTCAATCCCGCTGCCGCCCCCGGTCTACGAAATCACCTGGTCCCCCGCGATCATAATGGTGCTGGCGGTGTTGATAGACGTGCCCACAGCAGCCGCGGCCACCGGAATAGGCGGTTTCATAGGCGAGGCATACAACGTGGCATTCAAGGGAGGGGGGTCCCCCATCTACCCATTCGGGATGATCTGGGCCCGGGTCCCGGAGGTCATCATCATAGCGTGGGCCAGGAACCGTGGGACGAAGACGTTGGTCGCAGCCATGGTGTGCGCGACCGTATTTGAGACGCTTGCGTTCTTCTTCTCCGACTGGTTCTTCTACGCCTATGGCCTCTTTTCCTACAGCGTCCCTGCAGGGCAGTCGCCGCTCGGGCTCGCCTCGTTCGACTTCGCCACCATGGTGGACCTGGTCTACATCCCCGCCGCCCTCGCGATAATCCGGGCAGCCGCCCCCGCCTTCCGCAAGCTGGGGTTCATGCAGTACCACGGCGGAGCCGCCAAGCCTTGAGCGCCGCTGGGAAGCTTCCACCGAGCTCGATGGAGGCCGTCTACGGGCACCTCGGCGCGCGGTCGGAGAAGGTCGTCCACGGTCCAGGCAAGGGACTCGACAACGGCGTGCTGCGCCTGGGCGGTGGTAAGGTCATGATAGTCTCGGCCGACCCGGTTTCGGTCATGCCGGTGGTGGGCATGAGGCGCTCTGCCTGGATGAGCGTGCACCTCATCGCGTCGGACTTCACCGCCGCGGGGGTGGACCCCGAGTTCGCTGTCTTCACCTATAACTTCCCACCAGATATGAAAGCCGGCGACAGGGTGGAGTACGTCGGCGCCATCGGGGACGAATGCGCGGAGCTCGGGATCACAATAGCAGCCGGCCACAGCGGGAGCTACCCGGGCGCAGGGTACACGGTGATCGGTGGGGGGGTGATGTTCGGACTCGCTCCCGATGACGGGTACGTCACCCCCTCCATGGCGCGGGCGGGGGACGTCGTCCTGGTGACCAAGCATGCTGCCATAGAGGCGGCTGCGTCCTTGGCCTTGTCTTTCCCCGAGTTCACAGAGAGGGCGGTCGGCGGAAAGGAGGCCAGACTGGCCCGGTCCTTGCTCCAGCGGTGCTCCACGGTGGCCGACGCCAGGGCGGCCCGCAGGGCCGGACTGAAGACTGCTGTCACCTCCATGCACGACGCAACCGAGGGCGGGGTGCTGGGGGGGCTGGACGAGATGTCAGCGGCGTCAGGCAAGTCGTTCGTGGTGGACGCGGACAGGATCCCCGTCCCGCGGGAGGCAGCCGACGTCTGCGCTGCATTCGGCGTCGACCCTCTCCGCACCATGGGGGAGGGGGCGCTCCTCATCACCTGCAGGCCCGGCCGGGCGAAGAAGCTAGAGGAGACCCTCGGTGGATCGGGGGTCGGCGCGACGGCGGTTGGCCGAGTGTCAGCCGGGAAGGGCCTCTGGGTCAGCAGGGGGGACGGTCGGCCGCGGCGATTCGAAGAGGCCCCAGATGCCTACTGGGCGGCATATGCCAGGGCTGCGGCCGAGGGGCTACGCTGAACCGAGAAAGCTCAATTACGATGCCCCGCCGAGGGGCGAACCATGGACAAGAGGCCCCCAGACCCGGAAGCGTTTGCGAAGAGGATACATGACACGTTGGTGGCACCCGAAGCCACGCTTTCTGACCTGAAGGCGTTCTGCGCCGCGGCGAGGGAGTACAGGTTCGGTGCCGTGGTGGTCCAGGGGTGCTGGGTGAAGCAGGCCAAGCAGTTCGTCGGGGACGACGTGAAGGTCTCTGCAGGGGTGGGATTCCCCATGGGAGGGGTGACCACCAGCGCGAAGGTGGCGGAGATCAGGGAGACCGCCGGGCTCGGCGCGGACATGTTCGACGTGATGCCCAACATAGGCTTCCTCAGGTCAGGGATGGATGAGGAGTTCAGGGACGAAGTGGCAGCGATGGTGGAAGAAGCCCGAGGCAGGCCCGTGAGGGTGATGCTGGAGTTCACGGTGCTCGACCGGGAGCAGAAGGTCAGGGCGGCGAAGCTGAGCGAGCAGGCCGGGGTGGCAGGGGTGAAGAACTCGAGCGGTTGGGGGAGGGGTGGACCTGCGACGGTGGAGGACATCAGGCTCCTCAGGGAGTCGGTCAGCCCGAAGGTGCACGTGAAGGCGTCCGGCGGGATTCGGGACCTCGACAACGCCCTCAGCCTGGTGGACGCCGGGGCCGACTACCTGGGGACGAGGGCCGGAGTGGCGATCATCGACGAGCTGAGGGAGCGGCTCGCCCGGTGAAGCCGATAGTAGTCGTAGGGAGCTACCTCACCGGGGTGACGATGCGGGTGGACCGCCTCCCGAAGATTGGGGAGACCGTGGCCGGTTCAAGGTACCAGCGGGTCCCCGGGGGAAAAGGCTCCAACCAGGCGGTGGCCGTCAGGAGGCTCGGAGGGAAGGCGAGCATCGTCGCCTGCGTCGGCTCGGACGAGGATGGCGACCAGGCCATGGCTATGTGGCTGCGGGAGGGCGTGGACACGGACCAGGTGAGACGGACATCCAAGCACACTGGCCTTGGCTTCGTGATGGTCGACGGCGAGGGTGCCAACTCCATAGTCATCGACCCTGGGGCAAGCTGGGAGCTGGCGCCGTCAGACATCGAAAGGGCCTCCGGGACCATTGCCCGGTCTGGGATCATGCTCGTGCAGCTGGAGATCCCCCCAGAGACAGTGGCCGCGGCTAGGCGGATCGCGAAGGAGCGCGGACTCACGGTCATCCTCAACCCGGCCCCATGCGTGGGAGGGGGCGCCGACCTCTCGGGCGTAGACATCGTCACCCCGAACGAGGAGGAGTTCCGGGAGCTCACTGGGGAGGCCGAGTTTGAGCCAGGAGCAAAGGCGCTCCTGGCCAGGGGGGCCGGGGCAGTCGTCGTCACGCTCGGCAGCCGCGGAGCCAGGGTGATGACTCGGGGGGACTCCTATTCTGTCCCCGCGCCCTCCGTGAGGGCTGTCGACTCCACAGGCGCCGGCGACGCTTTCAATGGCGCGCTGGCGGTGGCCCTCAGCGAGGGCGAGCCGCTGAGGCAGGCGGTGAGATTCGCGAACTATGCAGGGGCGCTCTGTGCCACAAAAGCAGAGGTCGTGGCCGCCATCCCCAGACGGGGAGAAGTAGACGGTTTCCTGAGGTCTGACCCGCTGGAGTAGCTCTAGACCCGGCCGCCCCTGAGCATCTCATACAGCATGCGGCGGAAGGCCTGCTGCGAGGCCTGGTAGACCACCCTCACGTTGGGCTTCTTTTTCAGGGCCCCCAGCTCGTCGACCCAGGTCACCCCCCTCGAGATTCCGTCGCCGGCGTCGACTTCGACGAAGCGGTCCCGGGTTTCGGTCGCTACCTCCGGGTTCAGCACGATGGCCATGGTGATGCTGTCAGGGCAGCTGGTCCCGTCTATCCCCCGCTCGATCTCCATGAACTTTCTCACCTGCCTGTTCACAGCCAGATAGAACTCCGACTCCTTGGTCTTCATCCTCTCGATCTCTTCCAGTTCGGGGACCCCGATGAGCCCGTGCCGCATCACTATCTCCCATCCCACCATGGTGATCGGCATCCCCGAGTTCAGGACTATGCTTGCGGCGTCCGGGTCGACCCAGATGTTGAACTCGGCGGCCGGGGTGACGTTGCCGAGGTACTGGTTGGCGCCCCCCATGAAGTAGAACTCCTTCACCTTCTTGGCTATCCCCGGGTCTTTCCTCAGGGCGAGGGCGACGTTGGTCATGGGCGCTATCTCGACGAGCGTGATCTCTCCGGGGCTCTCGTTGATGGCGTCGATGATGGCGTCCACCGCGTGCTTTCGCTCGGGCCGCTGCCTGGCCCGGGGAAACATCGAGTTCCCCATGCCGTCGGTCCCGTGGATGTCCTCCACGGTCCTCCACTCCTTGAGCAGAGGGTGCCTTGCACCAGGATAGACAGGGACCTTCCCGGACTCCCCCGCGACCTCGATGGTGTAGAGGGCGTTCTCGACCTCCTGGTCGAAGTCGATGTTCCCGCAGTTGATGGTGATGCCCTCGAGCCTCGCGCCCTTCGCCCTCATCGCCATCATGATGGCGATCGTGTCGTCGCCCGCCGTGTCCGTGTCGAGGATGATCCGCTGCAAGGCGTATGGGTACGGAGGGGCGGCTGATAAGAACGATGGCCGGCCCGCGGTGGCAACATCAATAGGGAGGGCGTCCGAGCGGCGGACGGATGTCAACTACGGAGAAGGCGGCAAGGGTCCTGAAGTCGCTGAAGGACGAGGAGTGGAGGACCCTGGCAGGGGTAGAACGCGCGTCCACTGGATATGGGACCCCCGACGCCGGAAGGCTGTCGCGCATGAGCCGCCTCCCTCCTGAGAGGGTGAGTTTTGCCACGGGCGACCTGGAGAGGAAGGGGCTCCTGACGAGAAAGGGCCAGGGCTTCGCCCTGACGAGGGAGGGGGTGGAGGTGATGGCCCTGAAGGACTATGTGAAGAAGGACCTCATCTTCGCGCTGGGGGCAATCATCGCGAAGGGGAAGGAGTCAGACGTCTACGAGGCACTCAGTGAAGAAGGGTCGGCCTACGCCCTCAAGCTCTACAAGATAGGGAGGACGTCGTTCACTAGCGTCAGGAAGAAGCGGGCCAGGGAAGACGCGGCGTTCAGGAGCTGGATGACAGCCAACTATGAAGCGGCAAGGCGGGAGTATCACGCCCTGAGGAAGCTTGAGGGGCTCTCCCCCTCGTTCCCCCGGGCCGTGGCATACAGCAGGAGCACTGTCCTGCTGGAGGAGGTCTCCGGGGTGAGGCTGTCCCAGCGTCCGGGCCTCGAGGACCAGAGTGGTGCCCTGGGCGTCATCCTCGGCCTCATGCGGACGGCGTACATGGTGGCCGGGCTGGTGAACGCCGACCTCAGCGAGTACAACATACTCACCGACGGCGCGTCATTCTGGCTGATCGACTGGCCTCAGGCGGTAGACGCCTCGCACCCCAACGGCAACGAGTTGCTGATGCACGACGTCAAGAGCGTCACCAGCTTCTTCAGGAGAGCCTATGGGATCACGGTGGACCCTCAGAAGGGCTTCGACTACGTCACAGGCAGGTCGCAGGCACTGGAGTAAGACTGAGATATCCTTCGAGACGCGTGCCTACAGGCGGTCTTCTATCTTCACGTACAGCACGTTGTTGCCCCTGATCACGACCTTGCCGTAGTTCGCAATCTTGTTCCCGTTCTCCGACTCCTCGGCGTCGACCAGTATGACGTTCATGTAAGGGTCGACGTTGGCCATCTTCCCTCTGTACTCGATCTCGTTCTTCAAACGGACAGAGACCTGCTTGTTCATGGACTTCTGTAGTATGGTGAGAGGGCGCTTTGACTGCTGAGGTGGCTGGAACGGCTGTGGGCTCACTTTCGGATTCCGCGTGGCCCGACTCACAGTTAAAAAGACATCGGTGCTGAAACAGCTCGGATAGGGGGAGAAAACGGCCGGGACCGAGACCGCCGCGGAAGCCATCAGGTGGGTCGCTTCGTTCCCCAGCTATACGTCAGGGTCCGAAGGGCTCGACGCACTGCTCTCCGGCGGATACAGGGCCGGCACCCTGACTGAAATCTATGGGAGGAGCAACAGCGGCAAGTCACAGCTGGCGATGCAGGCGGCACTCTGCGCGGCCAGGAAGGGGGACAGCGTCCTGTACATCGACACCGAGGGAGCATTCAGGCCGGAGAGGCTCGAACAGATCGCCGGGGCCAGAGGGTGGGACACGGAGGGGGTCCTCGAGAGGGTGGTGTACATGAGGTCAGACTCTGCCCCGGAACAGATGGAGACCGTCAGGGGGATGCAAGGCAGGGGCGTGACAGCCAGATGCAGGCTGGTGGTCGTGGACACGCTCACGCGCAACTTCTCTGTGGCGCTCCCCGGGCGGTCCAACACCCCGAGCAGGCAGGGAGCCCTGGACATCCACCTGAGCGAGATGGCCAGAGACGCGTACGCCAATGCCAGGGCGTACCTCCTGACGAACCGGGTCACGTTCGGCGCCATCGGGGACGTCGGGATAGGAGGGAGGACTGTGGAGCAGCTGGTCCACAGGTCCATCCTCCTCGAGCGTCAGGGCGGGAGGGTGACAGCGACCGCCTCACCCCCAAGGGCGAAGGCAACCCTGGAGATCGGGGTACTCGGGGTGACCTGAAGCCGACGGGACCGCACGCCTGAAGCGAGGGCGTCGGCGGTCAGCCGCTGGAACTGCGGCAGGGTCAACTGGGTGCGGACGAGGTGCAGGGCTGCAGTGGCCGGCTGGCAGGTCGAGCCCACAGAGAGCGCCGCGCGGCACAGGAGGCTCTGAGACCCGTGCGAGAGCAGGACATGGCTCGGGGCCGAGGATGGTTAAATATCTCAGGAAGTGCTGGTGTAAACGGGTAGGACTGTGCAGGCCAACATCATGTCGATACTAGACTCCCTTGTGAAGTCCGACCTTGATGAAGCGAAGCGGAAGATACAGGCGCTTCAGCCTGAAGTGAGGTCCGAGAAGGAGAGAGGGAGCCTGGCGGCGGCCGCCGGGATACTCACGAGCATGTCCAAAGGGAAGGACGGGACGCTGCAGGCCTGGGACAGCGCCAAGGTGGAGAGGGCGGCGAAGTCCATCGCGTCGAGCCAGATGGCAGACGACTTCGATGCGGGCTACGCGGACACTCTGCTGACCTACTCGAAGCTTACAGCGGGTACCCAGCAGTCTGCAGAGTGAAGCCGAGCATCCAAGTGAACAGGAAGACCATCACATATCCGCCGACACCGGTCGTGTAGACCTTCCCCTGCAGCTCCCTTGGAGCTCCCCGGTACCACCCATACAACGCGAGATAGTAGGAGATGAGATAGACGCCTATCCCTATGCTGACCCCGAAGGACCAGTCGAAGCCGTAAGCCTGGTTGAGGGCCTGGGTACCGACCCCCGCGAGGGCCGCCATCCCTATCCTCGTCCAGTATAGCTTATCAAACGCCGCCGTCGGCTGAGGCTTCGTGGCCGAATTATCCGGCTTTGAAGTCTTGGTGCTCGCCAAAGAAATCGACTCGACGTTGCGCGGAACCTACGTTAATAACATTTACAGAAGAGGAGGCGCCCAGCTCTTCCGTTTCAGGAGGCCAGGGGGCGAAGACGTGTGGCTGGTCGCGTCCCCGAAGAAGGGCGCCTGGATTTCAAGCAGGGTGCAGGAGAGGGACGACACGACGGAGTTCACTACGAAGCTGAGAGGAGAGCTGGAGAGGGCGAAGTTCGTCGGCGCTACGCAGCTGGGCCTGGACAGGGTGTTCCAGCTAGACCTGGATGGGAGGGAGCGGCGAAGGATGGTGGTCGAGCTGATGCCCCCGGGGAACATCATAGTGCTCGACCCAGAGGGCACGATCCGTCTCGCGCTGAACGAGGTGCGCGCCGAGGCAAGGCGGGTGGTCAGGGGGGTCCCCTATCGGCCCCCGAGCCAGAGCAGGCGCAGCCCGCTCGAAGTCGGGCCTGAGGACGTCGAAGGGATGCTGAAGACGGAGACGACCCTTGGGAGGGCCATCGGCAGGCATATCGCACTCCCCAGGAAGTACGTCGCCGAGGCCCTGAAGAGGGTGGGCGCGACCGAGGGCGACCCGGCCTCGAGCTTCCTAGGGAGAGGCGCGGAGATAGCGAAGGCCGTCGAGGACATGGTCGCTGAAGCGAGGGAGAGGCCGCGGCCCTGCGTGTGCGGCACCCCCGCTGGGGACGAGATCTTCGCGTTCCCCCCGAGCGGGCTCAGCGTCAAAGAGGAGGCCGAGACGGTCTCCGAGCTCTGCGACCGCCTCTTCCTCGGGGAGGCGCTGTCTGAGCCTGTGCAGCCTGGCCCCGAGGAGGTGAAGCGGAGAGAGCTCGAGGCGACGGTCGCAAAGCTCAGGGAGGAAGCGGGGTCGCTGGTCGCAGAGGCAGCGAGGGCCCGGGCCGCCGCGGCCGAGGCCAGGGGTGCGACCCTGGAGTCGGCGCTGAATGTCCTGAGGGGTGCGGGAGTCAGGTCGCAGAAGGACCCGGTTTCTCCGGCGGCGGTGGCGTCGGCCCTCTACGACCGCGCCAAGGAGCTCGAATCGAAGTCTTCGCGGGGGCTTGAGGCGGCGGCCAAGCTCGAAAAGAAGGCATCCAGGGTGGCCCCCGGGGCCCCGGCGCGAAGCCGGACGCTGGCCAGGAGGAGGGGGGAGTGGTACGAGAAGTTCAGGTGGTTCGTCACAGTCGAGGGGAAGCTGGCGGTGGGTGGGAGGGACGCCCAGACCAACTCCGCGCTCCTCGGCAGGCACATGGACTCCAACGACACGGTGTTCCATGCCGACCTGTTCGGCTCGCCCTTCTTCATACTGAAGGGAGGAGCTGGACAGACCGAAGAAGAGGCCAGGCAGGTCGCCCAGGCAACAGTGGCGTTCAGCAGCGCCTGGAAGACAGGCCTCGGCTCCGCCGACGCCTACTGGGTGGCACCAGACCAGGTCGGCTCGGCTGCTCCCAGCGGCGAGTACCTGCCGCGAGGCTCCTTCGTGATCAGGGGGAAGAAGAACTTCATCTCGAGGATGATCGTCGAGGTGGCGGTGGGCCTGGACCAGGAAGGTCGGGTGATGGCCGGACCCGAGGACTCGGTCAGGAAGAGGTGCGCCAACTACGTCGTCCTGCGACCCCACAACGAGAAGGGCTCAGAGACAGCCAAGCGGGTCCTAAAGGACCTCGGCTCAGAGCCCAGGGAACCAACCCTCGAAGAAGTGCAGAGAGCGCTCCCCGCCGGGGGAGGAAAGGTCGTCAGACGAGGCTGACCTCGCGATCAGATGCACTCGGCGACGATCTCGGCCACATCGCGGACGTCCATCCCCGAGTTCGACACCTTGGTGGCATCGTCGAGCATGGAGAGGCAGAAGGGACACTCGGTAGCGATGGTCTTCGCACCGGTCCCTGCGGCCTCCTGCGTCCTGATACCGGCTATGGACTCCTGCTGGGGGACCTTGAACCAGTAGTTGGACCCGCCCGCGCCGCAGCAGAAGGTCTTCTCCTTCCTCCTGCCCATCTCGCGCAGGTCGTCGACCGAAGCCTTGAGCATCGCCCTCGGCTGGTCGAAGACGCTGTTGTACCGCGAGGCGTAGCAGGCGTCGTGGAGGGTCACGGAGATCTTCTGCACCTTCTCTGGAGGGATGGACAACCTCCCTTCCCTGATGAGGTCTGAGATCAGCTGGGTGTGATAGACCACTTCGAACTCTCCCCCGAACTGGGGATATTCGTTCTTCAGCGCGTTGAAGCAGTGGGGGCAGGTGGCGATTATCTTCTTCACGCCGTAGGACTTCAGCTTCTCTATGTTCTGGAAGACGAGCTCCTGATACCGTCCCTCTTCGCCCAGCCTGCGAGCAGGGTCGCCGACGCACATCTCTTCCGCCCCCAGGATTGCGAAGGATACGCCAGCGCCCTTCAGTATCTTCGACAGCGCCTTCGCGATCCTCTGGGCCCGCTGGTCGAAGGAAGAGACGCAGCCGACCCAATAGAGATACTCGGCCTTCGGGTTTGATGACAGGGTGTCGATGCCCAGCCCCTCGGCCCAGGCGGCCCTGGTGGAGTTCTTGAAGCCGTATGGATTCTGGCTCTGGGCGAGGTTCGCAAGCATCCCTGACTTCTCTTTGTCCAGCCTCCCCTTGGAGACAAGCTCTCTTCGGAGGTCGTAGACCAGGTCGAGGTGCTTGACGCTCACCGGGCAGCTTGCTACGCATGCCCCGCAGGAGGTGCAGGACCAGAGCTCATCCTCCGACACCGAGGACAGCACCTCCGACTCTCTGCCGGTGCCGGTCCTGGAGAGGAGGCTGACCTTCCTGACGAGGACCCGAGGCGAGAGGGGACGCCCGGCTGCCGTCGCCGGGCACGACGCCTCACAGGCCCCGATCTCTACGCAGGAGTCGAAGGACAGCGACTGGTCGGCGGGGAACTCTGAGACCTTGCTTACCCCCACGCGGATGGCCTCCGGGTCGGTCTTCCCTGCCATGACGTCCGCCAGGTTGAACGGGGCCCTGATGGAGTGTAGGGGGCGGTCGAACTTGGCGATCAGGTTGACGCTGGGCCTGGCGTAGTAGATAGTGATCAGGGTGTTCCTGAGGGCGCCATCGCCCTCACCACCTCGGAGCTCGTCCTCCTCTG
>JAJZIG010000043.1 GCA_021851265.1 archaeon | reverse complement strand
GGGTGATCGCGAGCCCCTACTGGACCTCCACCGCGATCCTCGTCACCTACGACGAGGGGGGCGGGTACTACGACCAGGTCCCGCCGCCGGTGGTCGACGGGGTCCAGCTGGGCTTCCGTGTCCCCATGTTCGTCATCTCCCCCTACGCCAAGGAGAACTACGTCTCTGACACGGTGATGAACCACGCGTCCCTCCTGGCCTTCGTGGACTACAACTGGCGCCTCCCGGCCCTGAACCCGTTCGTCGCCGCCTCGGGGCTCCCGCTGGACATGTTCGACTTCAACCAGAGCTACCCCGGGGGCGGGGTCCTCAGGGCGCCGGTGGTCCTGCAGAACGGCAGCTCCTACCCGGCCCCCCTCCAGATACCCCTGGCCGCCCTCCCCTACCAGCGCGAGGGGTCCTACGGCGGGACGCTCGCGTCCCTGGGGGCGCCGGACTACGTCGGCTCCAACTCGACAGTGACGCCTTTCTACGAGACCCTGCTCTTCGCGGGGGCGGCGCTGGCGGCCGCCGCCCTTGTCCTGGCCCTGGGCTACCTCCGCGCGTTCAGGGGGCGCAGGGGTCCGGCCCGTGGAGCACCTTCAGGGACCCCCCCTCCCCGGAGAGCCCGAGGGCGGGGAACGCGTCTTATCCCGGCGGCCCGCGGGCGCGCCCATCTTGGAACTCTGCAACAAGGGCCACTTCGACAAGGAGGGCAAGTGGCATAAGTGCGGCCTACCGGTTGAGCACCTGGACCGCAGGCTGGTCCACGTCCACACCTGCGGCCTCCCGTCCATGAAGCTCCCAATGGACGTCAACGGGGCCTGCAGGTACGGGTGGATCGACCCGGAGGAGCTCGCCAGGGTGGCCCGCGGGCCCGACACGGCGCCCCCGGGGGCGGAGGGCGGACAGGAGCCCCGCGCAGCCGAAGGCCGCGACAAGGGAGACGACGAGTGGCCGGAAGACGGACCGCAGGAATACTGACCCTGGGCCCCTGCGAGGGCGGCTGTGCTACTGGCCCCCGGCCGGCGCGTCCGAAGAAGGCGGGACGAGGTTCAGCATGTACCTGTTGATGCAGTCGATGTCGTTGTCCATCCGCTCCAGGGCCATCCTCCTGAACCGAGCGAAGATGTCTTTGAGCGACTCCTCGTCGAGGCCGTTCACCAGGGTGGCGTTCCCCAGGAACGAGATCCAGCCGGCGTTGGTCTGCCGCATGAAGTTGAGGCACTCGGTCACCTTGCTGACCGTGTCGAGCCTGTCCTTGGGCTCGTAGGCCTCGATCTGTGCGCGCAGCTGCGCGACGGAGTCACGTATCTGGACGATGTTCCTGTTCCAGTCGCTCACAGCGGCGTCCGAAGCGTCTTTCGTACTAAAAGATTGCTGACCGCAGGTTCTGTTGACTCTGCACGGCAAGGTTAGCGTTGCCCCTTCTCATCAGACCTCTTGACATAGCTCAGAATTGAGGGGCGCTTCTCTTGTTCTTTCAGGATGTCAGCTCGAAGTTTCTTTATCGCTTCCTGAATGTCTCTCTCTCGGTCTCCTTTGAGTCCGGCCTCAATCCACATTCTGTCTAGGTCTCGTTCAAGACTCGGGATTTTCTTCCGAGTCGAAAGAATCTTCAACTCTGGCTTATCGAGAATTCTTGTAGCGAACCCTATTCTTTCAGCCTCTTGGGTAATGCGAGCCACCTCTGAGTTCCTTTGGTTGTCGTCCAGATAGAAGAGTTGGAACTTGAGAAATAAAGAAAGCTTCGAGTTTGGCACTATCAGCCCTTGAGGCGTCGTATGTGAACAGGAGAGCAACGCTTTCAGCTTCCTGACGGTATGGCTCTGTGGAAAGAAGTCAAAAGCCGTCGCGCTGGAAGGAACCGGACTGCTCAACGCCCTCATCAGTCTGTCATCATGATGCGACATCCTCGGCCGTTGCGGTTGTCCTTCGGGCGGCTGTCCGAGTTTGAGGCTGCTGTCATAAAGCTGAGGGAGCCATTAGTATTATGGGTTCATTGCTATTGGAGATTGCGTTGTATGCTTCGATCGAACTACGACTCGGGACAGCCAGGACGACTTCAAGAAGAGGATCTTGGCTTGACTTCAGATAGTCCTTTTTGACATACCCCAAGTTCGACTCTACAACCCCCCTCTTTTCTTTCAGTTCCCGCACTAGTTCGGCGGAGTTCGTGATAGAGGTCTTTACCTCGCCAAAGATTGCGATGGGTCTCTTCGCGTCCGCTTTGTAGACTAGAAAGTCGAAGTTTCGGACGCCCAACTCTAGGAGTGGGTCTGCCCTCAGGAAGTTGTAGCCGAGTTTTGTCGGCATGAACGCCGTCTCGATAAAGGGATGGACGCACAGATTCACAAGATCATCGTGCTCGTCCTGCCTCTCAATTGCAAGCGTGTATCGTTCTACGTTCCCTTTCCTGCCCTTCCGGTACTCGCTCCTAACCCGCCGTTCCTCATTTTTCTCGTCCTTGAGGTAGCGTTTCCTGAGATCTTCGTGGATGACGGTTCTTAGAAAGCCGTCATCGCTTAGAGCCATTTCCCATCAACTGGAAGGTGGCTGTCGGATCAACCTCGTTGAGGACAGCTTTGTAGAAGTCTAGGAAGCTCTCAAATGTCACGTGAACTCTAGGAACGAGGAACATAGCCCGGGCGTCTGCACTTATGCCGAACAAGGAGTCTTTGTCTTTGTCCTTGGCAGTCGCCACCCAGCTGAACGAGCCCTCTCTCTCGTGCGAGTTGACAAACTCGAAACGCGAGCTGTAGTTGTCCCTTATTCTTTCCACGCTGTCCTTGCCTAGTTCAGCTTCGCCGAGGAGGATTTGCCCCGAAGCGAGCATCGGAACCGCGATAGTTCCTTGTTGAGCCTTCGTCCGCTCAATCTGGAATCTCACCTGTTGCGAGTCAGATGTCATCCTCGTCTCTTCTTCTTCGACAAAGGAAAGCGCCTCATCTACGGCTTCGAACATCTCCGAGTTGATGCGAGTTATCACCATCATTCCATCATCAGTCATTTGAATGATGCCCTTGCGAAGTCGCATCGTCGTAGAGTATGGTCTTACGCCATAGAGTTCCTTTAGTTCCTTGAGGGTCTCGAAAGAATCCGATGCAGTCCAATGAACTTGACGATTCATACGAGGTCTGATTCTCGCGGGAAGAGTTTCATCCCCATATCTCCTTGCCCTGAACTCTTCGACCACTGGGTCGAACACATCTACAAAATGTGCTACCATATCCTCGAACGTCTTCGGCCTTATCCACATCTGCCCGAATCCAGGTGTAACGTTGACCACTTTTCTGAGAGTGCGCTCATACTCCCAACTTGTCGAGGCAGAATAGAAGAGAAGAAGCCTCGGCGTGTAGCTTGTGACGTAGAAGTCCACGGTTGTCTTCTGACCTATGCGCCTCAGATTGGGAAGTGGGACAGATATCTGCCACACATCTCCAAGCTTCCTTTCGAGGTATGGCTCTAGTTTCTCCTTCCACCCATCTTCATATGTTCGAATGCCATGAACCTTAATCCACTTCCTTTTCTTGGAGTGAGGAAAGAGCTTCGGGGCGACTTCCACGAGCTTCTGCTGAAAGGTCTCGCGCGAGTAATGCCCATCGGGGACTAAGAAGTCTTGTGCTCTAGGCATTCCCTACGCACTAACCTTCACGCATTCGCGGGATAAACATGGCGGGAGCATTACTTAACCTCTGAGGTTCTTCTTGATTCTTTGTTCCGACTCTTGAGACGCTTCCCCTTTCTCATCTAGAATGCCCACGAGCTCGCAGAGGGGACTGAGGCAGTGACGGACCAGACGAGGAAGGCCAGGCTCGGCAGAGCAGGCTTGCAGGGGGGTCGGGGCGCGGCTCCCCTCCCGCTATGACTCGACCTGCCTTCTCCCCAGCTTCGACGGCCACCAGTTGTACCTGGCCGCCATGGCCATGAGCGCCGGGACGAAGAAGAGGATCACAACCGTCACGTCGATGACCACGGCCGCGGAGACTGCCAGGCTTATCTCCTGCAGCATCCCTATCCCCGTCAGCAGCAGCGAGCCGAAGACGCTGGACAGCACCAGCCCCAGGCCGACTATGGTCACCCACACCTTGGTGGTCGCCGCCTTGATGGCCTCGGCGTCCGACTTGCCGCTGAGCGCCTCCTCCCTGATCCTCGTGACGTAGAATATGTCGTAGTCTATCCCCACTCCCAGCATCGTCACAAGCACGAACAGCGGGGCGAAGTTGAAGACCGGCATGGACAGGAGGTGATAGAAGGTCACCGAGAGCAGGGCCAGGGCGAAGGCCACGCTGCAGAGTATGGTGAACACCAGCCTGAGGGGGGTGAAGACCGACCTGAGCTGCAGGAAAAGTATCACGTACACGGCGGCCGCGAGTATGACGAGCACCTGGGGGATGAGCGCGCTCATGAACTGCTCGCTGTCGTAGGTCCCCTGGGTCTCCCCGCCATAGTAGACCCTGGTCCCGGGGGCCAGGGGGAGGGAGTTCACCCCGGCCTCCACCCCCTGCAGGGAGCTGACGGCCTGTGCGCTCTCGGACGACCCGGTGAAGCCCACCAGCACGAGGGCCGTGCTGTTGTCCTTCCCGACCTGGGCCATCATCCCGGTGAGGTACTGGGCCTTCAGCGGAGCCGACATCCCCTGCACGGAAGAGTAGTTGAACGCAGACCCGTAGGGCCTGGTGGCGCTGGTGACGGTGTCCACCCCTGGGGACCCTGCGGCGGCCGCGGAGACCTGTTCTATCTCGTTGAGCATGGCCTGGTTGAACTGGTTGTGGCCGTTCACTATGGGGGCCGGCGTCTGGACGAGTATCGTCGACGGGGAGATGGTCCCGCTCCCGAAGCTGTCCGTGATCACCGTGAGCCCCTGGTTGCTCTGGAAGTTGGGGACGAGCCTGAGGAAGTCAAGGCTGGTGGGGGTGTTGGCCGTGGCGTAGACCGCGCCCAGTGCCACCAGGGCTATCAGGGCCGCGACGGCCACCTTGTGCCTCATCGTCTTCTCCGACACCCTCTCGAGGCGGCTCGGCCTGCGGGGCCGGACCCCTCCCCTCAGCCCCGGCCAGAACAGCCGGTCCCCGATGGTCAGCTCGAGCGAAGGGAGCAGGGTGAGGGACGCCAGGAGGAGGATCGACACCCCGATGGCTATGGCCACCCCGACGTCGCTGAATATCGGGACGTTGGCCGCAGCCATCACCACGTATGCCACTACCACGGTCGTCCCCGCGGTCAGGACCCCCTCCCCCGCCCACCTCACCGAGGTGGCGACGCTCTCCTCCTTGCTCCTGCCGTTGGTCCTCTCCTCCCTGGTCCGCCTGAGCTGGAGGACGGAGTAGTCCACCGCCAGGCCCAGCATAAGCAGGGTGGTCAGCGTGGGGGTGAGGAAGCTGATCTGGCCGTGCCCTATCTTCACTATGCCGAGGTAGATGCTCGCGTAGGCTATGGAGATGGACAGCCCGCCTATCAGGAGGGGGACCAGGGCGGCCAGGGGGGACATGAAGAGCAGCCCCACTATGACGATCGAGACTATCACCCCGGCGACCACGGTCACCCCCAGCGAGGGGGAGAAGACGTCCTGGACGTCGTGGGCCAGCACCGCCCCACCGGTGACGTAGGTGGTCGCCAGGGACGACATGTTGGAGCTCGCGACCAGGGCCTGGAACCCGGCGATCGCCTTGGCCCCCGGGTGCGAAGAGAAGTCGAACACCGCTATCATCGTCTGGTTGTCCTGGCTGACGAAGCTCTGGGTGAGCGACCTTGAGAGGGCCAGGGGGTAGCTGGCGTGGCTCTCACTTTCCACGAGGGACGACAGTGCCGCCCTGACCTGGCTCGCGGCGGTGTCGTTGCGAAGCCCTGCGAGGAGGGAAGCGAGGGAGGCGCGGTCGACGGCGAACAGGGGGGAGCCCGCGAGGGACTTCGCCGTGGCGTTCGCCACGAACCCGCTCGCCAGCGTCCACGCCGCACCGGCGCTGGGCTTAGGCCCGAGGGCGTAGGCGGACCTGACCAGCTGCGCCACCGGGACGCCCGGGGTCGCCCCCGCAGAGGACGAAGCGTTCGCCACCAGGCCGACGGTCAGGTCAGCCAGGGACGAGCTGGTCGGGGTCTGGCCCAGGGCGTAGGCGCTCCGCGCCAGGTAGAGGGGGGTCACCTTCAGGGGGGCCGTCAGGTTCCCCGGTATCTGCGCCGCGACGGTGCCTATCGCCAGCCCTGACACCGCGCTCGTCTGGTACCAGTCGGTCGTGTTCAGCCCCGTCGCCACGCTCAGCATCAGCTCTCGGGCGGCGCTGCCCAGAGCAGGGGACTGCGCGAACTGCGCCGCGGAAGCGTTGACTGCCAGCCCCTCCCGCTGCAGGGGGGACAGCGCGGGCTGGGATGTGAAGCTGGAGTTCCAGGCGGAGTAGAAGGCCTGGTAGTACCCGAGGCCCTCGGCGCCCTGGGCCCCCTCGGAGGCGAGCCTGGTGTAGACGGTCTGGTTGGCCGCCGCGTCGGCCTGCGCGGGGGTGCTCCCGTTCTGGACCAGGGACCCCCACAGCTGGACGAAGCCGGCCGGGATCCCGTAGACGAGCTGCGAGGTCTGGTTGATCCCCTGGCTGAGCTGGTAGACGTTGGAGTTCAGCGTCGAGAGGCTCGCCCGCAGGGCGTAGAGAGAAGCGCTGATGGCCGTCACGTTGGATGCCAGGGACGCGACCCCCGGGAGGAGGGCGGGGACCGTTGAGTTGAGCAGGGCGTACTCCGTCGAGTAGACGCTGGACATCCCGGTGTAGTTCTTCTCGGCGGGGTCGGAGGCCACGCTCTGGTTCAGGGCCTGGAGCGCGCCCCTGATCTGGTCCGAGTAGACCGTCCCCCCTGACGGCTGGATCACCAGGACGATGCTGTCCTGGCCGGTGCTGTTGGCCGACGGGAACTGGGCGCTGAGTATCCTCTGGGCGACCTGGGACTCGGAGCTCTTCTGCCCCAGGCTGACGTTGGTGATGTTGTACGAGACCGAGGAGAAGAACGACGGGATGACGGCCACGGAAAGCAGCACCGCGACCGCCCACGCGGTGATTATCCAGCGGCGGCGCCTCCTGATGAACGAGTTGAACGAGCCGTAGCGGGAGCCTGTCAACCTTGCCCTCACTCCTGCCGCCCGCGAGACGCACGCTCGCTGGCGTCCGGGGGGGCGGGCTCTGCGCGGCGCGGGTGAAAGCAGGGCATGCCTGTTTGGGGGCGCCGACCCGGTCGGATTATTTACTTATCGTCAGGGGCCCGAGCCTCAGCTGAAGGAGACGCCGGACCGCATGTACGACCTCACGGCGAGGGTCAGGAGCGCGAGCATCACCGCGGTGACCCCCAGCAGCTGGTACAGGTCCCCTGTGGTCACCCTCCCCATGTACCCGTCCCGCACTATGTTGGCAAGGTAGGTGAGCGGGTTGACCAGGAAGAGGGCCCTGAGGGGGGCGGGGATCGCCGGGCTGATGGAGTAGAAGACTGTGGACGCGAAGTTGACTACGAATATTATCAGCACCTGGATGCTGTTGTAGGCGTTGTTGGACTTCACCAGGGCGGAGATGTAGAGCATAAGGGACCCGAAGAGTATCGACCCCACCAGGATCGCCCCGACTATCATCAGGGCCCCGGCGGCCGTGACGGCGAGGCTCCCGGTCAGCAGGTAGGCTGCCACCATCATCACCGCCGCCCCGGCGAACCCGAAGACCACCGACGTCAGCATTATCCCGAGGAGGTACTGCAGCCTGGAGAATGGCCCCACCAGAAGCTGGGCCAGCATCCCCCACCTCCTGTCCGCCCAGAGCATGCTCCCCCCGGCTATCCCGGCCATCACCGTCTGGAAGGAGACGATCCCCGGGGCGAGGAAGTCGAGGTAGGAGTGGGACGCCCCGGCCGCCAGCGACTGGAACCCGTACCCGAAGAAGACCAGGTAGAGCGCCGGGAGCCCCACCAGGATGATCAGGGTCCCGTAGTCCGTGTTGACCACCACGTTGCGGTAGACCAGCCTGAGGATGTCCGGGGCCCTCACCTGCCGTCCCCCTCCTTGGACACCGACTCCAGGAACACGTCCTCCAGGGTGTCCTTCCTCACGTTCAGCCACTCTATCTGCGTCCCTGTGTCCCTGGCCGCCTGCAGGAGGATGGCCAGGGCCTCCTTCGGGTTGTCCGTCAGGACCAGGGCCGAGCCCTCCCCCTGCCTGACCGTCCCCTTCCCCCCGAGGGCCGCCTCCAGCGTCTGGTAGAACGCCCCGGCGCCCGACCCGTCCACGGTCACCTCGATTGTCTTCTTCCCTATGTAGCGCCTCTTCAGGCTGTCGACGGCGTCCATCACCAGTATCTTCCCTGAGTCTATCACCGCGACCCTGTCGCAGAGGTAGTCCGCCTCCTCCAGGTTGTGGGTGGTGAAGACAACGGTCAGCCCCTTCTTCACGTCCTCCCTGACGAAGTCGAGGAGCTCCCTGCGCATGATGACGTCAAGCCCCACCGTGGGCTCGTCCAGGAACAGGACGTCCACGTCGTGCATCATCTCCCTGGCGACCTGGACCCGCCTCTTCTGCCCCCCGGAGAGGTCGAAGGCCCGCTTCTTCCTGACGTCCTCCAGCCCGAACTTCTTGATCAGCTCCTCCCTGCGGCGGACCCTCTCTGGCTTCGGGACCCTCCACAGCATCCCGTAGAGGTCGAAGTTCCCCTGCACCGTGGTGAAGTCGAAGGACTCGTCCTGCTGGACCACCCCTATCCTCCTCCGTATCGCCCTCCCCTCCCTGGCCGGGTCCATCCCGAGGACGCTCACCCTCCCTTCGGTCGGCCTGATGAGGGTGGTCAGTATCTTGATCAGCGTCGACTTGCCGGCCCCGTTCTTCCCCAGCAGCCCGAACACCTCCCCCTTCTTCACGTCGAAGTCGACCCCCTTGAGGGCGTAGTTCTTGCCGTCGTAGGAGTGCTTCAGCCCTTCCACGCTGATGACTGCGCCCGGGTCCTGGTCCAAGGTCTGCGGGCCCGAGCCCGCGTGCCGTTGATAAATAGTCAGGTCACGTCACGTAATCACCCGGGGTGAGGTCCCCGGGTGGGCGCGCCTAGCCCTCCTTCTTCCCGTAGGACTGGGCCATCTCGCTCAGCTCGAGCATGGCCGAGGGGAGCTCCTCGTAGGGGGTCCTGACCAGCATCGCGGCCTCGCACCCCATCCCGGCGAACTTCTCTATGCGCTCCTCTATCTCGGGGAAGGTGCCGTTGAACATCACCTTGACCGGGGCGTCCCTTCTCTCCTCCCCCCCGCGGAGCGCCTCGAAGACCCTGCGGTACTCGCCGTCGGGGAGCCCGGGGACCGGGGGGAGCCAGGCGTCGGCGTACTTGGCCGCCACCCTCTTCAGCATGCGCCTGCCTGTCCCGCCGAACCACAGAGGCGGGTGGGGCCGCGCCACGGGCTTCGGCCTGAGTATCGCCCCCTTCGAAGTGTAGTACCTCCCCTGGAAGTCGAAGGGCTCCTCCGAGGCCCAGAGCTTCAGCATCAGCTCGAGCCCTTCGACGGTCATGGCCATCCTCGTCCTGTCGTCCTCCCACTTCCCGTAGGCGTCGAACTCGGCCCTGCTCCACCCCGCGCCGACCCCAAGCACGACCCTCCCCCTCGAGACCTGGTCCACCGTCGCCACCATCTTGGCGAGCATCTGCGGCGGCCGGAAGGGTATCGGGGTCACGCAGGTCCCGATGGTCATCCTGTCCGTCTTCGCCGCCAGGGCGGCCAGTATCGACCAGGCGTCCACCGAGCTGTCGGTGGTCGGGGTGATGTAGTGGTCGGTCACCAGGAAGAAGTCGAGCTCGAGCATCTGAGCCGCCATCCCGGCGTCGAGTATCTTGTCGGCGCTCCACCCGCTGGGGACCACTACCCCGAACTTCATGGACGGGGCCGCTCTGCGACCGAGTTTATACTTTGGGTCGCGCCCCGCCGCGCAGGCCCCGCCATGCTAACGCTCGTTAAATACCAGGGGCCCTGACGCGCGGCCGTGAACCTGCCTTGACGTTCTCCGAGAGGCCTGTCCTCGTCTTCTGGGAGACCACGAAGGCCTGCCCGCTCTCCTGCGTCCACTGCAGGGCGTCGGCCATCACGGGCCCGGTCCCCGGGGAGCTGACCACCGAGGAGGGGATGCGGGTCATCGACCAGGTCCGCTCCTTCGGCGGCCGCCCGCCGGTGCTGGTCTTCACCGGAGGGGACCCGCTCATGCGGGCCGACCTCCCCAGGCTGCTCGACTACGCCAGGGCCTCAGGGGTCCCGTTCGCCGTCTCCCCGGCCGTGAGCGGCAACCTCACGGACGGCGCGCTGGCCAGCCTGCGCGACGCCGGAGCCTCGTCCATCTCGATCAGCCTCGACGGCGCGCGCCCCGAGACCCACGACGCGATAAGGAGGGTCGACGGGACCTTCGAGAGGACCGTCGAGAGGATCCGGGCCGCCAGGGAGCTGGGGCTCGGCGTCCAGGTCAACACCGCCATCATGAAGTCGAACCTCCGCGAGCTCCCGGCGATGTTCGACATCGTCAAGGGGCTGGGAGTCAAGATATGGGAGCTGTTCTTCCTGGTGCAGGTGGGGCGCGGGTCCGGGGTGGCCGACCTGACCCCGGAGGGGTACGAGACCGCGTGCAACTTCGCCTACGACGCTTCGCGGCTTGGGCTGGTGGTGAGGTGCGTAGAGGCCCCGTTCATACGGAGGGTGGCGAAGAGGAGGGAGACCGGGGACGACTACTGGCGGGACGACGCCTACCTGGGGATGAGGGACGAGCTCAGCGGCGCCGGCTCCCCCGGGGCTTCGACCCTGGGGCCGAAGGGGACCCTGGACGGGGACGGCATCATATTCGTAGGCCACGACGGGACCATCCATCCGGGGGGCCTGATCCCCGTCCCGCTGGGGAACGTCATGACCGAGGACCTGGCCACGGTGTACAGGCGCGACCCGCTCCTGAACAGCATACGCGCCAGGGAGTTCAGCGGCCGCTGCGGCACCTGCGACTACGCAGGGGTCTGCGGAGGGAGCAGGGCCAGGGCCTACGCCTGCAGCGGCGACCCCCTCGCCTCGGACCCGGCGTGCCTCCACGCAGGGGCCTAGGCCGGCTGGTCAGGGCATGTCCCTAGCCTTCATCCTGGTCCTCTGGGTCCATCTCTTCTCCGCCGTGGTCCTCGTCGGCGGCTCCTTCTTCATCTGGTTCGTCGTCTGGCCCGCCTCCTACAAGATAGCGGCGAACGAGGCGGAGCGGACCAGGATGGTGGGGAGGATAGCGAAGCGCTTCGCCTACTTCACCCACGGGGCCGTCGTCGCCCTCGTCCTGAGCGGGCTCTACCTGGCCGCCCCCTACATCGAGTCCCCGGGGCTCGTCCTCACGACCCTCAGGGGGGAGGTCCTCCTGACGAAGGTGGCCCTGGCGGTGTCGGCCATCGTCCTGATGTACGGCAACAACATCTACCACGGCCGGAAGATAATGCGCCTGGTCGCCGAGGGCCGCCTCGACGACGTGAAGAGGGTGAGGCGCCTGACCCACCTGGCGTCCTACGTGACCCTCGGCCTCCTGGTCCTGATCACTGTCCTCGGCGCCACGCTGGTCGGCCTCTAGGGCGGGCGCCGCGCTCGACGGGGGCGCAACCCCAATAAGTGAGCCCGGGGCAGAACCCGCCCGGTTGATCCGCGTCCAGCTGAGCGGCCAGCTCAAGGAGTGGTCCCGCGGCCTGTCGCTGGTGGAGCTCGACTCCGGCCCGGACGTCCTCTCCGTCGTCAGGGCCCTCGACGCCAGGTTCCCCGGCCTTGGGGGGAGGATAATCGACGACCAGGAGAGGATAAGGCCGCACGTCAACGTCTTCGTGAACTCGGAGAACTCGAAGGAGCTGGGGAAGGAGCGGGCCCAGGTGAACGACGGGGACACGGTGCATATCTTGCCCGCGGTGTCCGGAGGTTAGGGGCCGGGGCCGATGAGCCAAGACAAGGTAGCGATGATGGTGGGGACCAAGAAGGGGGCCTTCGTCTTCACGTCGGAGGGAAGGAGGGCGTGGAAGCCCACGGGGCCCTACTTCCGCGGGGAGGAGATCTACCACATGGCCTACGACCGCCGGAGCGGGACCTTCCTTGCGTCGGTCATCAGCGGCCACTGGGGCCCCACCATCGCGTCACGGAAGGGGCTCGAGGGGGAGTGGGAGGTGACCAAGACGCCGCCGAAGTTCGGCAAGGCGTCCGGGCTGACCGTCGCCAGGGTCTGGCAGATCAGGCCGGGGCCCGACGACCAGCCGGGGGTGGTCTATGCCGGGGTCGAAGATC
>JAJZIG010000042.1 GCA_021851265.1 archaeon | reverse complement strand
CGCTTCCATGACCTTGGTGGTGTGGAAGTGGGCGACGTCGGCTACCAGGAAGTCGACAACCCTGTCCAGGGCCCTGCACCTCTCCGGGTCGAGGGGTGACACCGAGGCCCCGACCAGGGGTCTCCCCTTCCCGTCGATGCTCATCGCCTCGGTCTTGGCCGCTTTCACCTTCTTCGCCTGCCCCACCTGCCGCTCGACGGGCATGTTCCTATGTATCACCCCCGCCCCCAAGCCTGGCCAGCTCGAGGGCGAGCCTCCACTCGGTTACCGTGTCCATGGGGGACGAGACCAGGGGGACCTTCAGCCTGATGTTCTTGGTGAGCCTCGTCGAAAGGTCAATGCTGCCTGGCTCGGCTTCGCTCCTCCCGGGGAGGAGGAAGTCCCTGAAAGTGAAAACGTCCTGGGCGGCTTCAAGTTTCCCGAGGATGCTTCTTGGCAAGGTGGGGGCCTTGCCGAAGTGTGAACTCGCGTCTGGTATATCAACGCTCTCCTGTGTCTCCTTCAGTTGACTCGCGCAGCCGGTTCAGCTCTTCGTCCGCCTCGCCTGGCATCCTGACGCAGCCGCCGGCGCGGGTGGGGAGCCCGTGGAAGCGCCCGGGGTAGGCGAGATCAGTTTCGTGCCCCCTGCTCCCCAACGCGGTCAAAATCCTACAGAGGCTTATGTATGCGGCTGCCGGCTGCCGCACATGTCGCGTTTCGTCCTCGTCCCAGGCGCCTGGCTCGGCGCATGGGCCTGGAAGTACGTCGTGCCTCTCCTCGAGAGGGAGGGCCACAAGGCCTACCCGGTGACCCTCACGGGGATGGGGGAGAGGGCCCACCTGATGTCCAAGGACGTCGGCATGGAGACGGCGACACGCGACGTGCTCAACGTGATACGGTACAACGAGCTGGACGACTTCATACTCGTGGGGCACAGCTTCGCCGGCAAGGTGGCCGCGGCGGTGGCCGACAGCGCCCATGACAGGGTGTCGAAGGTGATCTACCTCGACGCCTTCAGGCCTGAGAGGGTCCGAGGGCCTCAGGGCAGCTTCGACCCGTCCAAGGAGTTTCCTTCACTCACCCCCGACTCGCTGGGGGTCCCGCTCACAGAGCAGACGGTAGACACCATAGGGAAGGACCTCGTGGGGGAGAAGAGGAAATGGATGATGTCCATGGCCACCCCCTGGCCTGTCAAGCTAGCCAAGGACCCGATAACCCTGTCCAAGGAATACGACCCGGTCAAGGAGGCATACGTCTTCTGCACCCTCGCAGGGGACCCGGTGGATGAGATCATCGCCGGGAAGTGGGGGAAGCTGGAAGGGCCATACAGGCTCATCGAGACGGGGCACTGGCCCATGATAACGGACCCCGAGGGGACTGCCCGTGACCTCATCGCCCTCTCGTAAGGTGTCATGAGAATGGCAGGGCCGGCTGTGAAGCCTTGAGCCCCAAGGCCTCGGGGGCGTCTTGGCTCCTCGGGGATGACCAGCCTTCGGTCCGGTATCTCGCCCTGACGGAGCTGCTCGGAAGGCCCCAGAGCGACTCTGAGGTCGCGGCGGCCAAAGCCTCCATCCCTGACCTGGGCTGGGCGAGCGAGATACTCGGCAGGCAGAAGCAGGAGGGATACTGGGAGGGCGGGCGCAGCCTCTACTGGCCGAAATACACCTCGACCAACTGGATGCTCCTGGTCCTCTCCGACCTGGGGCTCACGAAGGCGGACCCGAGGGTCGACAGGGCGTGCCGCCTGTGGGTCGACCGGTTCGCGGCCGAGGACGGCGGCTTCGTGGGATCCAGCAAGGGGGGCGCGAAGCACGGCCACCTCTGCACCACCGGGAACGCCGCCAGGGCCCTGGTCAGGTTCGGCTACGTCGACCACCCGAAGGTGAAGAGCGCCTTCGAGTGGTTCGTGAAGAGCCAGGCGCGCCTCGGAGGATGGTCCTGCTTCAACTACGGGGAGGCAGCCAGGGGTCGGAACCTGGACTCCTGGGAGCCGCTCAGCGCCTTCGCGGTCTATCCGAGACAGAAGTGGACCCGGGGTATGAAGGGCGCGGTCGAGAAGGGAGCAGAGTTCTTCCTGCAGCGGGAGCTGCACATTCAGGGGGACAGGTACGAGCCATGGCATCGGTTCCACTACCCGGTGCACTACTACTACGACCTGCTCGTGGGGCTCGAGTTCATGACAGCCCTCGGTTACACAGACGACAGGAGGATGGGCTACGCAATCTCTCTGCTGAAGAAGAAGCGAAGGCCGGACGGCAGGTGGCTGCTCGACGCGGTCCACCCTGACCCGGACAGCCCCCAGGGGGTGTGGAACAGGAGCCACCCGAAGCAGGCGGCCGTCCCCTTCGCCCTGGAGGAGCCCGGAAAGCCCAGCAAGATGGTCACCCTCAGGGCCCTGACCGTGTTGAAGCGCCTCGGGGAGTGGGCCCCGGCGTGAGGGCTGCGCTCAACCACTCGGCCCCGCTCGAGCAGGGTCGACGGCATGGAGGCCATCCCCCCGAAGGGCGCCCTCAGGGCATGCTCGCCGCGTGCGGATTCCCTCTCCACAACCGTTAACTAGCCTGGAGCCCCTGTTTGGGGGTCGACTTGCCTCCAGAACCAGGGTCGTTGTTCGGCGGTCTGCTGACCGTCTGCGTCAACGACGAGTACAAACGCGACAGGAAGGTCCTCGCCGAGGGGGCTCTGCTGGTCCTCCTGGGAGGGGCGAGCAGCTTCCTCACCGTCTACGCTCTGTCCGCGCTAGGGTCCCTGCTGTAAACTATTCAACCAAGCCGTAAAGGAATCCTGTCCCTGCCCGATTTACCGACTTTGGACGTCGATGGAGTCTATCGAAACAGCATGGGAAGAAAACTCATCCTGTTGGCATTCTGGCTCGTGGGCTACGCCCTGGGCTTCTTCGCCTGGCTCGTCAGGGCTCCGGTGATCTCGTTCATCGAGACATTCGGGCTGAGCTCTGACATGGCGGGGGCCCTGATTACGGGCTTCGCCGGTTCGCTGGTGATGCTCGTCGGCGTTGTCACCTGGAGCTACCTATCATCGAGCTGAGCGGTAGGGCATAGAGCGTAGAGCGGGAGGCTCGACCCGGCTCACGCCCCCGAATTTCGCTTCGCAAGGACCGGCGCCATTACGTCAGGCAGCGGGACGACCTGTCTGGACCTGCTCTTCTCCCCTAGAGATCTTCGCGTAACGCTTCGTCAGGCGCATCGCCCGCCCCAGGACGAGGCCCACGCCGAACGTCAGCAGCAGGTCGGTCGCCATGGTCGAGTAGAGGGGTGCGCCCGTCAGGGCGGCAGACGAGAAGCTGAACGCCGCGGGCCTCAGGAACGCTACGTCAAGGGTCAGCCTGGCCACCAGGGCCACGAGATATATCACGTAGATGACGACCCCGCCACGAAAGTAAAGCGCCTCGCCCTCTTTCCAGAACGCGATCCTCTTGTCCGAGTAGAGGTAGGCCCCGACCGCGGCGGCAGCGGCGATGGCCACTTCGGGGAGCGCGAAGTAGTACGGGACGCCTTCGGTGTATGGCAGCGCAGAGAAACCCGCCCCTATGAGCACGTACACCGCGGTGTACGCGTAGGCCCGGTAGACGCTGAAGACGGCCACCCTGTGGCTCGCGAGGGCCCTCCCTGACACCCTCAGCAGGATGAATGCGACGACGAGGACCACGACCGCATAGGAGGATGAAAGATTGGACGTAACGGATGGGCCCGCCAGACGCCTCCGATGTGGCATCCTCCCACGAGTGAACTCGTGGGCTTCCAGCCCCTGTTCCGTGGCGCGTAGTTCCTGATTCCTCGGCCCTGCTCGCTTCCCAGGTTGGCCTGGAAAGTGGAGGCTGAGTCTCCCCAGGCTCGAGCTCGGGGATGCCCTGCCTTGCCCTGCGTGGCGTCCCACGTCCCTTAGGCCGCGGTCCGATTCGAGCGCCGATGCGATCCATCCAAGGGCTGAGGCGCCGAGGGCCTTCTCGCGCTGTTCGGTAAGCCTTCGGCGGCCGCAGCCACCTCCGCGGTGGGGGTGGCGATGGGCGCCCATGGCACCGGGATATCCGCCGATGCGGCCGACGTGGTCCTCCTGGTCGACGACGTCGCCAAGGTGGGGGACGGCGTGGCCATATGGCAGAGGATGCTCCGAATAGCCAGGCAGAGCATCTACTTCGGCATGGGAGGGAGTTTTGTCCTGATGGCAATCGCCAGCTTCGGGTACATCGAGCCGGCCGTGGGCTCGATGCTGCAGGAGGTCCTGGATGTCGCAGTAATCCTCAACGCCCTGAGGGCCCGCTGAGCCGGGCGCGACCTGCCGCCCTGACGGCTAGACGGCCAGCAGCGGGACCGACGCGAAGACCTTGGCGTCGTTGACGAGGTTGGCCAGCTTCGAGTATTCATTGGGCTCATGAGGGACATCGTCGATGGTGCTCCACACGGCGGTAGGTATCCCGTCCCTCCTGAAGAGGTTCCCCACCGTCTGCCCCCCGATCCCTGTGAACCTAGGCTTCACCCCAGTCACAGCTGAGACCGCCCTCCGCAAGAGGGCCGCGACGTCGCTGTCGCTGGCGGTCGCGGGCCCTGCGGACTCCATCTGCACCTTCTCGAACCGGATCTTCGCCCGGCGCTTCTTCTCGACCCGTCGGACGGTCGCCTTCACGTCACGGACCACGGCGTCGAGGTCGTATTCGGGTAGGACCCTGCAGTCGAAGTAGGACACGTCTTCGCCCGGGATGGTGTTGATGTTCCCGACGTTGGGCTCGACCTTCGTGGGCTCGAACGACGAGACCGGGTAGTCGTAGAGCCTGTTCCTCTTCGTGTACTTTCCGTTGAGCACCCTGTCCAGGTCCAGGGCGAGCTCCATCCCGACCCTGTGGGCGTTGAGCCCCTTCTTCGGGAGGCTGGCGTGGACCTGCTTCCCCTCGGTGGTCAGCTTCATCCACAGCAGCCCCTTCTCGGCTATCTCTATGTCGGACCCAGTCGGCGTCCCCGCGTCCGGGACAACCACCAGGTCCGTCTTCTTGAACAGGCCCTTCTCAAGGAGGGCTTTGATCCCGTAGTCGCTGCCGAACTCTTCATCCGCCACGAACCAGACGCCGACGTTGAACGGCAGCTCGGCGCCCACCTCCTTGAGGGCTAGCAGCGCGAAGAGCGAGGCGACCAGCGACTGGCCGTTGTCCTCGGCGCCCCTGGCATAGACTTTGCCGTCTCTGACCACCGGCTCGAACGGGTCCGTCTTCCAGAGGTCCCTGCTCCCCTCGGGGACCGTGTCCAAGTGCGAAATGTACCACAGGTTGCGGCCCGAGTCCTTTCCTCCTATCTTCGCCGAGATGCTTGGCCTGACCCCTCCGGGTGCCCCGCCGTCTTTCACGTCGACGCGGTCAACGGCGAAACCGTTCCCCCTGAGGAACTTCTCCAGGAAAGCTGCCCTCTCCTTTTCTCCGGGCCCGCCCATCCGCGGGTTGACCGCCTTTATCCTGAGCATGTCCGTGAAGACGCCCTGCATCTCCCGGGCGCGGGCGTCAACGGCCGACTCCACCCTGTCCAGCGCGTCTGTCTCCATGGCTGGGGCCTGGGTGAGGGCCACGGTAGATATGTCGTTCCCTGGCCTGCGACTTCGACGGTCCACGCCGTTCCGATTCGGCCCAAGGCGCTCACGCGGTACCCGCGCTTCACGCCGCGCTGACACCCCGAGGGGATGCGCGGCAAGGACTACCAGACGTACGTCTCTCGCTTCCTCGGAGCAGAGCCCCACATGACTAGCTACGAGGTGCTCTTGTGGAGGAGGAACTCGCCGGGGACCACCATCATCACCCGGTACATGTTCACCGCGCGCAGCGTCCCGAACCGTTTCGCCAACTCCGCGAAGCTCGTCCTGGCGAACCCATGCGCGAGGAAGAGTCCGGTCGAAGGCGCGTTGCCCTCTTCGACGCTCGCGTAGACGTCTTCGATCCTGCCCGCCTTGAACTTCTCCAGAGCGTCCGTCAGGAGCAGCGTTGCCACCCCCTTCCCCCTGTGCTCTCTGGTTACCGCGACGTAGTAGACGTAGCCAGCCTTCTGCTCCAATGCCTTCACCATTATCACGCCGACGGGGCCGCTTGAGCCTCGTGCGGCCCTGACCGCCTCTATCTCCCTCAGCGTCCTCTTCGCATGCCTCAGGTAGAGGCCATCGAAGCTCTCGTCAAGTATGAACTCCAGGCCGTCCCTGGACTCCGGCGGCACATCGACTATCTCGACCGCTCCCCCCGCGTTCAGAGGCCGAATACCTCCTTGGCGTTGCGCCAGAGGATCCTTTCCCTGTCTGGGTCGTCCACGTCCATCATCTCTACGAGCTCTAGGGCGTCTCCGTGGCGGGTCACGGGGTAGTCTGTCCCGAAGAGGATCTTCTCTCCCCCGCCGGCGTAGTACACCGCCTCGCTCAGCTTAGAGGCGAGTACTTCCGCAAGCTTCCTGCCGTAGGCTCCTCCGCCGGTGGTGAGCCCAGAGGTGTCAGCGTAGACCTTCGGGTGCTTGTAGATCAGCTCGGCCGCGTCGTCTATCCACGGGTTCCCGAAGTGGCAGATGACTATGGTCAGGCCCTCTCTCTTGTTTGCCAAGGCGTCGAGGACGAGCGGGTGGGACCGGACCAGGCTGCCGTCGCTGGTCGCCGTGTCTCCCGTATGGAAGAGCACGGGCAGGCCCTCTGCCTCCGCGTAGTCGTAGAGTTCCCCGAAGACCGGGCTGTCCACGGCCGCGTCGACGTACCCGAGCCTCACCTTGAACCCCTTCACTGCCTTCCTGTGTTCCTCGGCGAGCTCTAGGGCCGCCTTCACCTCCTCTTTCGTGGGCTCGACGGTGACGACGGGGGAGAGGACCCCGCCGCTCTTCCGGCATAGGTCCAGAGTCTCCTCGTTGGGAAGTATGCCTCCGGACTCCATCGGGGGGCTCAGCAGCAGGCCATGCTCGACTCCGTGCGCTCTCATCTCCGCAAGGACCTCGTCCAAGGCGTATCTCAGACCGTTGGACTCGGCATATCGCCGTAGCATGTCGTCAGGCCGCTGCGAAAGATGGATGTGGCAGTCGATGGACCTGTTCACGCCCCTAACCTCAGACGAATGTGAATAAGGTTAGTGGTAGTCCTCATGGGTGGAGAGCTGAAAATGGCCCGTCCAGGTGGATGGGTTGCAGCCGCCGTCACCTGTGTACGGCTCGGTCGAGGCTACTTCGGCTTGAACTCTACGACTGGGATCTTCCTCTTGGTCTTTCTCGCATACTCGGCGAACTGCGGGAACAGGGAGGCCTGCTTCGCGTAGAGCCTGTCCCTCTCCTTCCCCGTGACCTCGCTCGCGGAGACGCTGATGGTCTCGTCCCCGACTTCTATCTCGGTGTCCGGGTTCGCTATCAGGTTGTGGTACCAGTCAGGGTTGGTGTCAGCCCCGCCCTTCGATGCGAAGACCAGGTAGCGGCTGCCGTCCTTGAGGTACATCACAGGGCTGACCCGTTGTTTTCCGCTTTTCGCCCCAGTGTGGTGGATGAGCAGTATGGGTGCCCCTTCGAAGTTGCCGCCCACCTTCCCGTGGTTCTTACGGAACTCAGCTACGACACCCGCGTTCCAGTCGTTGGGACCAGTCATTGGACTGTCAAGCGTAGCGCCACTGTTTAACCTCTGCGGCTTGATTGCCACCTCCCGGCAGCTGGATGCAGATGGACGGTGGACGTGGGATACGGAAGTCAATGCGGGGGATCAGGGAGGGGTGGCATACGTCATGGCTCGAAGCAAGGCTTTGAGCAGCGCCAACCATGCCGCCGTGGCCTGTCTTGAGAAGCGCCCGAAAACTCCTCCCAACCGACAACTGGACAGTTCCACTCTACGCTACGCTTATATACGCTGGAGCGTGGTCGCTTCATTGTAAGGACTGATTTAGCATGGCGGGTAAGCCACACCTCAACCTGATAGTGACCGGTCACGTGGACAACGGCAAGTCCACGACCATGGGGCACTTCCTGTTCGACCTCGGTGCGGTCGACCAGAGGATGATTGACGAATACGCGAAGGAATCCGAGAAGACGGGGGCCGGCGACTCTTTCAAGTACGCATGGGTGCTGGACGAACTGAAGGACGAGAGGGAGCGCGGTGTCACCATCGACCTCGCCTTCCAGCGCTTCGAGACTCCGAAGTACTTCTACACGCTCATCGACGCGCCCGGCCACAAGGACTTCATCAAGAACATGATCACCGGCGCTTCTGAGGCGGACGCCGCTGTCCTCGTCGTCTCCGCGAAGAAGGGAGAGGCGGACGCCGCGCTCGCATCTGGGGGCCAGGCCAGGGAACACGCATTCCTTCTCAGGACTCTCGGTGTCTCGCAGCTCGTGGTCTGCGTCAACAAGATGGACGACCAGACTGTGAAGTACTCCGAGCAGCGCTACAACGAGGCGAAGCAGGACATCGAGAACCTGCTGAAGACGGTAGGCTACAATGTCTCCAAGATACGCTTCATACCGGTGTCCGGCTGGACCGGCGAGAACCTAGTGAAGGCGTCTGACAACATGCCATGGTACAAGGGGCCGATTCTCCTCCAGGCGCTTGACGAATTCGTAGAGCCGCCAAAGCCTGTGGACAAGCCGCTCCGCCTTCCGGTACAGGACGTATACACGATTACCGGTGTAGGAACCGTTCCTGTGGGCAGGGTCGAGACAGGGAAGATGAGGGTCGGCGACTCGGTATCCATCATGCCAGAGGGCCTCACAGCCGAAGTGAAGTCCATCGAGACCCACCACACCGAGATGCAGGAGGCTGCCGCAGGGGACAACATCGGCTTCAACCTGAGGGGCGTCGCCAAGGGAGACTTCAAGCGTGGATCAGTCCTGGGGCCGGCGAACGCGCCGCCTACCATCGCCAAGGAGTTCCAGGCCCAGATCATCGTGGTCTTCCATCCGACCGCCATCGCCGCAGGGTACACCCCCGTGATGCACCTCGCGACGAGCCAGACGGCCGCTACCATCAGCGAGCTGGTGGCCAAGATCGACCCGAGGACGGGCCAGCCCACCGAGGAGAGGCCCAAGACGCTCAAGACAGGAGACTCGGCGATCGTCAAGATCACGCCTCTGAGGCCCATCGTCGCAGAGACCTTCAAGGAATATCCGGAACTTGGAAGGTTCGCGCTCCGCGACTCTGGTTCGACGGTGGCCGCCGGGATCATCCAGCAAGTGACACAGAAGGGCTCCGCCGAGAAGACAGCGGCGAAGGCCTAGGCTAAGTCTCTCCGTTTCATTGCACTGCCCAGCGAAAGCTAGGCGGTGTAGACCACTTCCAGGGGGGTCCTCTATCTGTCGCGTTATCTTGACGGCCCGGGGGCCGAACCTCCAGACGGTTATGGCTGCGGCGGCGGAGTCAGGGTCGCCAGTGTCCATCCTGTCGGTCGTGCCGTCCTTGGAGTGCACGACGATCGTTGCCGGGGGAGGGACGAACGCCGCGATCCCTTTGCCGAGGAGGATCTCCCCGTCAGTGGTCGGGGTCGCGAGGAGCCGCTCGAGGCTGTCCTCCGCCTTCTCCCCCACTATCGAATAGGACGAGATGGTGGACGTTATTACTCCGGCCAGGATCGCGAAGAAGAAGGTGAACGCAGGGAGGAACACCAGCATCTCCGCGGGAGCGACGGCGGCCGCCTTCACGAGCCTTGACCGCTGCCGAGTCCGATGCCGTCCTCCGCGCCTGCAAGGTTAAACGGGGACGCACGATCAGGTGCTGTCCTTGAGCTTCGACGAGATCCTCGAGCGGGCAGGCAGCTTCAAGAACCTCTTTGCAGCCTCGAAGAGAGCAGGGCTCGGGGTGGAGGCGGCCGTGCAGAAGGCCATGGCCATGGACAGCGAGCTCTTCCGGACCATAGGCTATGAAGTGGTCAAAGTGGGGGGCGGCAGGGCCGAGCTCAGGTTTCCCTTCAGCAAGGAGGTCGCCAGGAGGGGAGGGATGGTCCATGGCGGCATATCCATGTACTCCCTGGACAACGCTTGCGGCATCGCCGTGATGACGATCAACCCGGGGGTGGACCAGGTGACCATCGAGCTGAAGGTGAACTTCCTGGAGCCCCTGTCCAAAGGGCCGTTCACCGTCCGGGGGAAGGTCATAAGGGCAGGCGGAAAGGTAGCCACGGCCGAAGGGGAGGTCAAGGACGCGGACGGGACCCTGTGCGCGAAGTCCTTGGGGACCTGGTACATGATCAAGAAGGACGCGAGTCGAGCCTAGGCGCGTCCGAGCTAGGGGAGGAGGCTGGAGGGCACGGTTGTGCAGGGGCGGCGAAGCGCCGAGGTGGCGGAGAGCGGCTCCGGCGTCAGTTTTTGTCAAAACGCGTTGGCAGAATGGTTGAATTCATGCGGCCTACGCCATGATATCATGCTCAGGACGATTTCCGGGCCATGAATGCATACTGCGTGAAGGAGAAGAAGAGCAGGGAAATCGCCTCGCCGAAGGAAGTCACCTTCAGGAACGGGCGCCATGCCGTCAGAGGCAAGTGCTCGTCCTGCGGGACCACCCTGTTCCGAATCACAGGGAAGTAGAGCCATCCCTACGTAAGGCAGGCTCCGCACCGGGGGCCTTGGCCATCGGCGCGAGCGGGATTGGGAGGGCGCCATTGCCCACCCGAGCCTGAACGCCGGCACCAGTGCGCCCCGGGAACTGTTTTCTAGCACCCGCCGAAAGTCTCCTCTCTTGACGTCTCTGAAGGTCGTCGAGGTCATTCCGCCGCTGTTCGCCGCCGGGCGGGAGAGGATCGCCCCGGATGCGGCCTTCGACGCCTTCGTAGAAGGGGTGAGAAGGACCGCGCGTCACTCCGACCTGACCCCCTTGGCCAGCGCAAAGGGCCCCGGGCTCATCAGGTTCGACCCGTGCACGCGGCGGTCATGCTGCGTGGCCGGCTCCATATCGACGGCGCGCCGGGGTCTGAACTGTCTCTCGCCTTTAGTCAGGGTCGGGCCCCTTTGCCGATGTCCTCCAGCCCTACACTATTGAGAAGGTCGGCCCATCTATGGTCCTTGTATATGAGGTCAGCCTGCGGTATGATGAGTGGCATTAGCCGGAGGTCCCTGACATCGGCCATATTCGCCTTAATCATCCGTTCGTACATCCGGAAGAATCGTTCGGCGTCGCCAACAGCCGCATATGCAACTGCCAACAGCCTTCCTTTGTAGGCCAGCTCGTATTTCATTTCTTCTGGCATAGCTTCCAACTTCGCGATACCCTCCAAAGCCTTTTCTCTTTCTCCTGTCTTCGAATAAAGAATTACGAGATCCATGACGAATTTTTGAGCGTATGCAGACCATTTGGCTCCCTCTTCCATCCCACGCTCCAAGACCGCCTTCGCGCGCGAGTGGTTCCCCCCGAGATATTCGAGGAATCCCTCCATTTCAAGTACGTTGAGGTCGCCTGGCTCAACCTTCGACGCCCTTTCTAGGCAGGCTGCTGCGTCGGCCTGTCTTCCGAGGTACAAGTGGAGCATCGCAAGGCCCGCGAGGGTGGAAGCCGTCAGAACTCCCAGCTTGTCAGCAGACTCCAGCTGGCGGACGGCTTCTTGGGTCCTGCCCAAGTCGAAGAGGCAACCTGCGTAGTTCCCGATAATCACGGGTGACAGGGGATCTAGCTCAACTGCCCTCTCGATTTCCGACAGTGCTTCCTTCCACCTGTACTGGCTCCGGAGTGCGAAGAAATACCAATGATGAGCCGTGGCGTAGCTTGGTTTTAGCTCGATGGCCTTCCTGAATTCTTGTTCCGCTTCCTGAGGCTCAAATTCGGTTTGAAGGATTAAACCCCTCGTCGCATGAGCTTCGGCCAGCTCCGGGTCAAGTCCGAGAGCCCTTGCCACCATCCTTTTCGCAGATTCTAGGTTCATTTTCGGTTCGATTCCGAAATTGTTACGAAGCAAAAGTTGACAGTCCGCCTTCCCCACATAGCCAAGAGCGAAGTCAGGGTCTTCGGCGACCGCGCGGTCAAAATACTCGAGCGCGCCCTTCAGGTCTTCCAACCGTCTCTTGTTCCAGAGATATCTGCCCTTCAGATACAGTGAATACGCTTCCGCACTCCTGGTTGGCCTTCTGTCGATCTGCTCGACCTCTGGCGCAAGAATCCTGATACTCAACGCATCTGAAATTCTCTTGGCGATATCGCTCTGGACCTCGAATACGTCATCCAGATCTTTGTCATAATTTTGCGCCCAGAGATGTCTGTCGGTGGCTGCGTCTATCAGCTGCGCGGTGACTCTTATCCTGTTTCCGGCCTTCTTGAGGCTCCCTTCGAGGATGGTCCCAACACCCAGCTCCTTCCCGATTTCCCAAACCTTCTTGGTCGTGCCCTTGTAACCCATAACTGAGGTTCTCGAGATGACGCTTAGACCACTTATTCCTGCGACCGTGGAGATGATCTCGTCTGTAATACCGTCTGCGAAGTAGACGTCATTGGGGTCGGGGCTGAAACTGACGAACGGAAGAATCGCAATCCTACCTCGAGGAAGAACGGAATCATCCTTCGAGGATGCTGACTCCTCCCAAGGCATAATAATCTTGTAGACTTCTAAAGATACGCGGACATTCTTCAAGGTTCTTGTTCCCAAACTTGCTAGCGGTAATTCAAATTTGTTTTGCACTTGGTCATACACTTGACGAGTGAGGCAAACACCCCCAGGGTCGGCGAGAGG
>JAJZIG010000041.1 GCA_021851265.1 archaeon | reverse complement strand
CCTGGGGGGACCCCGGTGGCCGGGCGCGCCCTGGTGACGGGCGGCGCGGGGTTCATAGGGAGCCACGCCGTCGACAGGCGTGGCTTCGCGGAGCTGGAGAGCGGTGGCCTGGCTGCGGACATGTCTAGCGTCTCCCTGATCGAGATGGGGCCCGTGTACATGAGCGAGGGGAGGCTCCTCGAAGACCTCTCGGCCGTGGCGGCGCTTCCGAACGTCAAGTACGCCGCGCTGGCGCCCGACGTCGCTGTCGCGAGCGTATATCCCCGCGACTCCCTGGGCTCTCCCTCTTCGACTCCCACCACGCCGCCGCAGCCCTGAGGCTCGACGGCAGGATGATATCGTTCGACGGGGCGTACGACGGGGTCCCAGGGCTGACCCGCACAGACCCTGCCGCAATCTGACCCGGGGCTCCCCTGCGGGTCGCCGCTCCGACGGCCTGGGCCCTCGGCCACTCCGCGGTCGTCGAGGCTAGACAGCGTCCGCTCGATGGAGTGAAACGCTTGAACCGATGTCCGTCCCTACGCATGCCCCTCGCCCAGCAGGCAGGCATGCGACATGTCAGGCGATCCGTCGCCCCCGACGCGTCTGCCTGCCTTGCCACGCGCCGCCGGCGGACCCCTCGCCGCCACCCTTGGGAGGGCGTTCAGGAGCACCGCGACCGCGACGAGCGGGAGCCAGGTCCAGTAGGGGAAGTCGTAGGCTGCGAACGAGGCAGGGGAGAACAGGTAGAACACCCCGTTCCCGGCGAACACGTCGTAGCTGAAGTGGGCGGCGACGGACGAGAGGGTGACCAGGAACACCCCCCTCGGGGGCCTCCCGCTCTTCATCGCCAGGTAGGCGAGCACCCCCGCTGCGAAGAGGGCGAAGAAGACCGAGTGGGCGAGCCGCCCTTCGACCGGGTACCCGAGCGCAGCGAGCAGGTGGTCGGAGTCGATGAGGACGCTCTCCCCGGCGGCGAGGAGGACCAGCCCGGCGTCCATGGTGGGGGCTGCTGCCACGACACCGAAGAGTATGTGCCCCCCCACCTCCGTCACAAGGGCAGGGAAAGCGTATTCGTGCAGGTGGACCGGGGGGACAGGGGACGCGAAGCCGAGGACGCTCCAGAGGAAGGACATGGCAGCATACACCGCCGCCAGGCCGGCTGCCCACAGGAAGACCCCCGTTCGCCCCTGGAGCGCGGTCATCGCGCTGCGGCCCCCCGGCGTGGCCTAAGACGTTTTCCGCCTGCGACCCGCTGTTGGTCATCGTCCGGGCCAAGGGCATCAGGAAGGTCGCGTCGAGCGGGGGGTCTACTCCCTCGCCATGAGGCTCGACGTGAAGCTGGAGAGCGCGGTCCTCCTCAGGTCCCTCGCCGTGGCCGTCAAGACCCTCCTCGAGCGGAACGAGGATTCCGACCAGGATGCGTCCCAGATTTCGGGGAGGAGAGTCCCTGTAAGCGGGCTCCTACGCCATGTCTCCGATGCGCCTGAGCCGATGGCTGTGCCGGCGCATGCTCAGGGAAGGGGAAAGCCCACAGGCTTCGGCCGTGGGTAGCTTACCAGCATCCTGTATCCGTTGTCACGCAGCCAATTGAACGATTCAAGTTTCAACTGCGTCGGAGTTTCTGGTGACCCTCGCAGCCGCTGAGGCCGGTCACTCTGGGAGAAGGAGGCCATAGGCGACCTCGTCGATGTCTGTCCCTTCGTTGAGGAAGACGTGCCTCGTCTGTGTGAACTCCAGCATCCCCTCGACCCCCAGCTCCCTCCCTATCCCGCTCTTCTTGAATCCGCCTCGCGGGGCGGCGGCGGAGAGGAGATGGTACTCGTTGACCCAGACCGTCCCCGCGTCTATGCCCCCCGACACGCGTCGTGCCCTCTCCGTGTCCCTGGTCCAGACGCCGGCAGCGAGGCCGTACTCCGTGTCGTTCGCCAGCCTGAGGGCTTCGTCCTCGGTGTCGAAGTCGAGGGCGACCAGGACCGGGCCGAAGACCTCTTCCCTGGCGACTTCGGCCTCTTCAGGGACCTCTGTCAAGAGGGTGGGCGGATAGTACAGCCCCCCCGCCGGGGTCGCCCCTTCCATCTGCTTCCTGTAGTAGACCCGCGCGCCTCCGCTGACCCCCTGGTCCACCAGAGCCTCGATCTTCGCCTTTTGTTCCGAGGTCGTGATGGCGCTGACGTCTGTCTCCATGTCGAGCGGGTTCCCGGCCCGCATCTTCTCCATCCCCTCCTTCAGCTTGGCAAGGAACCTTTCCCTGATGGATGCTTGGACGATGAGCCTGCTGCCTGACTCGCAGAGCTGGCCGGAGTTGAGGTATATCCCGAAGAGGACCCCTTTCACCGCCTTCGCCAGGTCGGCGTCGTCGAAGACCACGTTGGGGGACTTTCCCCCTAGTTCCATGGTGAACTTCTTGATCCCCGCGGACCCCGAAAGCAGGCGCTCCCCTGTGGCTGTGGACCCGGTGAAGCTGACCATGCTCACCTTTGAACTGGACACCAGAGCTTGACCCACTGCCTCCCCTGTCCCAGCGACGGCGTTCATCACGCCGGCTGGGAATCCTGCTGCGCTGCAGTCTTTCGCCAGTTCGAGGGCCGTCAGCGGCGTATGGTGGGAGGGCTTGAGGACGACGGTGTTCCCAGCGAGAAGCGCGGGGGCGACCTTCCATACCGCCATGAGGAGCGGAACGTTCCAGGGTGCTATGGCCCCGACGACCCCCAGCGGGGCGTACTGGACTATCCCCTTCGTCCCCGGATACTCCGGGTGCTCTATCTCCCTCGCCGAAGGGAAGTCCTTCGTGGTCGCGAAGTAGCGGATGTGCTCGATGGCCAGGGGTATGTCCATCAGCGTGCTCTGACGGATCGTCTTCCCCGTGTTCTCCGATTCGAGGCCGGAATACTCGGCCGACCTCTCTTGGACCCTGTCTGCGAGGGCGGCCAGGAGCTTCTGGCGTTCGCCGATGCTCGTCTTCGACCACCTGGCGAATGCTCCCTCCGCCGCGTCGATCGCTTCCTTCGTCTTCTCCGCGTCGGCGAACGTGACGGTCGCCAGCCTGGAGCCGTCTGCAGGACCCCTCAGCTCGGCTTCTTCTCCCTCGAAGTCCTCCCGGCCTCCTATGAAATTCCCGTAGCGTGCGATCAAGGGTCAGTCACCGTCGAAGGCTTTGATGAAAATGTTCCTGAGGTCTTCGCTCCCGGAGTCCTTGGGGTTGGTGACCATGCCTGTCGACTCTAAGGCTAGAGTGACCAGCGCGTCCATGCTCGAGGCGTAGGCCGGCTCTTCGACCCCGGCGTCCCTGACCGTGCGCGCGACCCCCATCATCCCAAGCAGGCTCCTCAGAGAGCCCGAGAGGCGCCTCCCTCGGTACTTGGGCGGGATGAGCATGTTCAACCTGTCGTACCTTTCGGGACAGGCGTCGTAGTTGAAGTCTACGACGTAGGGGAGCAGGAGGCCGACGGCCTTCCCATGGGGGAGCTTGAAGGTCGCGCCGAGGGAGTGCCCCAGCGCGTGGACCAACCCGATCTGCGAGTTGGAGAAGGAAAGCCCAGCCATGGACGCCCCGATGTGGACCTGGCCCCGGGGCCCGAGGCCCCACGGGTCTCGTATCACGCCTTCGATGTTCTCCGAGATCAGCTCCAGAGCCTTCTCGGCCATCGCATCGGAGAAGGGGTTGTGCCATGTGCTCCCGTAGGCCTCCACGGCGTGGGCGATGGCGTCCGCGGCTGTGTTCCTCGTCTGCTCGGGCGGAAGAGAGACCACCAAGGAAGGGTCGAGGATGGCATAGTCGGGGAGGATTTCTGGGGACGCGAGCTCGTGCTTCCTCTTCTCGTTCTCCTCCGAGAGGACGGCAGCCCAGGTGCACTCGGAGCCGGTGCCGCTGGTAGTCGGGACGGCGATGAGGCGGCTCTTCGTCCTGAGGCCCAGCTGGACGAGGGGGGTGATGTCATACACCGTCAGGTCGGGGCGCTCGTGCAGGGCGAAGAGTATCTTGGCGGTGTCTATCGACGAGCCGCCCCCCACCGCTACGAACCAGTCCGGCGAAAACCCCCTGACCTTCTCTAAATGCGCCGTCATCTCGGACAGGGGAGGCTCCGCCGACACGTCCCCCACGACGAGTGACTCGGCGCCCTCAGGGAGCGCCCCGCGCACCCGCTCGGGAAGTTCGGTCCCGAGGAGGTAGCGGTCGGTGATTATCGCCGCGCGCCTGATGGGGAGGGAGGAGAGGTAGGAGAGCGCCTCGTCCCCGAAGACGACCTGCGGCGAACGAAAGAACCACATCAGGACTCGGTCTGGACGCTGGCCGTGGTGTTCACCATCTCTTTGGCCGCCTTGGTGAACCTCATGATCTTCATCATGGAGCCCTGGAGCTTGAACTTCCCGGTCAGAAGGCCCTGGATCGGGTCGATCTCCTTGTTGATCAGCTTTCGCCAGTTGCCGTAGGGGCCCGCGTACTTGTACTCCGGAGTCGGGAGGTCAGACTCTGTCAGCGAGAACTTCGCGTCCCTGCACTTGCCGTGGTAGAGGTCGAGGTAGATGAACGCGTCTTTGTCCAAGGCGCTGTCTTTCTGCACCACGAAAGTGATGGCGCCCTCCCAGTTCTTCCCGGCATCCTCGTAGCTCTTGTTCGCGTTGAGCTTCTCCGCATACAGCTTCGTCCACTCTTCGCTTGGAAACCTGGCCATCTTGACCAGGGCGTCAGAGCGGACGCCTATCATAAAAGGGCTGAGCCTGGGCCTGACCCGAGCTGTGCGGGCCCCCGCCAAGCGTTAAATCGCACGGAGAGGGCGTACGGCGCGGGCATCAACCGCCAATGTTCGTCCTCGGGAACCGGCGATGAAGGCAGCGGCGTATGTCGGCGTCCTTTCGATAGCGGTCCTGCTGTTGCTCTCGGCTGGGGCTCCCGCCTACGCGAGCGCGGGCCAGACCAGGACGCCGATAAAGCACCTGATCAACATATACCTGGAGAACCACACCTTCGACAACTTTTTCGGGGTCTACCCCATCGACCCTTCGTCTCCTAACCAGAGCCTGGTCGCGAGCCTTTCCGCCCCGACGAACATACTGGACGCCAACTCTACGGCGAACATGCCCAGCCCGATCCCTCCTGGCACGTTTTCCACCCCCGACCCGGTCGAAGGGAACACGGCCTACCACATCGACTGGAACGGAGGGAAGATGAACGGGTTTGTGGACGGAAGCGGTCCCTCCTCGATGACGTACTACACCGCCTCCCAGCTGGGCCCCCTCTGGGACCTGGCCGAAGAGTATTCTTTGGCCAACATGTACTTCGCCCCCCTGCTCTCTGAGAGCGCCCCCAACACCATGTACTACCTCGCTGGATACTCGCCGGTCATGAACGACTATGGCCCGCCTCCTTCGATCCCGTTCTCCCAGACGATCATGGGAGAGCTCCAGAGCTACGGCGTCTCCTGGGGGTTCTTCATCCCCTACCAGAGTCAGGGGGCGACATACTCTGAGTGGAGCCACGTGTCCGGCATGAACGACCGTCTGGGCAACGTCTTCTCCTGGAGGACGTTCGTGTCAGACCTGAACTCCGGAGACGTCCCGTCTGTGAGCTGGGTCTTTTCACAGGGCGCAAACGGCACCGACCAGGGGGCGCCCTCCAACGTCCTGAAGGGTGAGATGTGGATAATCTATCTGATCAATGAGATAGAGCGGAGCCCCATCTGGAACTCGACGGCCATAACGATAACATGGGACGACCCCGGCGGATACTATGACCAGGTGCCCCCTCCCGTCATCGACGGGGTCCAGTCGGGCTTCAGGCTCCCGATGATCCTTGTCTCCCCCTTCGCCAAGGAGGACTACGTGTCGAACACGGTGTTGACGCATTCGTCGATCCTCGCGCTCATCGACTACAACTGGGAGGTCCCCGCGCTCAACCAGTATGTTTCTAGCGCGAACGTCCCGCTCGACTTCTTCGATTTCAGCGCGCCATACGGAGGGGGCGGTGTCCCAAGAGCGCCAATGACGTTCGACTTCGGCTCGAACTTTCCCCTCCCGCAGTCGCCTTACTTCGACCTTCCAGGCAACCTGCAGTCGCAGCAAATCTCCAGCACTTTCCCGATGCAGCCGCAGTACAGCCTGTCCAGCCTCCCATATCCGAGGCACGGCTCGACCAACACGACGCTGTCCTCCCTGGGCTCAGGGGTCTTCGTCCAGGCTGACTCGGCTGTAGTTCCGTTCTACGCGTCCGTCTACTTCCTCACACTCCTGGTGGCTGCGAACGTCGTTCTCCTCGCCTGGGGGGTCAGGGTCAGGAGGAGGGGGAGGGGATAGGGTTGTCGTCACTGCGGAAGTCGATCTCGGGCCTGGCGGTCTTTTCCCTCGCGGGGTCCCTTTTCTCTACAGGTTTGCTGCTCTGGTTCGGGTACGCGTCACAGCTCGTCTACACCATCGGAGACACCAGGCAGCTGGGCCCCCTGTTCCTTGGCATAATCGCGGGCAGCATGCTCTTCTCGCTCGTGGGCTACCTGACCAGGCCCACCCTGAGCGCCCTCGTTCTGGAGGCGTTGGCGGCGTCCTTGCTCCTCGCGGTCTCGTACTCGGCCATGGTGCTGGACTCGTTCGTGCTCGGCGGGACGATGGTCCTCGCCGTCTCCTTCGCCATGTCTTCGGCCCTGGCCCCGGTTGGGACGCTGCTGAGGCTGGGCAGGGGGCCTCACTCCCTCCCTATGAGAGCGACGTTCGGAACGGTGCAGGGGCTGCTGACCATCCTGTTCGTCTTCCTCTACGCGTACCACTACGAGGCGAACGGCCAGCTCGACTTCTACGTCGGGCCCCTTGTCCTGCTGGCGCTTTCGCTCCTCTCTTCCTTGGTCCTTCTGCGCGTCAGATAGGACCCAGGTCATCGTCTTGTCAGAGACTGGGCGCGTTGATAAGACGGCCCGCGTGACAGCCGCCCTGTGGGGTCGCGGTGTGCCGACGGGGAGTGAGCGGGTGGGGAGCTCTGCCTGAGGCCGCGCCGGGCTCGGACGTCGCGGTCATAGGCGCCGGGGTGGTCGGTCTGGCCGTAGCGTACCGCCTCGCGGGCTCGGGGAAGAGGGTCGTGGTGGTCGAGAAGGAGAAGGGCCCTGGAACGGGGGTCACCGCCGGGCAGGCGAACGTCATCCATGTGGTCCAGCTCCCGTTTGGCTCGCTGAAGAGCAAGCTCGCAAGGAGGGGGAACCACATGTACGACGACCTCTGCCGTGAGCTCGGGGTCAGGCTGAACCGGATGCCCGCCCTCCTGGTGGTGAACAGATGGCTCGCAGTCCCTGTCCTGCTCGCCGCCTTCGCCTACGTCAAGCTTGAGCTCGGCAAGGAGTTCAGGGTCAGTCTGATGAGGGGGAGCAGCCTGAGGAAGGCCGAGCCCTCGCTGGCCATGGGGGTCATCGGGGGGTTGAAGGTCGACGGCTATGGGACCGTGGACGTCCATGAACTGGTGTCGCGCCTCGCTGACGCTTCGACGGCCAGGGGCGTGACGTTCAGGTTCGGCTGCAAGGTGACGTCGGCGGACGCCCGTGAAGAGGCGGTGACGCTGAAGACCTCCTGCGGCGAGATAAGGGCCAGGGTCGTCGTCAACGCCGCGGGACTGTACTCCGACGAGGTCGCGGCGGCCTTCGGCGTAGACCTAGGGAAGCTCGAGCCGGGGCTAGGCGTCATGGCGGTGTGCTCGGGCCTATCTCTCAAGTGCATCGTCGCGCCGCTCCCGCTGGGGACGGGCTCGAGGACGAAGGGGGGCGCGCTGATCCCCGCCACCGACGGCACGACGATCGTGGGACCCACCCTCAGGGTCACCCAGTCGAAGGAAGACAGGGCCCACACGGAAGAAGACCTGGCCCAGCTGACAGCGAAGTTCGGCCCTCTCCTCAAGGCGGACTGGAAGGCTGCAAGGGTGTACGCCGGGACGAGGCCCCTCTCCCCCACAGGAGACTTCATCATAGACTATCGCCCACAGAAGAGGGTGGTGAACCTGGTGGGGATCGAGTCCCCTGGCCTGACAGCCGCTCCCGCCATCGCGGAGATGGTGGAGCGCATGATAGCGGGGCCTGGTCAATGAGCGCAGAGGACGGCCTGTTCGCGTCCGTGGACGTCGGGACCACGTCCATCAAGCTCGGCGTCTATGGGTCCGACCTCGTCCGGAGGCGCTCGGAGGTCGCGACCGTCCCGGTGAGCGCCGAAGGGCTCCAAGACGCGGAGCAGCTGTTCCATGCGGTGAAGCACCTGCTGCTGAGGGGGAAGGAGCTGGGTGCGAGGTCTGCCGGGCTCGCGACCTACAGGGCATCGACGGTCGCCTGGAGGAAAGACGGCACCCCCCTGACGCCCATCGTCACGTGGACAGACAGGAAGGTCTACGACACGTACAGGAGGCTTCCCCTGCACGTCAAGGCCCTGGGCAAGATACCCCCGCTGGACCTCGTGATATCCCCGTATTCTCCAGTGATCAGGTTTCTCAGGCTGAAGGAGCTCAGCCCGGCGCTCCCGGAAGGGAGCATGCAGTGGACCATCGACGCATACCTCGCCTACAGGCTGACCGGCAAGTTCGTCTCGGATGCGACCAACGCATGCCTGACAGGCATCATAGACCCGAGGAGCATGAAGGAGATAGGGATCGTGAGGTCGCTCGTCGGGCTGAAGATGGAGACCCCGACTGTCGTAGAGAATGCGGAGAAGATAGGCGAGTTCGAAGGGATAGAGCTCAACGCCCTGGTGGCGGACCAGCAGGCGGCCTGCGTGGGCGAGTCTGCCTTGGAGAGAGGGGTCGCCAAGGTCACCAACGGCACCGGGACGTTCGTCGACGTCCCGACGGACGGGTTCGCGAGGAGAGGCCAGCTGATCCCCCTGGTCCTTCTCAAGGAGCGGGGGAAGACCCGGTTCGGGGTCGAAGGGTACCTCCCCACCACGGGAAAGGCGGTCGACCTGATGCTCGCCATGGGCCTGATGCGGAGCTACTCTGACCTCGAGGTCGCAGGCAGGGGCGGGGTCTGCTTCATCCCGGCGCTGTCGGGCCTGCAGGTCCCCCGTGCGCCCAGCGCCAAGGGGGTCATCGCAGGTCTCGACCTGAAGACCGAGAGGAAGGACATCGTGTCGGGCCTTCTGACGGCGATCTCTTTCCACGCGAGGTTCGTCCTAGAGCAGTCGGGTGAGGCGCCGAAGGTCCTGAGGGCCGACGGCGGCCTCTCAAAGTCGGACGAGCTCCTCAGGAGGATATCCGAAGCGACCGGCATCGGCGTCGAGCGGGCTGCAGACCTCGAGGCCACCTCGAGGGGGCTGGCCATGCTCCAGATGGCGGCCTCGGGGAAGGGGCGGCTCGAGGAGCTAGCTAAAGTCAGAAGGGAGACAGAGGTTTTTAGCCGGAGCGCAGACGCCAAGCTGGAGGACGAGTACGGAAAGTGGCTGGACCTGGCGACTTGGCTCAAGAACTCGAAGAACTCCTTCCAGGCCGAGTAACGACGGATGTCGCGGCCTACCTGAAGGACTGGTGGCCCTTGCAGTGGCTGACGGACGAGCCGATAGGCAGCGCGACGGCCGCGGTCAGACCTGGGAACGTCGCTGAGCTCGTCAGGCTCGCGGACTTCGCTTCCGCCAGGGGGGTCCCGCTCTATGTCAGGGGAGGGGGAAGCTCGGTGACCGGGGCGTCGATCCCATCGGGAGGGGTGGTGGTCGACACGGCGTCGCTCGACCAGATACTGGACCTGGACGAGACGAACAGGACGGTGACCGTGCAGGCCGGGGTGAAGCTGAGCGCCCTCGAGTCGAAGCTGAACGAAAAGAGGCTGACACTCTCCCAGTTCCCCCAGTCGTTCGAGCTGGCGACTGTCGGCGGCTTCGTCTCGACCCTCGGCACGGGACAGTACAGCACCCTCTACGGTGGGATCGAGGACTCCGTGCTGAGGCTCGAAGTGGTGCTCCCCACGGGGGAGGTCATATGGACGCGCAAGAGGGGCGCCCCGAGGTCTTCGGTGGGCCCCGACCTGAGCAGGCTCTTCCTTGGCGCCGAAGGCGCGTTTGGGATCGTCTCAGCCGCAGAGCTCAAAGTGAGGAGGCTCCCTGGCCATGTCTGGAAGGCCGCCTTCAGCTTCCCTGACTTCGCGGCCGCGGTCAATGCCGCCAGGGGGCTCCTGGAACTCGACGTCAGACCGGCGGTCTGCAGGGCATACAACGAGCTTGAATCTCAGTTCCAGTTCGACGAAAAGAAGAGCGCGCTCCTGCTCGTCTACCACTTTCGGTCGGAGGGGGTCCTCAAAGCGGTGAGGGGTGAGGTCGCGGCGCTCCTCGAGGAGGGGTCCACGCCCGCCGACCCTGGGCTCGTAGACGCGTGGCTCGAGAAGCGGTTCAACTTCAGGGAGCAGATGGACTCGATGAAAAAGCTCGGCTACGCCGTCGAGACCATGGAGGTGGCGGCCAGGTGGAGCAGGCTTCTGGAGCTGTACTACGAGGCGGTGGACGCCCTCGGGGGGGTGCCGGGGGTCGGAGGGGTCGGAGCCCACGTCTCGCACCTCTACGACCAGGGGGCGTGCCTGTACTTCACCGTCCTCTTTCAGCCCAAAGAGGAGACATACCGGATCATGTGGGACCGGATGGCGAAGGTGGCGAAGTCACACGACGCCACCATCTCCCACCACCACGGCGTGGGCATGCTGAAGATGGTCTACGCGAAGGACGAGGTACCCCTGCAGGTCCTCGCGAGGATAAAGCAGGCAGTTGACCCTAACAGGACGATGAGCCCCGGCAGACTGTATGGTGGCGGCGCCGGAGCCCGGCCCGCGCAGACAAGCTGAGCGCCGCCGAAGGCCTGACTCATCGAAGCGGGGACCGTGACCGGCTCCGCCTGCGCTCCGCCCAGGTCTGCCGATGCCTGCTGGAGGCATCACCTCCGAGCCAGTCTGACCTCTCGCCTGAGCGACGCTCGCAGCGATTCCTGGCCGACGTCTCCGAAGGCGACTTCTTCTGCCTGGAGGAAGTCCGCAAACCGCGCGATGCCGCGCGCGAATGGCCGGGCCACGGCCCGAAGGTCGACCCCGTCCTCCCACCAGGCTCGTTGTACGAGAAGACTGCTCGTGCCCTTCGCCAGGACGGGCTCGACCCTTCCGATGAGGCGGTCCCCTAGAAGCACGGGCAGGACGTAGTACCCCCACCGCCTCTGGCCGGCAGGCTTGTACACCTCCCAGAGGTATTCGAAGCCGAAAAGAACCTGTGAGCGGCCGTTCGCTATCACTACGTCGAGAGGCGCAAGAAGAGCCGCTTCTGGTTCGGGCTCCAAAGGCCTCCACTGTCTTGGGAGAGCTCCTTGGCTCACCTTCTCGAGCAGCGGCATCTGTTCGGCCTTCACGATGGAAGCCAGCTTTTCCCCTTCGACCCGCACCTCCACAAACCGGCCGTCCCCGACCAGCCTTTGCCGCAGCTCCCGTTTCGTCAGCCTGGACCTGCCTCTGCATTCTTCTGTCGTTCTGAGGTACGAGACACCCTCGGCCCCAGACACCCCAAGCCGGCCCAGCGTCTCGCACGCCATCTCTTCCAGAGTAGACTGTTCCGACAGCAGCTCCTGTGGGGGCCCGGACATCCTCTCGGTCAATTCGTAGAACTTGCGGTTCCCTTCACGGTGGTGCACAAGTATGTCCAGGCGCCTCCAGAGGACATAGAGCGCGAGCCCTTCGGTATGGCTCGAGCGATAGTTCTCCACCCGCGCCCCGCCGGCCCACTCCCTGGACTCGGGCGGCCCCCTCTTCCCGATCTCTTGGAGGACACTCTGAGCCAGCTTCTTGTTCTTGGCGTACCAGTCCTCCCATCGCTTCGGCAGCCCCTCGTTCTGGACCCACGACCGGTGAAGGCGGAGCAGATCCCTCGGGTAGATCGACGAAGCCCCTCCGTGCTCGAAGCCCGCCCTCTCCTTGTAGAGAAGCAGGTCGAGGTGGTCTCGCCTGTAGCCTTCTACCCGACTCGCGAATGCGAGGTCCTGCATGCGCCCGACGACGTCGACGGGGTCCACCCTGACGAGCCTGCATGTCGAAAGCGCCTCGCGTGCGCCTTCGAGCCCCTTCCACCGCCTCCCGGGCCAGAGGCCCTGCGTGCCCAGCACGAAACGCCTCCGTGTCTCTGCGGAGATGCGCACGCCCAGAGCTCTTCGTCGAGGTATGTTGGCTCTCGACAGACAGAGTGCGCGGCGCCTACCATGAGCATGCTGCGCTGAGCTCTAGGAGTCCGTCGACGGAGGCGTCGAGCAAGCGGTTGCTTGAAACCAGTGCACGGTCACTGCCATGAGTGCCCTCATGCGTGTCGTCCCCCTTCCAGGCACCGCGCCGGGCGAGTCGTGCCGGCTGCGGCCGTTCCCGAGCTTCAGGCGACAAGCGGAAAGCAGCCGAAGGACAGGCTTCCTTGCCAATACATGTCTCCGAAGTCGCTGAACTTGCAACTGAGTGAGTCATGAAAGTGGATGTATCCGCTGGCCGGGTTCCCGGCGACCGCCACGCCGCCTTGAATCGTGGCGTTTGACACTGGCGCTCCGAAGACGAACGCCGCCATCATGACGAGGCCAACGACAAGCGCGATCTTCCGCCTCCTCGACTGATTCATCTCAGGGGCGCCCAAGGAGCGCTTCCCCGCGTGGGCTTGATTTAAGCTCGCAATCGCCGGAGGCGTGAGCGCGCTAGATGTCCATTCGAGGCTCGCCTTCGGCAAGTTTAGCCGCATCCTTCTTCTTCGTTGCCCCCGTCTTCCACAGCGC
>JAJZIG010000040.1 GCA_021851265.1 archaeon | reverse complement strand
GGCCACGCGCGCAACCTCGTCCTCGGCGACTCGCTGGTCCGCGTGATGCGCTACCTAGGCGAGAGGGTCCAGGCCCTGAACTACGTGGACGACTCCGGGGCCCAGGTGGCGGACATCATCGTCGGGTTCAAGTTCCTGGGGCTCCCAGACGAGGCTCCGCCGGGCGCAAAGTATGACGTGTACTGCGGCGATAGCGTATACACCAGGGTGACCAAGGAGTACGAGACCAACCCGCCCCTGAAGGAGAAGAGGTCCCTGGTGCTGAGAGAGATCGAGAAGGGCTCGGGAGACCTGGCCGAATACACGCGGGGGATAGTGAGGAAGATACTCGCGGCCCAGCTTGTCACCTGCTGGAGGCTTGGGGCCCGCTACGACCTGCTCAACTGGGAGTCGCAGCTGGTGCATTCGGGGATGTGGGAGAAGATCTTCGAGTCCCTGAAGAAGCTGGGGTACGTCAGGTTCCAGCCGGAGGGGGAGAACAAGGGATGCTGGGTCATACCCGACCCAGACACGGGGGAGGAGAAGGTGGTTGTGAGGTCAGACGGGACGGCCGTGTACGTGGCGAAAGACATCCCATATGCAGCCTGGAAGATCGGACTGATAGGGGACCCATTCGGCTACGAAGTCTATCCCGAGGTCCAGCCCGACGGGCCGGTCTACTCCACGACCCTCTCAGGTGGCAAGGCCAGGGTCCACTTCGGAGGGGCGGAGTTGGCCGTCTCGGTCATAGACACCAGGCAGAGCTACCTTCAGAAGATAGTGGCGAAGGTGCTGGACAGGCTCCGAGAGGGGGCATCGAGACGCTATCTGCACAGGAGCTACGAGGTGGTGGCGCTGTCGAAGAAGACCGCCTCGCAGCTGGGGTTCGGGATCGACGGCGAGTTCGTCCATATGTCCGGGAGGAAGGGGCTCTATGTCAACGTCGACACTGTCCTCGAACGACTGAAGGAGAAGGCAAAGGCAGAGACCAGGAAGCGCAACCTCTCGGAGTCCGAGGCGTGGGTCGACGGGGTGGCCGAGGGGGTGGCGGTGGCAGCGCTGAGGTATGACCTCCTCAAGCAGGACCCTGACAAGATGATCGTCTTCGACATGGACGACGCCCTCCAGTTCCAGGGGGACACAGGCCCCTACCTCCTCTATACCTACGCGAGGGCGCGACGGATCCTCGGGAAGACCGAGGGCAAGCCCAGGGTCTCGCTAGAGTCTGCTTCAAAGCTGACCAGGCCTCAGGAGGCGAAGCTAGCGAAGAAGATGTCGATGCTGGACCTCGCGGCCGAGACCGCGGGGGAGTTCCTCTCCCCCAGGGAGATAGCAAAGTTCTCGCATGACCTCGCCAAGGCCTTCAACGACTTCTACGAGAGCGTCCCGGTCAACCAGGAGCCCGACCCGGACACCAGGGACGCGCGTCTTGCCCTGGTCGACGCGTCGAGCAGGGTGCTGGCAGAGGCGATGAGCCTGATGGGGATACCTGTCAGGGACAGGATATGAGCCAGTTCAGGTTGGCCGCGTTCGATCTGGACGGGACTGTCCTCGAGCACAACGGGAGCTGGGTGGCGTTGCACAAGGCTTTCGGGACAGAGCGTCTCGGCGAGGCTTCCCTGAAGCTCTACACAGAGGGGAAGATCGACTACAAGGAGTTCATGCGCAGGGACATCGCCTGCTGGCCGAGGAGGGTCACCCGCGGCCAGGTTGCCGAGATACTGTCGGGGTACAGGATCAGGAAGGAGGCGCCGGGGCTCTTCGAAGAACTCAGGTCGCGGGGGATGAAGACCGCCTTGGTGACGTCCGGTATCGACATCCTGGCGAAGGAGGTGGCAGAGGAGCTGGAGATAGACTACTGGGTGGCCAACGGGCTCAGGTTCGACGGATCTGGCGAGCTCCTCCCGACCGGCGTCGGCCGCGTCGACCCTACCCGGAAGGACCGCGCCTACGCCAGGCTCCTGAAGAAGGTGGGGATCCCGGCGAAGAGGACCATAGCCGTCGGGGACACCATCTACGACCTCGCCTTCCTGAAGTCGGCAGGGCTCGGGTTCATGCTCGCCCACACCACCCGCGTCCCTGACCCGGAGATCATACACATAGACGCGCTCTCCGATGTCCTCGGCCACCTCAGATAGGGGGAGGGTTTTTACACACGGTGGCCCAAGACGAGGGGGGCACTTGTGATGTTGGATGACACGCTCCTGCTGATACCGGGACCGACGAACCTCTCCAAGCGCGTAAGGGACGCCATGGCCCGCCCCCAGCTCCCGCACGTCGGCGCGGAGTTCTACTCGACGTTCAAGGAGACGGTAGCCCTGGCCAGGTACGTCTTCAAGAACGAGGCGGGTGTACAGTTCGTGTTCACGGGGTCTGGGACCATCGGGATGGAGTCGTCGGTGGTCAGCCTTGTGTCCAGGGGGGACAGGACACTGACGCTGATCAACGGTTACTTCGGCCACAGGATGCTGATGCTCAACGAGGTCCACGGGGCGAAGGCTGACAAGCTCGAATTCAAGGGAGGGAGCGCGGCGGACCCCGACGCCCTGAGGCGGCAGCTCCGCAAGTCGAAGTATTCAACGGTGTTCATCACCCACGTAGACACTTCGAGCTCGATACTGAACCCCGTCGCCGAACTGGTGGAAGAGTGCGAGAAAGCGGGGGCTATGTCGGTGGTCGACTCGGTCTGCGCCGTGGGAGGCGTCCCACTGGACTTCGACAGGCTCGGTGCGGACGTGGTCTTCACGGCCTCACAGAAGGCCCTGGCCGGGCCTCCTGGCGCGGTCCTCCTGGCCGTATCTACGCGCGCCCTGGAGCACATGGAGAACCGCAAGAGCCCGATAGAAGGATACTACATGAACCTCCTCAGGTGGAAGCCAATCATGGACGACCCCAAGATGTACCTGGCAACGCCCGCCACCCAGGTCCTGCTGGCCCTGAGGGAGTCGCTCCTGGAGGCGAAGGAGGAAGGGATCGAGAACAGGTGGGAGAGGCACAGGAAATTGGGGGAGATCACCAGAGCCAAGGTGGCGGAGTGGGGCCAGGAATTCGTGGCAGAGGAAGGCCACAGGGCGGACACGGTCACCTCTTTCTGGGTTGAGGATGGGAAGGCGGGCCAGATACAGAAGAACCTCGAGAGCGAGCACCATGTGATGGTGTCGAGGGGGATCTACGACGACAAGGACAGGATGATCAGGATAGGCCACTTCGGGATCCTGCAGCCCGACGTGCTCGGGAAGGCGCTGGGCCACATGGGGGATGTGATGGAAGAGACAGGGGCGTCGGCGCGGCCCGTGGCTGTTGCGAAACGACGGAACACTCGATAGAACGCTTTTATCGGCACCGCGGTCGCACTCCCGAACTGCAGCCCGGTCGTCTAGTGGTCAAGGATGGGGGCCTCTGGAGCCTTCGACCTAGGTTCGAATCCTAGCCGGGCTATTCTTAGACTTTCTATGAATCGGAGCATATATCAAACTCCAAGGCTACCGATAACCAAAATCAGCCCCCGCCGCCCGAGAACTCGACCCTTTGGCTAGGACGCAAGGCCTTTCTTGACTCGAAGATTCTGCCTTCGGTCTCGAACTCCAGGAGGGTCGCCGTCCTTGAACGGAAAGGAGTCGTTCGCCAGATCTGTGGGGCCGTCCTATCTGACTGTGACAGTTCCCTGCATCCAGCCTGGCCCGTCCATTGGCCCATTCAATCCAGCAGGCCCGAACCCGCATGGGACTTCGCAACGCCAAGTGAACGTTCCCGTCTGGGTCAGAATGAATTCCGCGGTTTCATTCACATGGGCTCCCACTGGAATGTTCAGGTTCAGCTGCTGAATGGTGAATGTATGCCCGATCTGCGTATCGTTATCCAGCGAAGTAGCGGTTTGCATGGCGCCCGTCGTGTCATTGGTCACGGAGATCACGTTGGTTATCGTCCCTTCAACATTGCTGTATTGCGCTGGAATTGGTGTAGCTCCGTCTTGGTCTATGATGGTCAGTTGGATGACCGTGTTGACCGGAAGGGTGATGTTGGCAGACGACTCCAATCCTTGCGGCGTGACTACCCAATAGCGGGGGCCGCTGGTAGTGGCATTCCACGGCGAATCTGCTGTTATCAGCAATGTCAGCTTGAATGGCTGGGGGGCGCCTACAGCTACGTTCACGCTCGTGGTGGTTCCGATGACCCATCCCCACCCCACTATCCCGAGCGCAATCATCGCTATCAGGACGATTGCCGCCAGTTTCATGGACCGCATTTTCTCGCCATAGAATCATTTAAGCCCCCAAGGCGGTTCTCAGAACTGAGAATCACGGAGGCGTGCCTGTAACCTCAGGCGTGCCCTGCTGTCCGCGCCCTGGCTCGCTCGGGGAGGTTTTCCACAACCCACTTTGGCTGGAAGGGCTCAGACTCACTCCACAGGCGCTACATCACCTTGGGCTCAGAGAGTCTGAGGAGGGCTGCACGAGGGTGCCTGGCACGAAGGCGATGCCGGACCTCGTGAATGACGAGCTCCCGGCCTTTTCTGAGAGAGTCAGCGTTCGGCCCCGCACGGCCAGACTATCGACGCGCGCCTACTCGATGATGAATCCTGTGGCCTGTTCTCAACCTTGGAAAACGTCTTTGCCGCTTAATACACTGACGGCTCGTAGAGCTGCTGCATGAAGGCGTCAGTTGTCTTCATCTTCCTTTCGGTGGTCGGGGTGGCCGAGGCGTTAGTGCACGCCTGGCAGGAAAACGCGTTCACCACATACTGGTCCCACGTGCAATTCTCTCCGTATGCTTCACTCCTTGGCGTCCCTTACTGGGGATTAGGCGTAGTCTGGTTCCCCCTCGTGCTGGTGGTGGGGCTCTTGGTCACCCGCCTCGGTCGCGACAGTCTGAGGAGGGAACTCCTGGTTCTCCTCTCTGTCGGGAACATCCTCACGGGTTACCTGTGGTATCTGGACCTGGTAGTGATACGCGCGTTCTCCCCCGAGTACGTGGGCCTGTACCTCACGAACTATGCCCTGACAGGGCTTGTGGTCGCCCAGAACTGGTCCAGCGCGGTCGTGAAAGACTTCGCCGTGGGCACGATCATCGGAATCGTCGTCGGCGTGTTCTTCGGTCCCTTTGCAGCGGTGGCATTCGGATTAGCCGGGGGCCTCGTCGGGGCAGTCAGCGGCTACACTTCGACGAGATAGGCCTGGCTGCCAAAGGAGCCCAGAGCGCAGACCCGCTACGCATTACGAGCGCGTTGTCGAACGGCCTCCGAAACCGGGCTAACCGCGCCCTCGCCTTGCCTTGCTAGCTGGTGACGCACATGGCGAATCCCGTTTGCAGAAAGCGGCTCGAGTCTCCTTGATTGGGCTGGTCCAGTCAGCGTGCTCCGTTGATACCGTAAGCGCAGGGCGGAGCGGATCCGCCCTCAGACTCGGGCCTGGGACTCCTCGCCCAGGTGCATCATGCCCTCGTCCACCAGGCCGGCGACCACTCGTGCATATCTTCCAGTGGGGTCGAGCTCAGGGTCGAAAATGGTGACCTCTGCTCCCACTGCGCCAGGGGAGAGCCGCTCCACCAGCTCCACGAGCTGTCCGCAGTCCAGCCCTCCAGGTGATGGAGAGTCCACGGCGGGCATCACCGTCGGGTCCAGTATGTCCACATCCAAATGGAGCCAGAACCCGTCAAGGCCGGTCCTTTCCACGGTCGCCCGTATCGTTGAGGCCGCGCTCTTCATCCCCCGGCGTCGCATCTCCGAGGCTGGCAGAACCGCCCCTATCTTCTCGGCGACCTCTGAAATGTGCTCGTCGCCGTCTCGGCACCCCGCATGGACTGTGGCCTCAGGTTCGAAGTACGGTCGGAGACCGTCGATGTCCGATACCCCGTCCCAGTGCAAGCCCACAGCCGCAGCGAGGTCCTCCCCCGCGAGACTCGCCACCAAGTCGCTGTTGCCAGGGTTCCTGAAGTCTGTATGCCCGTCGAGATGGACGAGCCCATAGCGGCCCGCCTTCTTGAGAGCGATTCCTGATCCTATCAGGATGCTGCAGTCCCCTCCCACGACCAGCGGGGCGTCGCCTCCCCGAAGTGTGTCCAGTATCTTAGAAGAAAGCAGTCTCGAAAACTCGACGATCCTGGTCTGATTGCGCACCGAGCCAGGCAAGACCTCTTGCAGATAACTGCCTGGTTCCACCGTCCCGCAATCAGACCCGCCTCTCCGCTCGAACGACTCGAAGAGTCCCGCTCTACGCAATGCTTCAGGAGCCTTGTAGCAGCCTGGTATGGCTCCGGTCCTGGGGGGTCGGAGGCCGAGGCTAGACGGGGCAGAAATCAGGCATACCATCTAATCCACCGCCGTCGGTGAGGCCGCTGACAAGCTATCACCCGACTCTAGGGAATCCATGTCCATTAGGTTCGACGGAACTGATGCGCTGCGCAGCTGAAATGAGCGCTCCTCCAGCCATCGTGCAGCAGGACCTGCTTCCTTTTTTATTTCTTCGTCTGGTGAATGAAATCAGCCAGGGACCTCGGTCACCCCGTGCCCATGCCCGTCCCCCAGATGGCTCGACCCGCCATTGTGTCAACAAAGGATAAACATCGCTTTGTCGCAGTTGCCGTCGAGTGGTTCTGGAGACTTGAAGGCGAAGACCGCTTCCACGCGGCGGGCGATCGACGGCTGGAAGTCTAGAGCGAAGGCGCAGGTCAGGATGTCCAGGGGCTGGACGCTCTACCTGGCGGCCCAGCTGCTCACCTCCTCCAGGCGGGAGAGGGCTGCGCTGATACCTCTCCTAGTCTTCGCGTCTTTATTCTCCTTCGCCACCTTGGAGTTCGTGATGCTCGTCCTCGTCGGCTTCTTCATAGCCAAGCTCCAGTGCTACAGGTTCGTCAACTTGGTGCTGGGCGCGTTCGAGCCACCGCGCTGAGCCGCCCGCCGTCGCTCACTCCGGCGGGATCTGTCTGTATGAGAGGCCCAGCTCAATCCCCTGCCTCCTTCTGACCGCCCTGGCGACTAGGTAGACCAGGAGGCAGGCGACGAAAAGCCCGAGCACGAACTCGTCCGACTGCAGAAGCGGGTAGGTCAGGAAGAGGTTCGGCCCCGCCACGTACTCGTAGGCGAGGAAGAGGTTGAACGCCAGGGCGAGGGCTCCCGCCACCGAGACGGCGGGAATCTTCCAGACCGTGTACCTGCTTATCGGGGACGATTCGTACACGTCCTTCAGCCTGAACGGGAACACCATGGCGGTGACGCAGATGAGCAGGTATGCGACCTCTGTCCCGAACCCCGCCGAAGCAACGTAGGACCCTATGGCGTTGAACTGGTAGACCACGAAGTAGAGCCAGGCCATGCTCCCGGCGAAGGACACCAGCAGCGCCAACAGCGGTGCGCCCGACCGGGGGCTGACCGACGACACCCTGCTCGGAAGCACCCTGTCCATGGCGGCCCCAAGCATGATCCTCGTGCTGGCGAAGTAGACTATCAGGACCACCTGGAATATCCCCATCATCATCCCGATGAAGATCACCGCGAGGACGAGCGGATTACCTGACAGGAGGCTGATGATGTATGGGAAGAACGGGTCCGGCACTACGTTCAGGACCGCTCCGACCGGACCGGGGTTGCTCCCGAACCAGAGCCCGTTGAACGCGTGGATGAACTGGAGGCCGACTGTCCCGGAATAGGCGTACCAGGTCAGGGCCCAAAGGGCGCCTATGGCAAGGTAGGACCCAACTATCTGGAAGAGCTGAAGCCTGAAGTTCCCGGCGCGCTTGATCTCGCCGAGGTTGTAGATGGACCATCCGGCGTACCCCAGCGACAGCCAGGCGATGGCCCAGAGGGTGATCGTCTCATACGCGCTGAACTTCTGCCCCAGCGCCACCCCGCTCCCCTGGGCGGCGCTGATGATGGTCTGGTATGCGTCCGGCCCGATCGTTCTGTTGTATGAGTATACGGCGGCGTTGAAGCTGCTGACGAAGTCTTGATGGGTGCTCGCCAGTAGCAGCCCCAACATGGTCAGGAGCGAGAGGAGTGCGCCCCCGAAGAGGACGTACTGCACCTTCACATAGAACCGCATCCCCCGGGCTGCCACCAAGAGCCCCAGCAGGAGGATGACGGTGGTGACCGCGAAGGTCGCCGCGGGAGCCTGGAGCTCCGTGGCCAGCGAGGCGTATCCGGCGATCCCTGTGGCATGAGCCAGCTCAGCGAAGAGCGGCTGCAGGCAGAGCGTCACCATCACTGATCCGAGGAACGCCGAGAAGAACCACTGCCAGATCGACCACGCGCTGAAGGTGGCGGCGAACCCGACCGCGGGGTTCAGGACCCTGCTCTGCCACACATAGTCGCCGCCTGCCCTGGGCATCGACGACGCAAGCATGGAGACGACGACGTAGAAAGGGACGGCGGCCAGGACCGTGGTCAGTATACCGAGGCCAACGTCCCCGCCAGGGAGGACGGCGGGCCCATAGCTGAAGAGGACGGCTTCGGTGAACCCGGTCAGGCCCACCGCCATCATGTTGTAGATGAAAGCGTGGTGTGGGGACATCGCCTTCACAAGGCCGGTCGACTCCCTGACGAAGACCTTCTCTTCCGTCAAACAGGTCTCAGGCCCAGAGACAATGTATAAACGATTCATGTCTCCGCAGCGCCCGGGCGAACCAACCACTTGCTGATCTACACCCCCGGTCCGACGGAGGTCCCCCCTAGAGTTCTGAGGAGGATGGCGCGGCCCATAACGAACCCCGACCTGGACCCAGCCTTCGCGAAGTCCTACGAGTTGACCCAGGGGAAGCTGAGGCGGCTGATGAAGACCAAGAACGACGTCCTAATCATGTCCGGGGAGGGACTCCTCGGACTGGAGGCCGCGGTCGCGTCTCTCGTGGCGAGGGGGCAGAAGGTGCTGACCGTCACCAACGGGGTCTTCGGCGACGGCTTCGTAGACTTCGTGAAGATGTACGGCGGGATCCCGGTTGCGGTCCGGGGACCCTATGACCGGCCGGTGGACCCCGAGTCGGTGGCGGCAGCCCTCGACGCCGACAGAGAGATAGAGGTCGCCACCTTCGTTCACTGCGAGACACCCAGCGGTGTCCTGAACCCGCTGCGGGAGGTTGCCGCGGCCTGCCGGAAGCGAGGCGTCATGCTCATCGCCGACGCCGTTTCGTCCTTGGGCGGAACTCCGGTTGAGACAGACTCCTGGGGGGTCGACGTCTGCCTAGGTGGGAGCCAGAAGTGCTTGAGCGCGCCCCCTGGCCTGGCTCTGGTTTCAGTGAGCGAGAGGGCATGGGGCGTCGTGAGACGGCGCGGCCCCCGCGTCCCTGCGTACTACGCGAGCCTCTGGCAGTGGGAAGAGTGGTGGAACAAGAAGAGGCTGTTCCCGTACACCCCGTCGGTCTCTGACATCGCCGCCCTGGACGAGGCGCTGGACATCGCCCTCGAGGAGGGGCTCCCGCGCGCCTTCGAGCGCCACAGGCGGGTCTCAAAGCTCATCCTGTCAGGCTGCAGGGGGATGGGGCTGGTCCCCTATCCGAAGAGGGATGACTATCACTCTCCCACTGTGACCGCGGTCAGGCGCCCGGCGCAAGTCCCCGAGGCCAGGCTGCTGCGGCTCATGGAGGAGCGCCATGGGGTGATGATCGCAGGGTCCTGGGGTAAGCTCTCCGGAAAGGTGCTCAGGCTCGGGAACATGGGATACAACGCCCGCCCTCGTCAGGCGAGGAGGGCTATGCTGGCGCTCGAGCGCGCGCTGAGTGAGCTGGGCTTCAGGGAGAACGAAGCCTGACTCCGAGCCTTGGTTCTGGTGAGGGTCGTCGGAAGCGTCCAGGAGGCAGAGCCGGGTCACGGCTGGCGGGCGCCGAGTTGCCTGGTCAGGACTTCTTCCAGAGTCTCGAAGTATGACCTCGTCCCCTGCGGCATCGACTCCTTATTCTTCCGGATCGCGTCGATGATGTAAGGGAGGGCGCTCGACGAAACCTTCAGCTCAACCCGCTTGTCGCTTCCTGTGCTCGGCCTGGGGAGGCCTACCCTGGCCTTCACGTCGGGGGGAGCCGCGTTCCTTGCATCCTCCTCCACCTTCTCAGCCCAGCTCTCCAGCTGGTTCTGGTCGAGCCCTTCGACCATCCCGCTCAGCTCCTTGACCAGCGGGCTGATGGTGGCGAGCGAAGCCAGGTCGAGCCCTTCGGTCTGGCCTTTGAACCGCCTCGCCCCGACAGCTGTGATCACGTTAGTCCCGATGATTACCAGAGTTGCGATGGGGAGTATCTGGTTGGAGCCTGCGATCGAGTCCGCAACCAGCGTGGTGGCCAGGAGGGCTGGCGTCAGTCCCTGGGCCATCATCGACTCGATTACCCTTCTGTCCTTGGTCGTCTTCTTCCAGTCGACCGCTTCCGTGCTGAGCACCCTGGTGACCACCAGGGTCCCCACCACCGCAATCGACTCGAAGTACACCAGGGGCGACGTCAGGACGCCGAGGGGGAGGGAGAATCCGAGGAAGAAGAGGAAGAACGTCCTCAAGAAGAATGAGATTTCGGTCTGGAACGCCGAGATGTAGTTGAGCGAGACCGCAGGCATGGCAGTCCCGAAGCCCAATGAAGCGGGGATGTCTGTCATGTTCTTCATCACCAGCCCTATGGCTAGGACCGTTATCACGCCACTCCCGCCAATGTTCCCTATCAGCACGTAGGCCAGGAGGACATAACCCACAGTCGCGACGTAGAAGTATTCCGACTGCCCGAGCGCTTTGGCAACTCTGACCCAGGCGAACCCGAGGAGGACCCCTCCGACCAGGCCGATGGAGAGCTGCTGGAAGAAGCTCGAGGAGATGAGGGACAACCCGCTGAAGTCCAGGGGCGCGTTCTGGCTGTATCCGTTCAGCAGGACCGTGAACAGTATGATCAGCACGAGCGAATCGTAGACGGACTCCATCGACAGGTTGGAGACCAGCCCCCGTTGCGAAATCCTGTTCCCCATGTAGGGGATTATGACCATCGAGATCTCTCCTCCGACTACCGAGCCGAGGAAGAGGGACTGGTACAGGTTCCAGTGCAGGACCGCGGTGAACAGAAAGGAGGTCACCAAGATGGAGAGAATCATGTAGACGCTCGACCGGGTGATCGCCGACCTCCCTTCCGAAACTACCTCCCTGATCTTCATGCTCATGCCTATGTCGAAGACCACCATGGCGAGGGTGACCTGGGAAAGCAGCGGCAGCATCGCGTTGACCGTGGACGTGGGTAGGACCGCGAACCAGCGGGTCGCGATCCCCGCGGCTATGAGGAACAGAGTCTGGGGTATCCCCTTCTTGTTCAGCAGGATGTTCCCCACGAACCCGATGAATATGATCGAGGATAGAACTAGCAGGAACGTCTCAGGAGAGAGCGCCAACAGGGGTCAACTCCAAGACCAGTGCTTCGGCCTTCCAGGGTCCCCTGCGCGGCCGAGCTGACATTGAGCCTTCAAGCCTGGTGGGGGGGCACCGGATAGGTATTTGAGGACAGGCTCTCCTGCGGGGCGCCGTCTCAGGGTGGTGAAGTCGACCATGAGACAGGCTACGCTCTCAGAGCCGCCCCCTCCTCCGCCGCGCTCCCTGCCGCAGGGCGCCTTCAGATAACTTGAAATCTACCCGATATCGGAGTTCCGATATCGGAAAATAGAGACCATGTTCAACTTCGACTGGGCCAAGCGCACGCACAAGGGTCTGCGCCGCTGGATCCTCTACATCGTGCGGGACAGTGCGAAGTCGGGTGCGGAGATAATGGACGTGATGGAGGCGAATCTCCAAGGCTGGTGGAGGCCGTCCCCTGGCTCGATCTATCCCCTGCTGAAGCGCATGGTGGAGGAGGGCGTCCTCAGCCGTTCCGCGGACGACAGATACTCCCTCACCACGAGCGGGAAGGAAGAGGTAGACCACCCCTGGCCGTGGCCGGAGCAGATGGGGCAGGCGCCGAAGTCCGTAGAAGGCGCCATTGAAGTGATCTCCAGCTACACGTCATATCTGGAAGACCTTTCGCGGTCCAACGATCCAAAACTCGCGGGCGGGGGGAACGAGATAAGGAAGCTCGCGAGCAGGCTTTCAAAGCTGGGAGAGAAGCAATGAGCCAACGGCCGCTGGTCAGGGTGGAGGGGCTGTCAAAGAACTTCGGGGCACTGAAGGCAGTGGACGGCGTCTCCTTTGAAATCAAGGAAGGCGAAGTCTTCGGGTTCCTAGGACCCAACGGGGCAGGGAAGACCACCACCATAAGCATGCTCACGACGCTGCTGAAGCCTTCGGGCGGGCAGGCGGAGATAGCAGGACTGGACATCCACAGGCACCCCAACGAGGTCAGGAGGGTGGTCGGGGTCGTCCCTCAGGAGTATACCGCCGACGAGGACCTGACCGGCCTGCAGAACATAGTGCTCTGCGCAGACCTCTATGGCATACCGAGGAGCAACTCCAAGCCGCACGCCATGGAGCTCCTGAAGCTCGTCGAACTGCAAGACGCCGCGAACAGGAAGGTCAGCACCTACTCCGGCGGGATGAGGCGAAGGTTGGAGCTCGCCAGCGGGCTGATCAACTACCCCAAGCTGCTCTTCCTCGACGAGCCGACGCTTGGACTGGATGTGCAGACAAGGACCGCCGTATGGAGCTACATCAAGATGCTGAAGGAGGAGTACAAGATGACCCTCTTCCTCACCACCCACTACCTGGAGGAGGCCGACTCCCTCTGCGACCGGATAGCGATCGTGGACCACGGCCGCATAGTGAAGATAGGCTCCCCGGACGAGCTGAAGGCCAGCATAGGCGGGGACGTCTTAGTCGTGGGCGTAGCGGAGGCGGAGCCGGACATCGTAGAGGACGTCAAGAAGATACCGCTGTTGAGGGAGGTCAAGAGGAACGGCCAGGGATAGAGGATAAAG
>JAJZIG010000039.1 GCA_021851265.1 archaeon | reverse complement strand
CCTGGACGAAGGTAGGAGCGCTGATCAGGTGGAACCCGTTCTGTCTGAAGTAGTCGAACGCCGCCCCTATCACCTCCTCCCTTATCCTCATTGCCGCGATGGCCTTGGGGCCACGGATGCTGAGGTGCCTCTTGTCGAAGAGGAAGGACGACGACTTGACCGCGGTCCTGGTTATCGGCCAGCTCTCGGCGGGCGCCACTATGGTGAACTCGCTGGCGGAGACTTCCTTCCCCCCGGGGGCGCGCCTGTCGTCGCGGACCTCACCCCTCGCCACCACCGCCGACTCCTTGGTGGCGCCCTTCGCCGCGTCGTAGGCGGCGTCCGCAGACCCCTTACGCACTGACACCTGGACGAACCCGGTGCCGTCCCTGACGAGGACGAAGATGAGCCCTCCCACCGTGTGCTTCCTGGCCACCCAGCCTCTGACCTCTACGGCCTTCGGCGTCCGTCCTTCGATGATCTCGGATGCGCTCGAGGGCGCGAAGACATCCACGGTTCGGGCTCGGCCCGCTCATGCTAAAAGCGTGACGTGCGAGGACTCAACGTTATAGGTGCCTCCGGCCGACCGGAGGCAAATCCATTGCCTCGGAGAGCGACTATAGCGAGGTGGGCCGGAAGCGGGAGCATCGCCGACCTGCAGTCCTCGGCGGAGCACATGCTCGGCGCGGAGGGCATCAGGGGGGAAGTGGAGAGGCTCGGAAGCTCTCTCGTCGTCTCTGGGCCCGAGCCTGCCCGGGCGTGCACCCTCTTCAGGCACCTTCCGGGGGTCAGCTGGCTCGCCGCAGGCTATGCCGTCCACGGGGCCGCAGAGCTCTCAACCGCGGCTGGGGAGCTGGCCAGAAGATACCTCCGCGGAGGCGGGACATTCGCCGTCGAGGCAGAGGTCACCACCGGCGCGGCCGCCTCCGACCTGGAAGGGGCGCTCACCTCCCACGTCTTGGACTTGAAGGGCGCTCGGGTGTCCTCTTCGTCTCCACGGGTCACGTTCAGGGCGGCCCTGGACACAGCAGGTGGCGCCGTGGGGGTGGAGCTGTGCCGGGGTCCTGGGGGAGTCCCGACAGGCAGGAACGGCGCGTCATGCCTGGTCTCCGGAGGGAGGCACAGCTCGGTCATGGCGTGGCAGGCCGTGCTCATGGGGTACAGGGTGCGCCTCGTCCATGCTGCGGAAGGTGGAGACGGGCTGCTCGCTGCGGCAGAGCTCTACTCTGAGCTTTCCTACCGGTCTGACCCCCGATGGCTGAGCCTTTCGGTGATCGAGGAGGGGCAGGTCTGGCAGGGGCTCCGCAGACTTTCCCCAGGGGGGCGCGACCCGGTCTTCTGCGGCCTCACCGCGTCTACGGGGAGGTCGACCTGGCTTGCTGAAACTGGGGCGGCGAGCCCGCTATACCTCCTCTCCACGGAGTGGTTCGACTCTGAATTCAAGAAACTGGGCATTAGAGAATGTAGGTCGGCCCCTGATCGAGGCCCTGCTAGACCCGCGAAGATTGTCGTGAAATCGTTCGGAGGCAGAAGGGCAGACGTCAGCGAGGTCCTCGACGGCCTCTCGTAGCGGCCGACTCGAGTTCGGCCACCATAGAATCCTTGGCATCGTACTCGGCAGCCAGACCGCCGAGGACGGACGCCCTGATGCGATACCTCTCGTCTGAGAGCCTGGCGAGGGACTGTTCGAGGACGTCGAAGGTCAACTCTTCCTGTTTCACGACGAGCGAGACGCCCAACCTCGCTGCCTTGTCTGCGTTCCCCTCCTGCTCGGGCTGCTTCGGGATCGGCACGAGGATCGACGGCTTCGCCGCGAGCATCGTCTGGCCCACGGTCCCATGCCCCGCCCTGGACACGACGAGGTCGCAGTTGCGGAAGTAGAAGCCGGCGATCTCGCACCATCCGTAGAACCAGCCGCCTGGGATGTGGATCGCAGTCGTGTTCCCTGCGGGGTCGCCTCCGGTCACCACGAAGACATACCTGTCGCTCAGCCCTTCTGAGAGCTCCAGGGCCTTACGCAGGAATGGGAGCCTGGTCCTGGGGGGGCCGGATACCTGCCAGAAGACCTTGGTCCTGGTGTCCCTGACGAACTCTTGTGCGGGCCCGTCGGGGGCCGTCCCCCCGGCAGGGGAGATGAAGCCTACGTAGCGTGCCTTGGCCACGCCACTCCCCCACAGGTTCTTCTCGCTGACGGTGTAGGGCGGAGGCAGGTCTGGGAGGAAGATGCCATCGCTCAGCTTCCACAGCCTTCCCATGCCGGTTGAGATGCCGACGGAGAGCAGCCTGGACAGGGGGTTTGTCTTGGAGTGCGAGCTGGTCAGGTTGAGCTGGTTCAGGACTGTGAACGTCGGAAGACGGAGGATCTTCCCGGCGAGCACCGTTGGCAGCGCAGAGTCTCCCAGGACGGCGTCAGGCGCGAATCTCCTGATGTTGGCGAGTTCGCCTGCAAGCTGCCTGTACGACCTCGCCAAGATGGCTGGCGTGTCCAGGAGGGTCTCCTTCACCAGGAACTCGCCGTCCTCTGAATAGCGCACGTCCGCTAGCGGGAGGCTGTTGCACCTGTACCCTCTGCCCCTGACGAGCTCCGCCGCCTCCCCCGAGGACGAGAACTCTACCTTCGCGCCTCGTGCAGAGAGCGCGCCCGCCATCTCCAGCATCCTGCTGGCGTGGCCGAGACCAGAGCCGAAGCAGCCAATATACACCTTCATCTCCGGGTCGCTTGTTCCACCCTTTCGGCGGTCCCGCCCGGCGAGGTCTCCGCGAAAATCTCTGCCTGGAAGACCTGCACCCTGGTCCCTTCTCTGAGCCAAGCATCCATTGGCAGCCCGGCTTTCGCGCAAGCCTCGGAGAGGAATGCTTCCCGGTCCCATCCCTGCTCGGTGGCGACCTGGGGCAAGAGGAGCCCACTGGCGTAGCGGTTGGAGACGATCAGGCCGTCCACGCCCAGCTTGATCTTCGAAGGGAGGTCCTTGCGGGCGGGGGCTGAGATGTCTCTGGGAGCGGTCAGCACGCTCACCTCTATCACTATGTGGTCGAGCTCCTCGGCGGCTATGGGGGACGGGAAACGTGGGTCTTCCGAGGCAAAGACAGCCACGTCCCTTATGGCCCGGCCCAGGGGCTTGACGGCCTCAGGGTAGCCTATGCAGCCTCTGAGGGCCTTCGTCCCCTCCAGTTCGGTGTTGACGGTGACGAAGACGCCATGTTTCTCGGAGAAGACTCCCGAGTCCGGGGGCCGTGAAGGAGGGGGCACCCTCCTGACGTGTGCCTCAAGGGTCTCCCTCGCCAGCGCTACCGCCGTCTTCCCCTCGGCGATTGTTAGTGGCAAGCTGCTTCTGACCGAGGCGGCCCGCGAGCGACCTTAACTTTTTCCAGTGGCTCCCCTTCCAGTAGACATGGCCACATCTGACACACCTGAAGAACGCTCTGTGGCTTCGCTGCACGCTGGCAGGGACCTCCGCCGACACCCCTGCCTTCCCCACCCTTTCGAGGGCGCTCCCGCACAGCGAACAGAGCGGATCGCCCGTGATCAATGCCAGGCCCAACGGTCCCGCGGCGTCCGCTATCTCAGAAAGTCTCTTGCCGTCGCTCCCCCCTCTCAGCAGGATCGCGGGGACCCCCCTCGCCCTGGCGAAGCCCGCCAGTTCGCGGTCGGCGGTCAGAACGACCCTCCCTTCCGTGGCCGCGAATCTGACCAGCTGGGCGTCCTCCCCGCTGCCATAGTAGGAGGTGTCGAAGCCCAGCGCCCTGAGCTTTCTCGCCAGCGACCCGAGCATGGCGTCCGCGGCGAAGGTCGGTCTCGCCCTACCAGTCGCCATGGGGCGCAGGACCTACCTTGTGGTCTCCGCGGTCTTCACGGACTCGTAGAGCCTGCGCGCCGCAGGGTCTTTCTCGAAGTGTTCCCTGATTGGCGCGATTATGGCGTCGAGGGCGCCGGCCACCCCCTTTTTGAGGTCAGCCGGGTGCAGCTTGCCAGCCAGGTACGCCTCTTCAAGCTCCGCATAGGCGGTAAACTCTACCGTTCCGCCGTACTTCTCCGGCCTTTCTATCCTGAGGGTCTTTAGCTTCCTGAAGATGATGTACTTCGAGTAGTCCATCAGCGCATTGCCTGCCGCGACCTTGGGCGGGCAGTAGGCCGAGTTCACCTTGCGGGAAATCACTTCGACCCCGTCGTGGACGAAGATGGAACTCTCAGGCTTGCTCTTACTCATCTTGCTCGCTATCTCCGAGTCCAGGGCACGCATGTCAGGGCAAAACACTTTCACACACGTCTCGAGGCAGATGGCACGGGAACGCCTGATGCTTTTATCGATTATGAATGACTACAATTCGACGTGTTGGACGAGGTCATCCTACGCGGCACGGCAGAGCCCTGGGAGAACGATTACTCGGACATCAAGCGATGCTGGCTCTGCGACCTCCCCAGCGAAGCAGAGATTTGCTCATACTGCACAATAAAACCAAAGCCAAAGCGCCAACCCTCTGAGCTGAGGTGGCCGCCATCAGAGGGTGACCTGGAAAAGCTCTACAATGATTCGGGGATGAGCCTTCATGATATCGCCAGATTCGTGGGCAGGGGATACGCTACTGTCCATTATTGGTTTCGCAAGTACGACTTGGTGAGAAGAAACCGTGAGGAAGCGTCGAGGTCGATCGTGAGAAAGTATCCGGTAAGAGGGTTTTCTGGCCGCATTTCAGAGAAGGCATACATGTTTGGGATTGCATTTGGCGATTTGCACGTCAAAAAATCGCACAAATCGATTGAGGTCTACACATCTACGAGCGTACCTTCGATGGTTGATCTGTTGATAGACACGTTCGCCAAATACGCTCGGGCCAAGATTACACCCACTATCTATTATTTGAAGGGGAAGAAAATTGGCGGATGGCGTGTAAGGGCGTTCTTGGATCGGTCTTTCGCCTTCCTCCTAGAGAAGTACTCCGCTACCGTGCCTGATTGGGTCACATCATCAGATGATACATTTTGGTCATTTCTCGCTGGGCTTTTCGACTCGGAAGGCCATTCCGGAATATACAACAGCGAGAGACACCACGGAGGTTCTACAACACAACTGACTATAGTCAACACGAATCTGAAACTTATTCGATGGCTTCGTTCACGAATGGAGGCGCGTGGTTTCCATCCGATAATCTCATCAGAACGATCTAACACAAGTGTATGGTACAGGCTGGAATTCGGACGGAGAGAAGAGCTTCAAACGCTACTCAGGATTCTACCGTCCCGTCATCCAAAGAAGAAGGTCGTCGCCCGACTGTTGCTCAAGATACCTACAAGGATGGATGCGGAAACAAGTTCGAGAATTATCCAGGAATACAAGTTGCTAAAGCAGGCGATGAAGGAGGATGACAGAAGACAGGGGTTGTCTTCCATCTTTGTCCTTGAACAAACGTTTCACTCGAAGGACCAGAAGGACCAAGGCTAGCCTCGGTGGAGACGGGGAGACGGGGTCGTGCGAATCCAATCCCGCAAATGCTCTTTAAGAGCGCTCGAGAGCCGTAGTATGTTGGCTTCGAGATTGGAATCCCTCAAGGCGACTCCAACTGAGGAGTTGCTCCAAGCGGATGAGTTTGCGGAACTTGTGGAACGGGAAACCCGTCCGAAGATGTACGTCGGGTTTGAAATCAGCGGGCAAGTGCACCTTGGCACGGGGATATTGAGCATGGCGAAAGTGAGAGACTTTCAAAGGGCCGGGTTCGAATGCACAATTTTCCTAGCCGATTGGCACAGTTGGTTGAATGGAAAGTTGAATGGAGACTTGGAGACCATTAGAGAGGTCGCAGGTGGCTATTTCAAAGCGGCGCTCGGAATCGGACTGAAGAGTGCCGGGGGCGATTCGGAATCTGTTAAGTTCGTAATGGGGAGCCAAATCTATGACCAGGAATATTGGGCACGCTTAGTCAATGTCTGCAAGAACCTGACGCTCAAGAGGGTCCAAAGGATGATCACCATTATGGGTCGCAAGGAGGGTGAAGAAACCAACTTCGCCCAGTTAGTCTATCCACCGATGCAAATAGCGGATATTTTCCAACTCGGTGTGCACGTCGCCCAAGGAGGCATGGATCAGCGCAAAGCCCATGTAGGCGCAAGGGAGGTGGCTGACAAACTGGGGTTGCAGAAGCCGTTGGCTTTGCATCATCATCTACTCCTGGGCCTTACAGCGAGCGGTAGATCAATGCTGCCTTCTGGCGGGGATTTAACCGAACTCAAGACTGAGTTGAAAATGAGCAAGAGCAAGCCCCGTTCGGCCATATTCATCCATGATTCCCCTGAGGAAATAGAACGGAAGATTATGGCAGGGTACTGCCCTGAGAAGGAAACTGAGCTCAACCCGGTGATTGACATACTTGAGTACGTTGTGCTCCCTGTAAAGCACAGGATTAAGATTGAACGTTCTCAGAAATATGGGGGAGACTTTGAGGTAAGGGACGCGGCAGAACTCAAATCAGCCTATGCCCAAGGCAACTTACACCCGCTTGACCTGAAAATATCCACAATCAGGCTCTTGGTAGATTTGTTGCGACCAGCACGAGAATTCTTTGAAGGCCACAGAGAATTGCTCTCGGTATTCCCCCGGGTCCAGACCAAAGAGTAATCCTGATTACTCGAAGAACGATTCGACTCTGAAGTGGACATCGCAGTTTTAGACGGCGATTCCTTCATCAAGCTAAAGACATGTTCGCCTTAGGCTACTGCAGATTTGAATTGGAAATGGGACTTCGCCGAATTGAAAGTGTGCAAGCCCGCTGGGCTCGAAACCGTCGTAGGCCGTCGGGTGCTCATTCGTCTCGAGCAGAGCCCTCAGCTCGGCCTCCGTGATCACCTCCTCCCCCACCCCCTTGACAAGCTCCAGCCTCGATTCCAGGTCCATCTGCACCCGGTCTCCGCGGCTCCGGTTAAAACAGTTGACAGCGAGGGGTGTAGGATGCGACCCAGCAGCTAGAAAGTCTTAACTACGTTCAGGAGCGGCTGGCTTTCCGAATTCTATTGCCCAACGCGAGGCACTGGGTGTACGGAGCCGCGATAGCTACCTATGTCCTCAGCGTCTGGGGTGCCTACGTCACCGTAGGCGACTTCGGTGCCGGGTGCGGGACGGGGTTGGGAGCCAGCTGGCCTCTCTGCAACGGCGCCCTCTTCCCGAGCTTCGCCCACTACGCCACCCTGATAGAGTATATCCACAGGATGCTGAGCGTGGTCGCGGGGCTGGTGATTCTCTACGCCACCGTCAAGGTCTGGAGGGTGAAGCCGAGGCCGTCCCTCCCGTCCAAGCTCATGCTCCTAGCCATTGTGCTGATACCCATCCAGGTCGGAATCGGCGGAGGGGTCATAGCGTCAGGGCTGGCCCCGACCGTCGCGACGACGCACTTCGCCTTCGCCCTCGTGATCTTGGCGACCATAGTCTTCGCGGGGGCCCTGATGTTCGCGGAAGCCAGGCAAAGGGGCCTGCCAGCGAAGAGTTAGCGCCGCCGTCGCCGCTCCTCGGGACGCCTGACCTGCTGGAGCAGGACCTCAGGACGTCGAGGCTACGGCCGCGAGGGACAGCCCTTTGACGGGCGAGGAGGCGGCAGCGTATGTTGTGAGCGACCGCGGGAGACGCGTCAAATCCAGGCCCAGCGCCGCCATCAGAGAGCCGAGTTCTAGCCTATGCTTTCTTGATCAGGGTCTCGACCTTCGACTTCAGCACCGTCGAAGGGACGGCCCCCACCACTATGTCTTCCACTTTGCCCTTCGAGAAGAACATGACGGTGGGGATGCTCATTATGCCGAACTGCGACGCGAGTTCCTGGTTGGCGTCCGTGTCCACCTTCACGAACTTTACTCTGCCGTCATACTCCTTGGAGAGCTGATGGATCACCGGCTCCATCATCTTGCAGGGGCCGCACCAGTCGGCGTAAAAGTCCACGACCACAGGCTGGGAGGCTTTCACGACCGCGTCCTGGAACCCGCTCGACTTCACTGAGATAACTGAATCTGTCATGTGCTGAACCAACCCGTTTCCCTGTTCATAAATCTGCCTTGGGCCCGACTGCACAGGCCCTGGGCATGGACTCGGCCAGGTTGGAGCTCTTCAGCACGTCCCCGACCGGGTTGTAGGAGACCAGGGTACCCTGGTCGAGAACCGTCTGCACTAGTTCCGGGAGCCTCAGCCTCCGGACGTATTCGTCGACAAGGTCAGACTTGACCCGCGTCCGAGGATGTCTGGTTATGATGGCGCAGCAGTCTTTGTACTCCTCAAGAGAGAGGTCGTACGTCGAGATGCGCCTGGCCATGCCTATGATCTCGTCCTTGTCGTAGGCAAGGAGCGGCCTGAGTATCGGCAAAGAGGAGCCGTGGTCGAAGGACGCCAGGTTCCACAGAGTCTGGGAGGCCGCCTGGGAGAGGGAGTCGCCGGTAGAGACGGCGACGGCGCCGAGGGCAGGCGCCAGCGCCTCCGCGGTCATCCGCATGAATCTTCGGAAGAGCGACGGCTCAAGGTCCCCCGGCCCCTCGGCGGTTGCCAGCTGGTACTCCGCGAATGGGATTAGGATCAAGGTGCTCTTCCCACCATAGGAAGAGAGTACCTTGACCTGCTTTGTGACCTTGCTGTCCAGAGCATTCCTGGGGGTCGGCGCGAGATAGAAGTGGAGGTAGACGGGCACGCATCCCCGCTTCATCAGGAGCCACGCCGCCACCGGGGAGTCGATTCCTCCGGAAAAGAGATGCAGGACCCGGCCTGCCGTCCCCACAGGGAGACCGCCTGGTCCGGGGGTCTTGTTGGAATAGACGAACGCGTTGGACTTCGTCACGTCGACACGGATCACGACCTCCGGATTGGTGAGATCCACCTTCATCCCTGTCTCCTCCTGGACGGCTGCCCCAAGCCTCACCGCCAGATCCCTCGAGGTCAACGGGTAACCCTTGTCGGAGCGCCTCGGCTCGACCTTGAAGGTTCTCCCACTCGACGTCCTGGCCGCGTCTAGCACCGCCCGCCGGATCGTGCCAAAGTCGAGCCCCACCGGCGTGACCTCCGAGAACCAGGCTATGCCGAAGGTCCTCCTCAGCCGTGCCGTGACTTCCTGGGTGGTCCCAGCCGCGTTGACCACGAACCTCCCCTCTCTGAGCTCGACCTCGGGGGCGAGCCCGCTCAGCGACCGGGCTATGTTCCTGCGGAGCACGCGGACAAACTCGGGCCTGTTCTTCCCCTTCAAAGCGACCTCAGAGTAGTGGACCACGTATGCGGGGGCCATGGGCAGGTTCGGCCTCCGCCTGAGCGACGATTAAGCCGTTCGGCCTGGGAAAGGTCAGCGCAGGACTGCGGCCACCATCGCGACCAGGAAAATGATCGCAAGGTACGGGCTTGAGAACTTGAACGCTAGCCATGCGTTGTCCTTGGTCGGGTCCCTGAAGAGCTTGATGTTGGTCCCCAAGAGCAGCAGGTCGAAGACGAGAGCAGCAGCGAGGTATACGAAGAACCCAGGGCCGCGGAAGTAGAACACGTATGCGAGGCTCACGGGTATGAGGAGGAGGGTGTTGAAGACGATATATCTCGAAGCAGCCACGGGGCCGACCACCGACGGGAGCATCGGCACGTTGACAGCAGAGTAATCCTCCTCGGTGATGACTGCGAGGGACCAGAAGTGGCTCGGGGTCCACACGAAGACGAGGGCGCCGAGCAGCCAGCCAACTTCCGCGCTGCTGTAGGTGACGGCGTACCACCCCGCCAGGGCCGCGCAGCTGCCTGCAAACCCGCCCAGCACGATGTTCCAGCTCGTCCTGGGCTTGAGGAAGAGGGTGTAGACAGGGACATAGACGAAGGCGCCGAGGGCGATGAAGAAGGTCGCGAAGAAGTCCAGCGTGAGGGCCGCGACCACGATCCCGGCGGCGAGCAGCCCGAGTCCCAGCATGAGGGCATGCGACGGCTGCACTATCCTCCCGGCCGGGAGCGGCCTCCCCATCGTCCTCTTCATCTTCGCGTCCATTCCCATCTCGAGATAGCTGTTCAACGCCAGGGCTCCGCTGGATGCCAGCGCCCCCCCCACAAGCACCCCGGCCAGGGTCAGGAGCGGAGGGAGCCCCCTCGCTGCGACGACGGCTGAACCCAGAGCAGCCATGAGAAGCAGCGGCGTGATCTTCGGCTTCGTGAGGGCGAGATAGTCAGAGAAGCTCAAACAATCGACTCCGGTTGTGCTTGGGCGTATGCGTTGTGTATTTTGGTCTTGCTCGTGCGGCTCTGGGCGGCTACGCGTGCCAGACCGTTGAAACGCTTAAGAAATCTCTGCATTCTGGGCGACCGTCCCGCGGTAGCTCAGCCTGGTAGTCCCCTAGAGGGGCCAATAGCTTCCGGCTGTAGAGGTCGGCCATCGGCTGACCCGTCCAGCCTACACAGGCCACAGTGACCGGAGTGTCGCAGGCTCAAAAGGTGCCTTGGCACCTGACAATCCTGCCCGCGGGACACACTACTGCTGCGCGTGCGCTCCCCGTCACCTCCATCCGCGGTGTGGCGCCAGGCCCGGTGCTCAAGGAACCGTTTTATCCCCCGCTTGTGCGGGCTGAAAGAGCGTTGAGTTCAGCGTCCCAGAAGAGCACGAAGGCCAAGAAGAGAGGGGCCAAGGTGGTCGAAGAGATGGAGAAGACGGTCAAGAAGGAAGTGAAGAGGGTGGAAAAGGCGGCGCACGAAACGCCGAAGAGGCCGAAGGCGAAGGCTCTGGGTCCGACAGGGAAGGTCCCCGCCGCCTCGGTCTTGTCCAGGCACGGGACGGAGATGATTGCGAGGGAGGGGAGAGGCTTCTCAATCGGCGAGCTGTCCGGCGCAGGGCTCACCCCGGCGGGGGCTGCGGAGTGGGGGGCGAGGGTCGACTACAGGAGAAGGAGTGTCATCGAATCGAACGTGAGCGCCCTCAAGGGGTGGGCCGCCCGGCCTGCTGCCGCGGCCAAGGCGGAGACCGAGCCTGAGAAGGCAGGCAGAGTCCTGGAGAGAGTCGGAGAGGAAGTGGTCGTGGAGGCTGAGAAGGCCGAGAAGGTTGTGAAGAGGGCGGCCAAGGAGGTCGAGAAGGGGGCCAAGCAGAAGCTTGAGAAGAAGCCCCGGGCCAAGAAGTCCGGGGCGTAGCTCACTCCTCCGAGCGTATCGCCATGTACAGGTACTGCTGGGCGTAGCCTGCGTACCCGCCGAAGTAGCCTCTGACGGAGGCAGAAAGCCTCACGTAGTCCCCGGCGGCCATCCTGACCTTACCCTCGCGCTTCAGTCGCGCCCTGAGAGACGAGTCCATCAGCCGGGGGTACGACCGAGCCACCGCCCTCGCTATCCACACGTCTATGGGGAAGGCCTCGTCCTTCCCGCACGAGTACAGGAGGACGCAGTCTGCCACCTTGGGCCCGACCCCCAGGAGCACCTTCTCCCCGAACAGCTCCCTGAGGAGCAGCCTCCGCGACTCCTCGTAGGGGAGCGAAGCGACAGCGCTGAAGTCGACGTCCCCCCTCGCGACCGAAGCCGCGACTTTTTTGAGGAATGGCGCCCTGTACCCCAGGCCGCAACCCCGGAGGTCAGAGACGGTCGAACCGCCCAGCGCTTGGGGGCTAGGGAAGCGGTGGTAGACATCCCCCTCGAACTCGAAGGCCTCGCCGTACTTCGCGCAGACGGCCTCCACCATCTTCTCTATGCGAGGGATGTTGGCGTTGGTCGCCAGGACGAAGGACGCCAGGCACTCCCATCTGTCCTGCCTGATCAGCCTGAGTCCATAGAACCGCTCCACGGCTCGGGTGATGGGGTCGTCCCTGGAGATAGAAGCGAGCACATGCTCTAGATCCTCGTCCAGCCTGAAGTAGTCCGACACCCATGAAGCGCCGAGCGCGCCTGTACTGGACACGCACTTCAGGACGTCACCCTCCTGCCGCACCTTGAGCACTCCGCCTCCGACGACCCCGTACCACCAGTCTCCCCTCCTGCTCCACCTGAACGCCTGCCCGCTGACGAGTGTGTGCTCCAGGCTGAACGGCGAGCTGATCGGCACGGTGAACTCCATCCCGGTGTGGCGGTTCGGTGCTCCCGCGCTGATATATCCTTGCGGATGGGATGCAGTTGAAATACATGCCCGGAGGCCGGGGACACCCATGCCTGGCTCCTATCCCGAGGCCACGCGGCGCTCGGGCAAGCTCTTCGAGCGGGCGAAGAAGGTGTTCGCAGGGGGGGTCAACCACAACGCCCGGTTCTACCAGCCCTACCCCCTTTTCGTGAGCAGGGCCGGGGCCCAGCACGTCTGGGACGCGGATGGGAACAGGTACACTGACTACTGGATGGGGCACATGGCCCTGATTCTCGGCCACTCGCCGAGGCCGGTTGTGGACGCGCTCCGCGGGCAGATCGGCCGCGGGACCCACTATGGGATGGGGAGCGGCCTCTCCGTCGAGCTCGCTGAGGAGATACAGAAGACGGTGCCCTGTGCGGAGATGATGCGCTTCTGCAACACTGGCGCTGAGGCTACCATGTACCTCGTGAGGCTCGCCAGGGGGTACACCGGCAAAAGGACAGTCATCAAGATGGCCGGAGGATGGCATGGTTACAACACGGAGCTGAACAAGGGGGTCCACAGGCCCTTCGACAAGTCGGAGAGCGCGGGCATCCTTGGAGAGGAGCAGGCATTCGTCAAGAACGTGAGGTTCAACGACCTGGGGGCGGCCGAGCATACGATCAAGGAGGCCGAAGGGGACGCGGCTCTGATCTTCCTCGAGCCGGTGCTTGGGGCAGGGGGGTGCGTCCCGGCGGACCCAGACTACCTGAAGGGTCTGAGAGAGCTGGCGGACAGGCACGGAGTGCTCCTCGCGTTCGACGAGATCATAACAGGCTTCCGCGTCTCGTTGGGCGGGGCGCAGGGATACTACGGGGTGACACCCGACCTAGCCTCCTTCGGGAAGATCGCAGGCGGGGGGCTCCCGCTCGGCCTGGTGGCTGGTCGGAAGGAGATCATCTCCCTCGCGGACCCGACGAGGAAGGAGAGCTTCGTGTCGATCGGCGGAGGGACG
>JAJZIG010000038.1 GCA_021851265.1 archaeon | reverse complement strand
TCGGCGGTGATCTCGAGCCTGAACGCAGCCTTGTACGATGGTTCGTCGACGCATGGGAATACGGTCCTGGCTTCGGCTGGCTCCAGGTCAGTGGCGAGGATGTAGTCCTTCCCGTACTTCGACTTGTAGAGCCCGAAGATGACGTCGTCGGTCACCTGCTTGGCGTAGGATATGTCCACCTTCGACAGCTTCCGTGGGACCCCCGAGATGAGCAGCTTGGACCTTTTCTTGTCGTGCCGGAACCTAGCCGCCTTCCCGTCGACCTTGACCGACCCCACATCCAGTGCCGAGCAGTCCAGCGACAGCGAGGCGGGGGACCCCTTGACCGCCACGGTCTCCTCGCCTTTCAGGCGGGCCTTTCGAAAGTCGACGTCGAGCCTGAGGTCATAGGATACAATCTCCGTTCCTGACCACCGGCCTCTGGGCCGCCGAGAGCCCCCTTAAAGGATGCTTGACGGCCTATTCCTTGTCGATGAATTCCTCGGCCTTCGGCGGGTCCGGCGGGAGTCCCTTGCGCTTCCTGATGTCCGTGACCAGCCCCCACAGCATGTTCTGAGGGACCGCCTGCCACGTCTTGAAGTGGGTGTTCCAGACAGCCTTGCCCGCCGTTGCCCCTCTCATCTTCTCGCTCAGGTCGAACGTCTCGGCCGCGGGGATCTCTCCCTCCACCACTGTCATGACCTCCTTCTGGTCTATCCTGACCAGCTTCCCCCTCTTCGCGCTGATGACCCCGGTCACCGCGCCTATGAGGTCTGACGGCCCCTTCACCTCTATCCCCAGTATGGGCTCCAGGAGAGTGGGGTTGGCTGACAGCATGGCCCCGAGTATGGCCCTCCGTGAAGCGGGCATGAGCTGGGCGTAGGTCCGGTGGGCTGGGTCCTCGTGGGGGACGAAGTTGGTGAGTGCCACCTTGACCCCTCGGGTGAACTCGTAGGCGAGCGGCCCGTTCTTCATGATGTCGTCGAAGCCTGCCCTGATGGAGTCCATCGACTCCTGCAGGAACTGGACCCCCTTGGTGACCTCGGTCAGGATGTTGCCCCTCTCGTCGACGGCCTGGAAGTTGCGGGCCTGGTCGGGGTCCCATCCGTGGTCGCGGAGGGTCTTGATCACCCCCTTCGTCTCCACGTTCTCGCTTATGGTCCCGTTGCGGATTAGCTCGACGACGTCGGGCTCAAGGGGCTCGACCTCGATGAAGATCTTGTTGTGCCTGTTAGGAGACCTGGCCATGATGGGGCCGGCGCGCGCGCGGATGGTCTCCCTGTAGTTGATGATTGGCGGCGAGGTGATGATCTCCAGCCCCGCCTGCTGAATCTGCGTGGTGGCTATCTCGAGGTGGAGCACCCCCATCCCTGCCATGAGGGTCTCCCCGGACTCCTGGTTGATCGTTATGACGAGGTTCGGGTCCTCGATGTTGAGCCTCCGCATCACCTCGACGAGCTTGGGGAGATCCCTCGGGTGCTTCGCCTCCACCGCCACAGTGACGACGGGCTCGCTGACATAGTGGATGGACTCGAACGTGGCGACCCCCTTCTGGTTCGAGATGGTCTCCCCCGACCTGATGTCCAGGCCGAGGAGCGCCGGGATGTTACCCGCAGGGAGCGAATCGACTATCTCCCGCTGAAAGCCCATGAATATCTGGACCGACTGTATCTTCCCCTCTCTCTTCGAGTTGAGAAGGTAGACCGTGTCGCCGTTGCTGACGCTGCCGGAGAAGAGCCTCCCGGTGGCCACGAGCCCCGCGGCGGGGTCGACGACCACGTTGGTGACCATCATGACCGTGGGTCCGTTCTCGTCGCAGGCGAGGAGGGCCTTCCCTACGTCGCTGTTGAGGTCCCCCTGTGGCCAGATCTTCGGGATGCGGTAGGTCTGGGCGACGTGAGGAGGCGGATGGTGCCTGACGACCATGCCCAGCAGAGCCTCGTGGAGAGGGAGCTTCTTGCCGAGCTCCTCCGGAGTCGAACTCTGATACGCGTTGATGATGTCCTTGAACGACATCCCCGCGGCCTTCGCCATGTCGAAGTTGAATCCCCACTTGTCCTTCGATGACCCGAACGCGACCTGGGCGTCCTGGACCGAGACCTTCCACTTCTGCTTGTACTCCGGTTCGGCGTATGTCTCGACGAGACGGTTGAAGTCCCTCACGATGCCGAAGAGCCACTCCTGCATCTTCTCAGGGGAGAGGCGGAGCTCCTTGATCAGCCGGTCGATTTTGTTGATGTAGACGACGGGGCGGACGCGCTCTTCAAGGGCCGAACGGGTCACAGTTTCGGTCTGGGTCATAATGGATTCGACGGCGTCGACTACGACAATTGCGCCGTCAACCGCCCGTAAGCTTCGAACTACCTTGCCGGAAAAATCAATGTGTCCGGGAGTATCAATCAGGTTGATGACATAGGGCTTCCCCGCGGACTCGTAGTACAGCGTCACGTTGGCGGCTTTGATGGTCATCTGTCTTTGCTGCTCGAGTTCCATGTAGTCGAGAGCTAACGCTTGCCCTGCCACCGAAGGCGACAACATGCCAGTCGCAGCTAGGAGACTATCGCTTGTGGTTGTCTCTATGGCAACGCCGAATGACTATCGGCGTTGATACCATGGTCCACGTGAGCGATGATTCCAAGGTTGCGTATCTGGTCCTTGTTGTGGACTATCTTCAGGGCTTCTGCTGTCGTCTTGAACTTCGGCATAGTCCTTTCACTAAGTCTGCCCTTATGAAGTGGTTATGAACGTTTCCTTATCAGATAGATTGTAGCATAATGTTCTCTGCCGCTCCAGTATCTCTAGCTCGACCCGTCGTCCGCCACCTCTCGGCTCAGAAGGACATGAAGCTGTCGTAGAGCACCACCTTCAGGGTGGCCTCTGCCTTCTGGCTCAGGAACCTCCTCGCCATGAGGGTGTCCCCGAGGATCCTCTTGAACGCAGAGAAGACTACTCTGCCATCCACCTCTTGCCGTAGCCCTTCAGCTCCTTCCACTTCTCGTACCCGACCCTGCGCACGAGGATCGCCTCGTCCTTCCTGAGGGGGGACCACTTGGCCTTCTCCGACGCGTTCTTCCTGAGCTTGATGGCAGGGTCGATGCCACGCTCGTGCATAGGGAAGTTCCTCCTGGAGTCGTAGGCAGAATTCGCGTACGCCCTCGCCACCCTCCTCTTCCTTGCGACCTCCCTGACCATCGGGACGAACTTCTTCGTGTCCCCGGTCTTCTCGGACGTCACCCTGAACCCGACGATCTTCCCCGTCTTCCCGTCCGCGACGACGTGGAGCTTGATGAACTTCCTCTTCTCCTTCCTCCAGATCGCCTCGATGTAGGAGCCCTTGTTCGTGGTGGAGAGGCCCGTCGAGTCGACGACCACGGTGATGGCGTCGTCGTCTTTCCCCTCCGCCATCTTTTCCACGTATTCTGGCTTCTTCCTCTTGACCATCGCCAGTATCCTCCTCCTGACCTGTGTGAAGTGCATCTCTTTAACGAAAGCGAGGTACTCGGAGAGTGACCCGGTCATGCCCTCTATCACCCTGTACGGCGCGTTGAACCCTACCCTGAAGAAGGACAGGAACTCGATGTAGGACTCTGGGAACTCGTACGGCCTCCCCGTCTTGTCGCCGTTCATCCCCTCAAGTTCGTCGTTCCAGCGACTGGCGAAGCCGAGGTCGAACAGGACCCTCCCTCTCTCCACCAGGGATTCGTTGTAGTCGTGCCATGACATTCCACGAGGCATGCCTCAACCGAGGCCGTGAGCGGATTACGGAGGCAGGACAAGGGCGATAGACACAGAACTCAAGTTATGCTACAATCTACTTATCAGAGCGTTGTTGAATAACTCCGAATCAGACCAGATTTATGTTAAGTCGCACAGGAGTGGCTCGCCAGACAACCAGGTAGAATTATCATAGACACAGTAGTTATTCAACAAGCCTCTTATCAGGGGTCTCCTGTTAAGTTATCTGCGCTGTCACTGAAAGGGATTTGGGAAGGGCATTTCCGGCCATTTCTTCTCGAGTAGTTGCTTCACGGTGACAATCTGAATCTTCGGGTATTTCCTACCCCAAGTTGGCGATTCGTAGTATTCAGCGTCCCTCGCTTCCGTCTTCATGGGTTCAGTTGGCTCATCTAGGGTTATCAGAATCCCCATTGCGGCTTTCCAGTTGTTGACAGTCCCAATCAAATCCCGTACGTCGCTCGCGCCTACGTTCTCGCCACCCTTGGCTTGGATGATAATCCTTCGGAAGTTGGGGTCGTTACCCTCCTTGAAGGTGAGATAACCGTCCCTTCCTCTGTCGGCCCCCTTCTTGCCGACCTTGCTCCCTTCTGGCGCTCCGATTGGTCGGGCGTCGAGCAAAGAAAGTGACCACCACTGGAATTGGTATTTGTCGGCCTTGGCGAGGCCCTGTGCCTCATTGAATGTGGTTGGCTCCCCTATAATCTGGTAATTGCGGGGCGTGTAGACCTTCATTTCCCTTAACGCGGATTTCATAATGGAGATTGCCAGATGTGTGATGTCGATTCCTATCCAATTCCGCTTCAATTCATTGGCCTCGAAGATTGCTGTCCCGCAACCACAGAAGGGGTCGAGAACCCAGTCGCCTTCGTCAGAACTGGCCTCTATGATTCTGTCGAGCAATGCAGCCGGCTTCTGAGTGGGATAACCAAGCCGCTTAGGAGATTGCGGTGGGATTGGGCCAATGTCAGTCCAGAGGTCTTGCACATCGACGCCACCAAGATCGTCCTTATACTGCATGAACATCGGCGTCCCTCCCTCTTTCTTCGGCCAAGAAATGCGGCCAATCTCGTCCAGTTTGTCAAGCGCCGTTTGAACATCTGGGAACGGTCCCTTCCCCAACAAAGGTCGGACATAGCCAGGTATCGCCCAATGCCTGCCGATCTTCGTCGGGTCAATCCCACGCCAAGGCTTTCCGGACGAGCCGTTGCGCGTTCCAGAACCAGTTAGAAGCGTAAGTCGATATTGCCCCCTTGAATCTTCGAACTTGAAGAAATTGTCGAGGTATTCCTGCGAGTATTCGAGGGGTTTCGGATGCCAGACATACTCATCCGATTTGGTATAGAAGAAAATGGTATCATGAATCGGGCCATATCGATTCGCGCCGCTAGGCGTAAGTTCTCTTCCACGAAATCTCGTTCCTGAAACGAGTGGGGCCGAAAATGGTATCGAGGATGACTTTCAGGTAATGGCTCGCTGTCGGGTCACAATGGAGGTAGAGAGAGCCGTTGTCCTTCAGGACGCGATGAAGTTCTACTAGGCGAATCGCCATCATCACAAGGTAAGCGGTAAGGTCATTCCTTCCCAAGAAGGCGACGAAAGCCTTGACGGCCTCGCCTACCTCTGGGGAGCGCTCGTGTAACTCAACATAAGCAGCTTCTGCCGCATCGTCCCAATGCCAGAAATCATCGAATGCTTGAATCTGGGCCGCTGACTGTTTACCGCCCTTCTCCTTGAAGAGGACGTTGTATGTCTCCTTATTGTTGAACGGAGGGTCGAGATAAATCAGCGCGATGCTTTCAGATCGTAAGTAGTCTCTGAGGATCTTGAGATTGTCGCCATAGAATAGGGTGTTGACCTTCGGATTGGAAGGTGAAGTCAAGCCCGCCGAATCGGCTCAACATATTGTATAAAGTGATTGCCTCCTTAGCGGATAATATCCTTCAGGGCAGTTTAAGGGAGCTTTCACTACGTTGTTTCAGGTGGTCAAGCATAGAAAAAGGGGGATGGGAAGACTGTCTGTTGAGCCGATAGAATAACAACTGTTGCTTTGTTTCACTATCGAACCCGACGAGTTTTGAGAACTTGGAGATTTCCCCGGCGCTGGTAATCTCACTGGTCCAGAGAACAGTCAACTCTTTGCGAAAGTCCGAGTATGCGACTGAAGGCTTCAAAGTTGTCTCCATCCCGAACGATCTCTGAAGAAGTGCTGCCGAGGCCAGAAGCAGTGAAGGATGCTGGTTGACAATTTCTTTGGCATCGGGGGGCAGATTGTTGTATGGTGTGACGCGCGGTTTTCGCGAGATTAGATTCCTGTAAGGTTCAAGCTGGGGAACGGCTACAGTTTGAACGAGTCGCATGAACCGAGCCATCCCTTCAGCGGTCCACAAGGCTCTGAGATATGCAGATGCGACGTTACTAGGAGATGAAAACAGCCACAGTGGAGTTGCGTTGTTGGCAACTTTCTGTCGAAGTTTCGTGTTAATCCCTGCCAAGTTCAGAAGAGTTGGCATGAGGAGACTCCAGTTTGTTTCGCTTATGTCTGGATAGATGCCTGTATTGACCCGCATGCGTCCGATGACGTGTTCGACAGCCCGCTTCATTAGATCATGGAGCTGTTGGTCTTTGTTCGTGAAGGTACAGTTTCCGTGCTTGGAGTCAGTGTAGTATCCCAGAATTGCAGCTCCTTCCGCATTGAAGAAGTTGAATGGGAGTTTGGGTTCGATCTCCTTAGGCCAATTGTTTTTGTGGCACTTCACGCGGAGCACGCAGGGTTCAAGTTGGTCGATGTCGAAGCTAACATGCTCCCTAGCTCGGAATAGGCTTTCGATGGTGATGTAGCCGTAGTATTTTGCTACAGCACACGAGTAGATGTTCTCGAGGCCAAGACTTTTGGCTTCTTTGGCGCTGTATCTCTGCCTGATTGTTTTCCAGAGGTCTGCCAGAATCGAGAGGCCACGTTCAGAGAGATGAATTGCGGTCTTGCCAGGGAGGTCACTGAGATGAATCAGAGGCTTCCCAGGATTGATACGATAGTGTGCTTCGAGTTGGTCCAGCCACTCTGGCCTGTATTGGTGCAGCCGACGACTTTGTGTAGTTATTTGCGCAGCACCTAGGTTCCTGACTCTGGAAATTGCATACTCGATTTCGAAGGTCTTGGAATCTGTTCCCTTCTTTTCCCCTTTGTTCGATTCGTCGTTCGGTCTCGTGTTGTCCATAGTCTGCATTTCCTCTTAACGGCCAGGCTGTGCCAGTCCTGAACAACGACCGAATCTGTTGCGAAAGTTTGGATGTGTTGGTGGTCTGTTAGAACTGGTCCATTGCTTCGCTGTACTGATGACCAGTCACAACCGTTTCCTTGTCTTCCCTTTCCTCCTTCCGCATGGTCAGTCGGTCGCCTCCCCACCTTCAGCGTGCTTTGCTCGCGGGCCGTTCCTATGCGGACCTGTCTCGCGCCTGACCTCTCGATCGGGCGTTCATCTTGCACTCCGATGGGGCACGGAAACCTCTGGGATGTTACCCAGATTTCTATACTGCTTCACAAAGCGTTACCAAACCACAGCCTTTCATTCACACGTCGTGACCGTGGGCACGGTTTCGTGCGGGGACGGCACCACAAGGTAACGTTTCGTGACTCTGAACCCGCGGCACTGTCACGATCTGTGAGCCACCCTTCAAAGGAGAGTCACGCCCGACGACGGGCATGGCCCCGAAAGGCTCCATAGTCGTCGGGGAGCAGCTGCGCACCCTCGACCCCACCCCGAGGGGGGTCGTCACCCTGGACCTGGAGGCGCTCAGCAGGCATGTCGCGATACTTGGGACCACTGGGTCGGGGAAGTCGACCTGCGCCGCGATGATCGCCCGGGAGCTGGGCGCGCTTGGCAAGGCGGTCGTCGTCCTGGACAGGACGGGGGAGTACGTGGAACTCCTCAGGTCGGCCGCGCCGGCGGTGCTCACCCCCGGGAGCGACTTCGCCATTTCTCCCTTCGACCCGCGCGGGAAGTTCGACCACGAGCGCACGGACGAATGGATCTCGCTCCTGGAGCACTACAGCAGGGTGAGCTTCGGGGTTGGCCTCTCCCCGCTGCAGAACCGGGTGCCCAGAGACGCCCTGGAGTCATACTTCCACGGGACCCAGAGGCCCCTGCCTGTCCGCGAGCTGGTCCGGAGGCTCCAAGAGGCCGAGGACGAGCTCTTCAAGCTCAGGGGGTGGGTAGAGTCGATAGAAGCGCTGGTCTCAAAGCTCTGGCCCCTGACCCACGGCGCCATAGGAAGGACCCTCGACGCCCAGGGCGGAGGGTTCGAGACAACCAGCCTCTTCGGGGCCGGGGTGAAGGTAGTGGACCTCTCGGGGCTCCCGGACGACAGGGCGAAGAACATGCTGAGCCAGCTGTTGCTCAAGGAGGTATACGAAGAGACCAGGAAGCGGGGGAGGACGGAGGCGCTGCGTCTGGTGATGGTCATCGATGAGGCCCAGAACCTGGCTCCGGTCTTGAAGGACTACACGAGCATCCCGGAGAGGTGCGCCATGGAGCTCCGAAAGTATGGATTCTCCCTGGTGGTCTGCGCGAGCAGGCCCTCGCTGCTGAGCCAGAACGTCATCGCGAACAGCAACACCCTCATCTGCCACATGCTGAACAACGAGACGGACCTGGAAGCCGCGGCGGGGTTCTTCGTAGGTTCGAATGTGAAAGACTCGCTGAGGCGGCTCCCTGTGGGGGTGGGGATGCTTCAGGTGAACCACCCGGAGCCAAAGGACGCGGTCAGGGTCAGGATTGGCACCGACGGACAACGGAAGAATGTCCTAGGCGACCTGGTAGTGGGAGCGTTCAGGGACCAGCGTCACCGAGCGGCCGAAGCCTTTCGCCCCGGATGAGCAAAGCAAGCATCTTCGCCCCGTCGTCCAGGGTGTTCATCTGGTATCGCGGCCTCTCGCGGGACCCAACGTTGGTCACGACCCCGTATCGCTCCAGCCTTTCCAGGGCCAGCCTGAACCGCCCTTCCCTCAGAACCGACCGCCTCCCCGCCGCGCACCTCGAACCAATCTCCCGGAGGGGGAGCGCCTCCTGGGCGTTGGTCAGGACGCAGACCAGCCTGTACTCCGGAGAGCCCCCGAAGGCGACGTGCACCGCCTTCCTCGCTTCGTTGAGGAGGTCAGCCTGCACAAGGACCTCGACCATCCGGAAGGCCCTGCCGAGGCCCCTGGAGGTGTCCCCGGGGCTAGGCATAGATCCGCGCCACAGCCCTCAACTGCGCCCTGGTGAGCTTCACTTCGGCGCCCCCCGGGGTCTCGACGGACACCTTTCCTTCCGCTTCGCCCCTGGCCATGACCCTGTCGGAGAACGGCTCCGTCCTGGAGGCGTCCAGCGCGGCGAGGAAAGGGGAGAACGCGTCGGGCCCGGGCCAGCCGTGCCTTTCCTGGATCTTCTCGACGACTTCGGCGAAGAGAGGCTGCCTGGCGGGGGTGAGATCGGAAGGGGGTATGGAGGGGGTACCCGCAGGCTCGGAGAGCCTGAACGCCCTGTGGGAGACGACCAACCCCTCCTTGGTCCTTACGGCGAAGACGTCGAATGGGAGGGACGACACGGCCTCCAGGTCTTCGGTCCCGATGTCGAGGCGGTCGAGCGTCAGTGAGAGCCTCTTGCCGGCGTCGCGGCTGTCCAGGGGGAGAAGGTGGGCCCCCCTCTGCGATAGCATCCGCGCCTTGCACCGCAGGGTCCTGAGGACCTTCTCCTCGGCTCCCCTGTAACCAAGTGCGTAGACGCTCACGACCTGGAACGCCGAGGGGGACCTGCCCGCGAAGACCAGGAGCCGGCCGTCCAGGGCGGCGACCCCCCTCGTCTGATCCTGCGCTTCGAGCTTGACCTCGGCGAGTGCGTGCCAGCGCAGCGGGAAGAGCCTGCTCCTGAGGAGTATCGAGTCAGTCATGGGGACCACCCCGCCCCCCACCCCGTGCCTGCGCGCGAGGGGCCAGAAGACTACGGCGAGCCCGCCCGTGAAGAAGGCTATCGGCGAGAGCGTCCCACCGGCTTCCACCGCGGCTAGCGCCAGCAGGAAAAGCACGCCCCCCGCCGTATACCTGCCCCAGGGACGCCGGGGCCTCGCCAGGACCTGCTGCTTGAGCATGACCGCACGCTGGGCCCTCGGCTTACGGAAGGAGTAGACGAGGTAGACCAGGGCCAGCAGGAAGATGGGCCACGCGCCGAGACCCAGGGCGATTAGCCCCGCTAAGACCGCGAGCATTCGCGCTCCCCACCCCATCAGTGGAACCCCTCCCCGTCCTGCCGGGCGTAGGCGAACCTGGTGTACTCCTCGAGGGCTGGGTGCCTGGCGGCCCAGAAGGCCTTGGTGCACTCCTCCTTCTCGTCCGGGTTGAGCGCCTCCGGATTCCTGTCTTTGTTCCTCGACGCCGTGGACTTCGTGAGCTCGAGGGAGAACTTCGCGTCGTGGCCCAGGATGACACCGCCGTAGGGTATCCGGTCCCAGGGGTTGATGGGGTCGATGGAGACGTGGCTTGTGACCAGGACGGCGATCTTGAACTCGGCGCAGAGGCGCTGGGCGTGGGCCAGCAGCATTGCGAGGCCCGCGCTCCGGGCAGGGAGGTCCTGGGTGCTCGGGAAGGAGGCCTTGAACGGCGCGGATATCGAGTCATAGACGAGGAGCTTGGCGCCGGTGTCCCGGATGATCTGATGCAGCGCTGACTGATAGGTTGGCGTCTGCCTCATCTTCAGCTCGACCCTCCCCCCGCTCGAGACCTCCTTGGCCGCGTCGATGCCGTGGAGGTTAAGCAGGTCCACCACCTCAGGGGTCTGGAACACGAGGACCGAGGGCCCCTTCGGAGGGAGCTCGACTGTGAAGTCAGGCGAGAAGATGTCAGCCACGGCGCTGAGGTGGGAGTCGGAGTAGGAGACTCCGAGATGGCTCAGGGCTCCGTCGATCGCGTTGATGAGCTGTCCCCTCGTCACCGGTTTCCTCTTCGGAGAGACCTTTGGCGCCCTCTCGAGCTTTATCTCCGCGACGTTGAGTTCCTTCCCTAGTCTCTTGGCCATCCTGTCACGCCAGTATGGGACGAGATAGCTCGCGTAGGACTGCTCGGTGTCGAGTATGACGGCGCTCCCGCCGCACGCGGCCGCGTGGCAGGCGGCCTGGAAGGAGATTATGCTCTTCCCCAGGGCCTTCTCCCCGAAGATCTGAGTGACCGTCCCCGTGGCCAGGCCGCCGTCCGTCAGGGAGTCCACGGCGGAGCATCCGGTGGTGAGGTGCTCCATCACCCGCTCAGCCCCTGGAGGAGGCGCCTGCCTGTCTCCGTCACGGTGTAAGAGAGGATCTTCGGGCCGCCGCCGGCCTCCTTCGGCTCAAGGACCAGGTACCCCTCTGAATGGAGCCTGTCTATCTCGGCCGCGACGTCCGCCGGGAGGAACTGCACGGAGAGGTAGGAGACCACGGACTGCCTGTTGGCCGATTCATACCTGGAGACCTCGTCGAGGATCGTCTTCGTGAGCTCCGCGCTGGGTCTCTTGGGCAGGACCAGCCTGGGGGCACCGGGCAAAGACATGGGCCTGATGATGCGTGGGACGAACCCCTGCGTCTCATCTGAGCGGTCGTCACAGACGGTGTAGGAGCAAGCGAGGGCCGCGGCCTGCCTCCGGGCATTCCTGCCGTTCCATGCTTCGCTTGAGTAGACTCTTACCTGCATCGAGTCTGTCAGCTCGCCGCTGAGGAGGGCAGGGAGGGAGGTGGCGAGGACGAGCGGGGTTTTCGATTCGAGGAGGCGCGCCAGGAGCTTCGCTGGGTTCTGGTAGCGGGTGAGGCGCCTGAAGAGACGGTGAGCGCCGGTGATGAGGAGGGCGTCTGGGGAGGAGACCGGACCGGAAAGGAGATGCACGAGCTTGGCGACGTAGAGCCCCGCGGCGAGCTCTGCGGCCTGGGGGTAGGGGGCGCTGGCGAAGGTCACCAGGGCTCGTCCCGCCGTCAGCTCGTCGAATGCGTCCGCCCTGGTGGCGTCGAGGTGCCTGAGGGACCCGATCCTCCCCTTCAGCTTGTCGACATAGTACCCCCTGAAGCCTTCGACCGCTCCCAGGACGTCGTACAGCGCGGCGGGGGTCGCCAGGTCGTTCTGCTCCGAGAGCCTCTGCAGGGAGGCCGAGAGTATCGCCTCGTCCTCTGAGGTGAGGTCGAGGGCGGCGGCGTAGGCAGAGGCGACGAGCTGGCCGTGCATCGCATCATCCCCCTCGAGGTGGAACGCCTCGTACAGCATCGAGCGGTAGTCGAACGTCCTGTAATAGCCTTGGACGTCGGTGGAGATCGAGCCGTCGATGTCAAGAATCGTGAGCCCCGACCCTGCCTCCGCCCCGGCGTAGGCGAACAGGCTCGCCATGGCACCGGCCTGCCTGCCCAGGATGAGGACGCGGTCGCCCAGCCCACGGACCCCGACGCGCCCCCCTGGCCTGTCGAGGGAGTAGCCGAGCCATCCGTCTCCTTTCGCGCTCAACGGGTCAGCGGGTGCATGGTTTACTTAAGGCACTGACGCACAAGTTGAGAGCACAACTTGTTCATATCAGGCTGGGTCCGTCCGGGGGCCGGTTGAGGAACCGGGACACGACGGTGATCTACTGGGAGCTTCTCAGGACCATGGCATCGGGCCCCCAACTCCCGACCAGGCTGGCCCGGACCACCAACATCCCGTACAACAGGCTCGGGGAGTACCTGGAGTTCCTGACCACGAATGGGTTCGTGAAAGCTGATGCCTCCGATGGTCATGAGAGGTACTCGGTGACGCCGAAGGGGATGGAGGTCCTCGGCAGGCTGGACAGCGGCCTGAAGATGCTCTTCTCCGCCCTGGAGTGAACAAGTTGTGAGCTTGCGTTATAAGCAGCGGTGGGCCTGAGACAGATGATGCCCGAGGACAAGGACCCCGGCGTGTCCATGATCGAGCTCCAGGAGGAGTTCATCAGGCACATGGAACGAGGAGGAAAGAAGATCAGGATGCTCGCCCTCGTCGCCACTGTCACGGGCGCCTACTTCGCTGTCAGCTACTTCGTCCAACTGGTTGTCGTCCCCTACGGGCTTGGGGTCACGAGCCAGACTGTGGACCTGGTGGCCCCGGGCCTGGTGGCTGTGGGGATCCTGAGCCTCGCAGTCTCGATCCTCTGGTGCTATGCAGGGGCGAGGAACCTTCTGTTCGAAAGGAGGCTGGCTGAGAGGATCAGGGAGGTGAGGAAGCTTCAGTCGGAGACCGCCAAGAAGTATGGGCTAGGGGGACAGAGGCAGGGGACATCTTCGGTTCCGCCAGATTAGTCACGCGACCGCTGGAGGTGTGCTTGCGCGGCTAAGGCGAAGGAGAGCACAGGGGGGAAGGGCGCCATTGGCGGCGTGAAGGGATCTGCCCGGCTAGCGCTGAGGCTGCTTCCTGAAGACGTAGTTCTTGGAGGCCAGAGAGAAGAGGATGGCCACGAACATGGCTACTATGCCCAGATAGAACA
>JAJZIG010000037.1 GCA_021851265.1 archaeon | reverse complement strand
ACCCCGCCTACCTGCACAAGAACAGCTATGTCATATCAGAGATAGTCAACTCCCTGAAGAGGAGGGTCGTCACTAGGACGGAGAAGTCGATAAGGAAGCAGGAGAGCGACGCCAGACAGGTCCTCGAGAGAGCAGTCCCTCCCGAGGCGGGAGCGTCCAACTACTTTTTCGACGACGCGCTGGGCGAGATAACCCTCGAAGCGGAGAATCCCAGGCTGCTCTCACAGGAGGCAGGTTTCGACCTTGGCAGCGCCATGGAACAGACGGGGTGGAAAATCAAGGTTCGGAAGGCACCGCATATCAAATCCACCGCCATCCAGAACGTATACTTCGCCCTGAAAGCGGGGACCGAGATAAGAGAGAAATTTTACAGGGAGCTGGGCGAAGCCATATTCAGGCCGAGAATCGCCACGGAGGAGCACGTCACCATCAAGACTCTCGGCGCCTTTCAACAGGTAGGCAGGTCGTGCGTGCTGATTGAGACGGCGGAGAGCAAGGTACTGCTGGACTGCGGAATCCATCCCGGCTCGAGGAACCCCTGGGACGCCTACCCGCGCCTCGACTGGGCCGACATTTCGCCGGGCGAGATAGACGCAATAGTGGTCAGTCATGCACACTTGGATCACCAGGGCTTCGTTCCCGCCATGTACAAGTACGGCTACGACGGACCGGTGTACTGCACCGAGCCGACCCTTCCTCTTATGACCATGCTGCAGAACGACTTCGTGAAGATCGCCCAGATCGAAGGAGGGAGGCTGATTTACGACCAGAAGGACATCAGAGACGAGATTCAGCATGCCATCACGCTCCCATACGGCATGGTGACAGACATATCGCCGGACATCAAGCTCGTGTTCAACAACGCCGGACACATACTGGGGTCGGCGACGGTCCATCTCCACATCGGGGAAGGCGCACACAACATAGTCTACACTGGGGACTACAAGTACGGGAGGACCCAGCTCTTCGACTCGGCGACCTGGAACTACCCGAGGGTAGAGACGCTGATCACCGAAAGCACCTACGGAGCGAAGGAGGACATCATGCCGGTCCGCGAAGAGGTGGAAATGAACTTCGTCAACGCCATCAACGGCACGCTCAAAAACGGAGGGAAGGTGTTGATTCCCATCCCAGCAGTCGGACGTGCCCAGGAGATACTCTTGGTCCTCGACCAGTACATGAAGAGCAAGACGCTCGTGGAGGCGCCTGTTTTCATCGAAGGGATGATCTCGGAAGCCACGGCAATCCACGTCTCCTATGCCGATTATCTCTCCAGGGAGCTGAGAACCAAGATACTCGAGGAGGGGGTGAACCCGTTCAAGTCAGAGTACTTCACTGAAGTCGAGCACCCCAGCGACAGGGAGGAGGCGTACAGGGAAGGCCCTGCCATCATCATGGCGACGTCGGGGATGCTAGAGGGAGGGCCGGTCCTTGACTATTTCGAGCACCTCGCCCCGTCAGAGAAGAACAAGATAATCTTCGTCTCGTACCAGGTGCAGGGTAGCATGGGCAGGCGCGTCCTCGACGGCGGCAGCCAGGCGAGCCTAATGGGGCAGGACGGGAAGATAAAGATCGTAGACGTCAGGGCTTCGGTCCAGAAGGTGGACGGCTTCAGCGGCCACAGCGACTACAACCAGATAGTCCGCTTCGTGGGGAAGGTGAGGCCTAAGCTGCAGTTGGTGCTCGTGAACCACGGCGAGAAGAGGAAGACCGAGAACCTCGCTTACGCCATACAGAGGATATACCGTATACCTGCGATCCACCCCGCAGTTCAGGAAGCAATCAGGGTCTACTAGAGCCACTCCTGTCACCCAATAGGCTGGCAGCAGTATGGGCTCACTTTGGGCCAGCTCTCCAGCTACCTTCGGACGCTGGGGTCGGACTACACCAGAGAAACCGACGCATCTTCGATTGGGCTGGTCCTAAAGGACGGAAACAGGTTTCTGGCGCCTTCCAGGAGGAATCGCAAGAGAGCCGTAGACCGGCTCATCGACTGCGTCGCGGCTTCGGGATCAGGTTTTCCTTCTGGTCGTGCTGGCAGCCGACTGCGGACCGTATTAACCCCGGGGGCCCGCTCTTGGCCTCCATGAGACCAGTACCAGGTTAGAGCACCAGGTCGCTATTGGAGACCGCGCCAGATTCGTACACCAGGAGGGGTGATGACGACTCGCTCGTCCCCGAGCCTTGCGATATCGCCGCCGACCGAAGTGGCGAACTCGTACAGCTGCTCGACAGAAGACTTCAGCTCCTCTAAACTCTTCTGAGCCAGGGGAGTCACCTTGAGTATCACTATGGTCTTGTTGGAGACGTCCTCCTGAATCTTCGGCAGGTCCTCGATGCTCTTGAGCGCCAAGGCCTTCAGAAGAATCTCTTTGCTCTTCCCTTCGAGATTCCTCGCCTGCATCACGCCGGACATTTGAAGTGTTTCTCCGTGACCCATGGTCATTATTAAGGGTAGGGCGGTGCAAGCAATTCTATCACAGTCGTGAATTAGTTAGACTCTGTTGTAGAGATTAGTTCTCAGGGAAGAGATTTCGTTCTTAGCTTAAAAGGAGAGGGAGGAGTGAAAGTAAACCTGTCAGAGGGACTTGTGGGCGTTCCAGTAGTGGTCCCCCACATGGTGCAGGTTCTTCACGCAACTGCCCCGGGACATCGGCCCAGCTTCAGTTCCGGAGACCATTGTGGGGCCGACTGCTATGGCCCGTCCCTTCTTCTCCTCTTTGATAATCACCATCTTCCCTGCCTCCCCCCAGTCATCCATCTTCCTTATGCCGGGTCGCATCACATCGGCCCCGTTGATGAGGAATCTGATGGCGCCCTCGTCGACCACGACGGAGGGAAAGAGGGCAAGGGTGGGTTGTGAGCCCAGAAATGGGAAGAAGGAGTCCCCTGTCTGGACGAACTCGTACTCCTCGAGCCTAACGAAGACGACGCCTTCTTCTGGCTCCGCGCACTCCGCCTGGGCTGACTTCGGCAGAGTGAGCGAGAGGCCCAGGGATCTCTCCAACTTCGCAACCATCGATACAGAATCCCGATGCGACAGAACCCACTTCTTCAACTGGGGAAGCGCGCATGACTGCTTAAATAAATGAATCCAGACGGCAGGTTCAAGGGAACAGTTTGTCCGTAGACATGGCAGTTAAGGTCCTTGACGAAAGCATCGGGAAGGTCGTCCTGATTAAGTTGAAGGGAGGAAAGGTCATCAGGGGCAGCCTGCAAGGGTTCGACCAGCACATGAACCTGGCTCTTGAGAAGGCTGAAGAGGTGTCCGACGATGGCCAGCCGAACTCCCTCGGGACGCTGATTGTGCGCGGGGACAACATAATCATGATTTCGCCTCCGCCGACCTGAAGGACCACGCCCCTCCAGGGCTCTCCGGGATGAGCATCTCCCAAGTGAATCTGCTTTTATACCAAAGGCGCCCAAGCGCGTGCAAGGAAAGGCGCGCATGGTCGATGTTCTGACAGTGGTTGTCGCTGGTGTTGTCGGGCTCGGCCTCGGCGGACTTGCATCCTACGTAGTATTCTATACTAGGCCGAAGCAAACGAGGGTGGCTGTAAAACGGGCGGATGCTCAAGGGAGGACCGTCGAGTCTACCGTGACCACCGCTGACCTAGAGCGCTCTCGGAGGGATATGAGAACGATCATGGTCGAGAGAGACCTTCTCTCGTCAGCTATGATGAAGCTCTACGAAGCGGAGAGCGAAGGGAGGATAACCCGCGAGGAGAGGGAGATGATATCCAAGCGGTACAGCGACCAGATCAAAGAGCTCCAGGCCAAGTTGAAGGACGTTGAGCTCGTCGTCGAGGTAGGAGAGCTCGAAGGACTTCGTGGAGAGCTGGTGACGCTCTTCGAGAGCAAGATACGGAACATCGAATCTAGGCTGGACGTGGCGAAGCAGAGGCTGGGCCCTGCGGCTCCTCAGCCGGCAAGGAAGGAGGTCACCCCCAAGGTCGAAAAGGCGACCGACCTAGAGCGCGCCGTGGAGAGGAGGGCGAAGCCTGAGATGAGCGAGTCCGAGAAGCGGGTCAAGGTAATCAGGGACGAAGTGATGGATGCTCTCACCAAGCTAGAACAGATAGACATCGAGAAGAAGCAGCAGGAAGGCTGATGGACAGGTCAAGGGACGCCCTGAAGGGAGTGGCCAAGGAGCTTGCCAAGGACATCTCCTCGGGCATGACCCTCGGCCTTGGCAGCGGCTCGACCGTGGCGACGCTCCTCGAGGAGCTTTCTCCCCTCGCAATGGCCAGATCGAAGGTGATCAAGGGGGTGCCGACCTCGACCCAGATTGAGATTGTGGCAGCGAGGTGTGGCGTCGAGCTCGTACCGTTCAAGGGCTCGGTCGACCTTGTAATCGACGGTGCCGATCAGGTTGACGCCGGGCTTAACCTGGTCAAGGGCGGAGGCGGGGCTCTCCTGAAGGAAAAGATCGTCATGGGGAGCGCGAAGTCCGTCGCCATAGTCGCCGGAGAGAGCAAGTTCGCGGAGAAGCTCTGCGAAGCCGGAGTGAGGGTCCCCGTCGAGGTCTTCCCGATGGCAAGGGAGAGCGCCAAGCTGAAGCTGTCGATGCTCGGAGGGGTCCCAGAAGAGAGGCTTCTTCCCAAGGGCTATCCATATTTCACTGAGAGTGGAAATGTAATCCTGGACACCCTGTTCGAGCCCATTGGCGACCCGAGGGATTTGGAAATGAGGGTGAAGTCTGCGCCGGGGGTGGCCGAAGTCGGAATCTTCACCATAAAGCCGATCACTGTCTACAGGCTCAGGGACGACGGGAGTTTTGACTCGATGTCGGAATCAGACTAGGTCACGCAAGGCGTACCGGGGCTGGACGCTCCCTCGGTTCTCACTTGGCGCAGAGTGCGACTGCCTTCTTCATACTCCGCATCACTTATAACTACCTGACGGCGGCTACATTTGATAGCCATGACACGCGATGTAGGGTACAAGTCTGCACCAATTGATCCGAACTTCCTATCGAAGCCCGACCAGTTCCCTGAGACAGGCGAACACAGCGGGCACAAGGTGAGGGCAGCTGGAGCCGCGAGGAACGACGGCGACGGAAAGCCGTATCCTACCACCAATGGGATTCACGGGACCCAGGTGGCGATTGACTGGGAGTCGTGCGTCGCCGACGGAGTTTGTATGGATGTCTGCCCCGTCTTCGTGTTCGAATGGTTGCTCAACCCCGGTCAGGCAGGCACCGGGAAGGACAAGGTCGTCGAACAAGGGACCCCTGAATGGAACCAGTACCGGAGCGACAAGTGCGACCCGGTGAGGGAGATGGACTGCATCTTCTGCATGGCCTGTGAGACCAGCTGCCCAACGCAATCCATCAAGATCACCCAGCCGTAGCGCTCGCTCAACTTAATCCACGGCCGGTGTCCAGAGACCGTCTGGATGGCATCTCGAAAAGCCGTCTCAGCCTCGTGTGCCACCTTCGGCGACGTCCTTCGCCAGGGACATGTCTTATGCGGCAGGTACTTCGTGCCGAGCGCCGTCAGTCAGCAAGCGTTTTATTGCGATGGGAGACGGCGGCCTGAAGACAATGGCTGAAGACGCCGATCTGAAGCTCCTGGAGCAGCGGAAGCTGGAGGAGTTGAGGAAGAGGCTGAAGGCGGCGGAACCAACTGCCAAGAAAGAGAAGACCGACAGGGAGGTCGTCGAGGCCGTGCTCTACGACAGGGGGGCTGAAGTCCTTGAGGCAGCATATTCATTCTATCCGGCGGAGACTGATAGGCTGGTCAGAGAACTCGCGGGGATGATCCGTACAGGCCGGCTGAAGGAAAAGATCGGCGGAGGGGAACTGCTATCCATATTCAGGCAGCTCGGGTTGAGGTTTCGGATGAAGACATCCATCAAGGTGATGGACCAGGGGAAGCTTGTCGACCTGAGCGAGAAGCTGGGGAAGAAAGAGCTATGAGCGCTGCGACGGTGGTCAAGGAGAAGATCCTCTCGGTCCCCAAGGGTCGTCAGCCCGTCCTCGTCTGCGGGCTCCCCGGGAGCGGCTATGTAGGGAAGCTCGCGGCGGACCACCTGGTGACCTCATTCAAGCTGAAGAAGGTCGCCGAGTACACCAGCACCGCATTTCCACCTCAGGTGAGCGTGAAGGAGGATGGGACCGTGGAGCCCCCCAAGGGGGAGCTGTTTTTCGCATCCATGAAGGGCAGGAAGAGCATCATGGTGTTCACGGCCGACACGCAGCCCACGACATCGGAGGGAGAATACGAGCTTTCAGACAAGGTCGTGAGATTCGCAAAGAAGTGCGGTGTGAAGAGGATATACACGCTGGCAGCCTACATAACCGGCTCGTTTACGAAGTCCCCAAGGGTGTATGGTGCAGGAACCTGCAGAGAGATGGCAGATGTGCTGTCTGCCAACGGGGTTACGCTGATGAAAGACGGCGGAATCAGTGGGATGAATGGGCTGCTCATAGGCGTGGGGGCGCTCAGGGGACTGGAGGGGGCGTGCCTCCTGGGGGAGACGTCGGGCTACGTCGTCGACGCCGCGGCGTCCAAGGCTGTCCTCGAGCTGCTGTCGAAGGTGCTAGACATCCCGGTGGATACGTCCAGGCTGAAGGAGAGGGCTGAAGAGACACAGAAGGTGATTAGCCAGCTCCAGGCGATGGCAGATCAGTCGCGAGAGGCGGCCCCGCAGTCGTCGCGCGAACAGAGGCCCGGCTACATCGGATAGGAAGTCAGAAGGGATAGAAGTCGGGGAACCTGACCCCGAAGATGCCTACCAGAATCACATCCAAGACCAGCAGTATGAGCCACGCCAGGACAGCTATTCCGACGGCACCGAGCCATGACGTGTCGAAGGCGTTCCTGAAGACTGCCAGCCATCCTAGGAAGCCGAGGAGGAGGGCTATTGCCACCGCGGGCGAGCCTATGACAGCCCCAAGGGCGAAAGCGACCAAGAAGTAGACGACGTAGTAGACCACTACCCCACCCAATGTGGCGCCCATGGCGTCGCCGAAGGTGGCGTTGCCTCCCTTGACTAGCTTGCCTGCAAAGTATACCGGGACTGACACTACGACCCAGAGAACGGCCAGGCCCACCAAGTAGACGAGTAACCCGACTGCGTCGCTGGGCAGGTGTGGTTGAATCGACCTGGATCACCCTTTGATGTTGCCCACTGGCCGCAGCGCTACGACCTTCTTTGAGATGCCTGCCTTGTCCATGGTCTCCACCACCTCGGAGATGTCCTTGTAGGCCATCCCGGCCTCCTCGGCAAGCCCGTCCATGGTGGCAGCCTTCACGTAGATTCCCCGATCCAGCATCTTACGCTGTAGTTCGGCGCCACGCACCTCGCGTTTCGCCGCTGTCCGGGACATGGTCCTCCCTGACCCATGGGCAGTGGAACCGAAAGTCTCCGCCATGGCTTTCTGGGTCCCGACGAGCAGGTAGGAACCGGTCTCCATTGACCCTCCTATAATCACGGGCTGCCCTATGTCCCGGTAAGGCGCGGGGATGTCCGGGTGTCCCGGGCCGAAACTGCGCGTCGCCCCCTTCCTGTGCACCAAGACATCTGCGTTCGTGCCGTCGTAGGCATGCCTCTCCACCTTGGCTACGTTGTGGCATACGTCGTAGATGAGATGCATGTCGAGAGCCTCGGCTTCTCTGTGGAAGGTCTTGGAGAAAGCCTCCCTGACGCGCTGCACTATGATCTGCCTGTTGGTGAACGCCATGTTAGCTGCGCACACCATAGCCCCGTAGTAGTCCTTACCCTCCTTCGACGTGAACGGGGCGCAGGCGAGCTCTCTGTCCTTGACCTGGATGCCATATCTCTTCATCGCGCCGTCGAAGACGCGGAGATAGTCGCTCCCTATCTGGTGGCCGAACCCTCGGCTCCCGCAATGTACCATGACGAGCACCTGGTCCTCCTGGACAATCCCGAAGTGCCTGGCGAGTTGAGGGTCGAAGTGCCTGGCCGGGTCAACCACCTGAATCTCAAGATAGTGGTTGCCGGAGCCCAGCGTCCCGAGTTGGCCAATCCCCCTGGTCCGAGCCTGGCGACTGACCTTGGATGGGTCCGCCCCCTTGATGTACCCTCCCTCTTCGACGTGAGCTGGGTCGTCCTCCCATGCCTGGCCGTTCTCGGCGCACCATTTCACACCGTACTTCATGATCTCGTCGAACTGAGGCTCACTTACCCTCAGGAACCCCTTTACGCCCACTCCTGCGGGGACGAGTTTGAAAATGAGGTCTACTAGCTCTTTTATCTTTGGTTTGACCTCTGAGTATGTAAGATTCGTTCTTATCAAGCGCATTCCACAGTTAATGTCGAAACCAATCCCTCCCGGGGAAATAACCCCTTTTTCGAGGTCGAATGCTGCTACCCCCCCTATCGGGAACCCATACCCCCAGTGGGCGTCTGCCATGGCGTAGGCCTGTCGGACGATCCCCGGGAGGCAGGCGACGTTGGTCACCTGCTCAATCACGCCGGAGTCCATCGCTTCGAGGAGCTTGCGCGTAGCGTAGATCTTCGCAGGGACGTTCATCCCAGGTTTGTAGGCCTGCGGAATCTCCCACGAGAAGTCGGACAACTGCTTGAACGAGCTTGTCTGTGCCACCCAGAGCCCCTGCCTCTTCTCTTGGTTGCGAGTTGGGCCTTTAAGGGTTTGGAGGCCTCAGATGTCGAGGACGATGGTCGCCCTCCATCTGTCCCCCTCGTGGCGTATACCGAACATGTGCATGGTCACGGCTTTCACGTCATTCCTGAGAGAGTGACGCTCCCTGTCGATCGACTCCCCTCGTGCCTTCGCCCGGAGCGACCGGCCGTCGGACGCAACCTCGACGCTGTAGTCCCTGAAGAGAAGAGAGTCGACGTCCTTGGCTATGATGAGCTCGGTGAGGAAGTCGTACAGAAGCCTGTCGGCGTCGTCGGACTCCAGGGCTATGTCCCTGCCTACCGTGGCGCGGAGCGTCGCCGGGTCTACCATGATGTCGGTGACCGCGAGGGCGCAGGATTCGAAGAGCCCGCCGAGGGACGTGGCTTCAGCCTCGAACGCAACATCGGCTAGCGCCACGTCTGGGAGGTAGCGGAAGGTCAACCGGTCTCTTTGACCGTCGTCAGCCCCGGCTCTTAACCTGTGCGCAGCTTAGGCATGGTGTTGAGCCTGGACCACGCCGAGCTCCTTCCCGGCGGTCTCAAAGGCGCCTATGGCGAAGTCGAGGTCCTCGTCCGTCAGGGCGGCATTCATGATGGTCCTGATCCTTGCCTTGCCCTGGGCGACCATCGGGTAGACTATGGGCAGGGCAAAGACCCCGATCTCGAAGAGCCTGGAGCTGAGTTTCTTCGCCTTCCCGCTCTCTCCCACCATCACCGGGGTTATGGGGGTCTCGCTCTTGCCTATGTCGAAGCCCAGGTCCTTCATGCCCCTCTTGAAGTAACGGGTGTTGTCCCAGAGTTTCTGGACGTGCTGCGGCTCGTTCTCCAGCACGCCTACGGCTGCCATGCATGCGGCGGCTACCGCAGGAGGGTGGGACCCGCTCAGAAGCCAGGTGCGGGACTTGTTGTAGGCAAAGTTGATCAGGTCCTTGGAACCTGATACGTGTCCTCCTACGACCCCGAACGCCTTGGAGAATGTCCCCATCTCCACCTGGACCTTGTCCCTTGAAAGGCCGAAGTGGGAAACTATCCCTCTTCCTCCTTTACCGAGGACGCCTTCGCCATGGGCGTCATCGACGTAGACCATGGCTCCGTGCTCGGCACCTAGGGCTGCGACCTCGTCGAGGGGCGCCACGTCGCCATCCATCGAGAAGACGCCGTCCGTTATTATCAGGATCCGCCTGTACGCCGGCGTCGACCTCTCCGCCTCGGAGAGCACCCGGGCGAGGTCATCCGTGTCGGCGTGTTTGTAGACCTTGCGGTCTGCGGCTGACAGCCTTACTCCGTCGATTATGCTTCCATGGTTCAACTCGTCGCTTATGATCAGGTCCCCTTTTCCCGCCAACTGGGGAATCAGCCCGGAGTTCGCTGCGAAGCCTGTCTGGTACACGAGGGACGCGTCGGCGTCTTTGAACTTCGCGAGTCTCTTCTCGAGCTCCATGTGGATGTCCATGTTCCCCGCGATGGGTCTGACTGAACCCGAGCCAGCGCCGTGGGTCCTGACGGCCTCGATGGCTGCCTCCTTCAGCTTGGGGTGGTTGCTGAGCCCGAGGTAGTTATTCGAACAGAACATCAGAACCTTCTTCCCGTCGACCGAGCACCAAGGGGTGCTGGGTCCTCCGAGGACGCGGAGTTTCCAGTCGAGCTCCTGGCTGACTAGGTCACCGTACTCTTGTCTGAGAAAGCCGGTAGGGTCCCTCATCGCTGACAGCCGCGCCCACCGTGTGGTTAAACGGTTTTCCCCTCAGGCCTTAGCCGGGTCGTGAGCTTGGCGAGCATGTCGGCCACCATCCCGGGGAGGTCGTAGTCTGGTTCCCAACCCCAGTCTCGCCTTGCCTCTGTGTCGTCTATGGACTGGGGCCAGGAGTCAGCTATCTTCTGGCGTGAGTCAGGAGCGTAGGTCACCCTGAACCCAGGGACAAGCTTCGCTAGCTCTGAGGCTAGCATCCCGGCCGAGAAACTGAATGCGGCCAGGTTGTAGCCAAGGTGCCGAGGCACCTTGGATGCGGGTGCTTCCATCACTTGGACGGTGGCCTTCAGAGCGTCTGGCATGTACATCATGGGGAGGACCGTGTCTTCCCGCAGGAAGCAGGTGTACGACCCGGTCCTGATGGCTCCATAGAATATCTCCACGGCGTAGTCCGTGGTCCCGCCTCCGGGAGGGGTGACGCTGCTGATTAGCCCTGGATAGCGGAGGCAGCGGACGTCAAGTCCGTACTTCGCGTGGTAGTAGTTGCAGAGGAGCTCTCCGGCGACCTTGGTCACGCCGTACATGGTCGTAGGGGTCAGGGGGCGTTCTGAGGAGCGTTAGCCCTGGGCGCGTCTGGGCCGAAGGCGCCGATGGAGCTCGGCCAGAACACCTGCGAAACACCGTTCGTCCTTGAGGCTTCAAGTACGTTCCTTAGCCCGTCCATGTTCACCGTCCAAGCGAGCTGGGGGTTCTTCTCCCCCGTCGCGGACAGTAGCGCTGCGAGGTGATAGACAGTGTCTACCTTGTACTCCTTCAGGGCTGCGACAACGGCGGCCTGATTTCCGGTGTCGAGGGTGAGTAAAGGGCCGTCCCTGAGCGACGGGCCGCCAGGCGACGTGTGAATCGCCGCAACCACGTTGTCTTTACCATAGAGGGATCGGAGATGCGGGACGAGTTCTGCGCCTATCTGACCAGCCGAACCGGTGACGAGGACCCTGGGAGCCAACTCGGAACTGCGCTGGCTCTACCTGTTTAAGGGTTAGCGGCTCACAAGAGTACCTTCATCGTGATAGTGGAGACCACGCCAGGCTTCGACCTGAGGTTCTCCGCGATGATGGACTTCACCGCCTGGTCGTCCGCACCTTCCACCATTATGAGCAGGTCATACAGCCCATAGAGTTGATAGACAGATTTTATGCCCGGCGTGCCCCTCAGCGCAGTGATGTTCTGCTCTTCGGAACCGGGACTCAGGTTCACCAGTACTATCGCTCGTTCCATGCCTTGCTGAGTGAGCGGAAGCCCTTGGATTAAAGATTACGGCCTCGTTTCAGGCGCGGGAGATTCGCTTGACCGCGTCCTCCAGCGGCATGGTCTCTTCGGCACGCCCTTTCATATCCCGCAGGGTGACCGTGCCTACCCTGGCCTCCCTCTCGCCTATGATCACGGTCCATGTAGCCCCCATCCGGCTCGCGTCCTCAAGCTGCTTCGATAGCGGCCTGTCCTGGAGCGAGGTCTCGCATGGAATCCCCGAGTCCATCAAGGCCTTCCGGGCCTTCGAGGCTTGAGCCCCGAAGCGTCCACCCGCAACCGCCACGTAGACTAACAGCCCGGCGGGCCTGGTCTGGGCGGCGATGGATAGTGCCATTCGTTCGATCCCGCCTGCCGCCCCGGTGGCCGAGAGATCGGGCCGTCCGAACATCCGGGGAAGGGCATCATACCGCCCACCCCCGAACAGGGAACCGAGCCGCGGGTTCCTGTTGTCCGTGGCTTCGAAGACTATTCCGGTGTAGTAGTCGATTCCTCGCACTATACTCATGTTGTACTCCACGTTCCGCACCCCCCTGGAATCGAGCATGTCAGCCAGGGCCCGGAGGTCCTTGGTCGCTTCCTGGCCCAACCCCGAGACCTCCGACAGAACTTTGTCAGGGCTCCCCCGTACGCTGCCGAATTCGAGCAACTCGCGTACGCGCTCCGGACCGAATCCTTTCCCCACATACTCGTCCGTCAACTCCTCGATGGTCTTCTTCTCGACCTTGTCGAGAGCTCTCATCAGGTCGACCAGCTGCGCCCCGTCAGTGATTCCGAGCTTCCCTCGGATGAAGCCGTCCACCACCCGTCTGTCGCCGACCTTTATCGTAGCTTCCGACAACCCGAGCCGGCCAAGCATCGCTGAGCAGGCATCCAACACCTCGGCGTCGAGTTCTACTGACGGCGGTCCGAACACCTCCAGGTCCCACTGATGGGACCATCTGTACCGCCCGTACTGGGGCTCGTCGTAGCGCCAGATCCCGCCAGAGGCGGCGAGCTTGACCGGCAGCCTCAACCCCTTGCGGGAACAGACATACCGGGTGATCCCCACTGTCATATCGAACCGGAGCCCGACGTCCCTTCCTCCCTTGTCCTTGAAAGCGTAGATCTCCTTGTCGACCGCTTCGCCGCTCTTGGCTCTGAGTACGCCGAGGTGCTCCAGCGATGCTGGTTCCATCAGCTGGAAGTTGTAGAGCCGCGACACTTCCTCGAAGGCCGCTCTTACCCTCGAGTGGAGCGCGTATCTATCAGGCTCAATGTCGTCCACTCCTCTGGGGAGAGCGAGGTCCAACTCTAGCTGGCCTTCTCCTTCAGCGAGGAGATCTGGGCGAGCATTGCCGTAAGCTGGAGCTCAGGTTGCGACCCCTGCACGAGGCGGAAGTCGTACTCGGCGAGTATGGATATGACCTTGCCTAGGTCCGGGACCTTGATCCCCCCCAGGGATTCGTTGGCGTACTTCAGGAAGTCTCTCTCCGGGACACCGTAGACCCGGGTGAGCTCGACCATCTTCGACCTCGCAGCTTCGAAGTCCCCGTCGAGGGCTGCGCTCATGATGTCTGCCACGCGTCCCTTCACGGTGGCGCCGGTCACGGACCTGACTGAGTCCAGGGTAATCTCTCCGGTGGCGGACGCGGCCTGCAGCATGTTGATCGCCT
>JAJZIG010000036.1 GCA_021851265.1 archaeon | reverse complement strand
TCCGAGCAACGCTTCGGCGGCCAATCCAGTCGCCTAGAGGATGTTGAGCAGTAGGATAATCCCGAGCACGAACCCGATGATCCAAAGGGTCTCTGGGATTACGAAGAAGAAGAGCACCTGTCCGAATTTTTCAGGCTTTTCGGCGATGATACCCATGCCCGCGGCTCCGATGCCCTGCTGGGCGAGTCCGGTTCCAATCAGCCCTCCGGCCATCACTATAGCGGCTGCGATTGCGAGCTCGGGACTTACGACCGCCATCTCTCGATTCTCGTTTTTGGTTCCCTTCACGAACCGTATTTATGCGTATCTGAAATCCGTCGCGTTCGAGGCGGAAGAGAAGGCGACAGGGCGCCGGGATGCGGTCGGACAGAAACCTGGGACTTCGCGAACCGAAGGACAGGCATGGCCCTGGCGACACAGTGCGGCTGGCCAGGGTCCAGCGGGGGCCCCACTCTGATGGACGCCTTTTCTACGGGAAGAGACTCGTGGCGGCGGCATGGGCGAAAGCGATGAACCCCTGGGGGAAGAGCCCTATGCCGATTATCAGGCCGACCAGCACCGCGAACACGACGACGAACCCGGAGGGCTCATTCACCCTCTCTGTGCTCTCACCTTGGTCGAGGTACATCCTCTTGATGACCCAGAAGTAGTAACCGAGGCTGAATGCGCTGTTCAGTATCGCAGCCACTGCGACCCAGGCGAGCGGGGTGTTGATGACCGACAGGAACAGGATGAGCTTGCTCCAGAAGCCGCTGAGCGGGGGAATCCCGGCCAGGGCCAGGAACGCGACGGCGAGAGTGAACGCCGTGATGGGCATCCTCTTCGCAAGGCCATTGTAGATGTCAAGGTCGCTCCTCTTCAACTGGATGAGCACGAGCATAGCCGCTAGGAAGGCGGCGCCCTTCATTATCGCGTGGTTGACTATGTGGAAGAGGGCACCTGTCATCCCTAGCACGGCGTTGTAAGCATACAGCCCTGTCTGTTGGCTGTAGGCGAAGATGGCGAAGCCTACCAAGATGTATCCTGCCTGGGCGATGCTGGAGTAGGCGAGCAGCCTTGTCATGCTCTTCTGCGTCAGTGCCGCGACGTTCCCCAGTGTCATCGTGACGACCGCGAGGACGGCGAGGACGTTGGCCAGTGTGAAGACCGAGTTCGGCGCAAGGGCGTAGACGGTGGCTACAGCCAGGACCACCCTGATGGCTGCCACGAACCCCGCCTTCTTGGTCGCCGTCGCGAACAGGGTGGCTACCGCCGGAGGTGACCCCTCGTAGGCGTCCGGGACCCACATGTGGAACGGGACTATCGACATCTTGAACCCGAACCCTACGATGAAGAGGAGGATGGCTACGCTGACGAGCGGGTTGAAGGGTTCAGAGGCTATCCTGGCCACCACCCCGGAGATCTGGGTGGTACCGGTCATGCCGTAGGTCAGGCTCATGGCGTAGAGTATTATGGCCGACGAGAGGGCGCCGAGGATGGCGTACTTCGCTGCAGCCTCGTTGGACTCCACCCTCTTCTTGTCGAAACCCGCCAGGACGTAGGTAGGGAGGCTCATCAGTTCCCAGGCGACGAACAGCATGAGCAGGTCGGCGGAGTAGGATAGGAGGAGCATCCCCAGGGCAGAGAACAACAGGAGCGAGTAGTAGGAGGGGATGTTCGGGGCGCTGGGGGACGAGTAGAGCGAGACGACTGCCACCGCGAGCGACACAGAGAGGACGACCAGGGCGAACAGGTCCCCCAGGGCGTCGGAGACAAGCAGGTGACCGAAGTAGGAGACGCCTCCCCCGTAGGCAGTGTTAGCAGCCACCATCACGATGGCGACCCCTAGGGCGGCGATGGACGCGTAGGCGCCCGCTCTGAACCTGCGCCCCACTGTCTGCAGGAGGGGGGTGCCCAGGGCGGCTGCGCCCAGCGCGATGACTGCTGCTAGTATGTACTCCATCCTAGTGGCTCACCAAGTTGAGCAGGTGCTGCACGACCGGGGCCGCGGGCCCCAGCACGAGGGCCGAGAAGAACATCATGATGATCAACGGCACGAGGTAGAGAGCCAGGACAGCCGCGTCCACGTCTTGTATGTCAGTCCCAGTGGACCCGGTGAGAGGCGGCGACAGCACAGCCCGCTTGATCATCCACAGCATGTACCCTCCTATCATCACTGGGACCAAGATGGCGACGGCTGCATAGGGGGTAGCGTGGATCCCTCCCACTATCACCAGGACCTCGGCGACGAAGCTCCCGAAGGGAGGGAGAGCCATCGCCCCCACGCAGGCGAAGACGAGGAGCGTCCCCGCTCGCGGGATTACGCTCCGAAGGCCGCTCATCAGGGAGATGTCAGTGGTGCCGAGCCCCTTCTGGATGTAGCCCGCGAGCATGAAGAGGGACCCGGCGGTGAAGGCATGGACGAACATCTCGAGTATGGCTCCCTGCATCCCTATGATGCTCCCAGACGCCACAGTCGCGAAGGAGCCGAGCACGACGAACCCCATCCCAGCGATGCTCGTGTAGGCGAACATCGACCTCAGGTTCTTGGAGAGTATGGCGACCCCCGCGCCGTAAAACATCGTCACTATCCCTACGGCCATGAACGCCCAGGCCCACTGCTCGGCCGCCTGAGGGAAGAGCCCGATGCTGATTCTTATGAGCCCGTACCCGCCCATGGCTGACTGCACCCCCGCGAGAAGGACTGCGACGGGGGCGGGCGCCTGGGTGTAGGCGTCCGGAAGCCAGCTGTGAAGCGGGAAGACAGGGAGCTTGATGCCGAAGCCGATGAAAGACGCCAAGAGAGGCAGGTACTGGACGGAGGCTGGAATCCGTCCAGCCAGACTCGGGATGTCGAAGGTCGTCGGACTGACCCCCATGTAGGCCGCCATCAGGGCCAGAAGGAGTATCATACTCCCGGTGAAGATGAATATCATGAACTTCATGGCCGCGTACTTCTTCCTGTCGCCGCCCCAGATCCCAATCAGGAAGAACATGGGAATCATGACCAGGTCCCAGAAGAAGTAGAACAGCACGAGGTTCAGAGACAGGAAGACGCCTACGATTGCTCCCTCGAATAGGAGGATGAGAGAGTAGTATGCGGGCTCCGACCTGTCTATCAGCCTCCTCGACCCGATTACTGCAAAAACGGTCAGCAGGGCGGTCGCCAAGACGAGCGGAGAGCTGAGCCCGTCCACCCCCACCAGGTAGTTCACCCCGAAGGATGCGACGCTCACCCAGCTGTACTGTTCCGTCAGCGCGTACTGGCCCAAACCCGAGTGGCCCAGGCCCGGAAAGTTGGCGTATACGAAGTAGAAGACGTACAGAGCGAGGACGAGCTCGGCTAAGGCCACGCCCAGGGTGAACCACACCCCCACCGACTTGCGCCTGCTGAGGATCAGGTAGGCAGGGACGGACGCCGCGATGGGCAGGAACAGCAGTATCGAGAGTATTGGGATCATATCAGAAGGTGCACCCCCGACAGGAGCAGGAAGAGCAGCAGGAGTATGATGAGGCCCACGGCGAGGACGAGGGCGTACTGCTCGAGGACCCCCGTCTGCAGCCTGCGGAAGGCCCTGGAGAGCCGCTTACCGGCCCTCGCGGCGCCATCTGAGATCATGTCAATCACGTTTCTGTCGAACCAGTTCCCTCCCGCCGAGAACCACAGGGCGAGCGCCCTGGCCCCGTCGTTCACCCTCTCGAGCCCCCCTATCTCGAGGTTGTCGAAGGCCCAGTAGGACGCCCTCAGGGGGGCGTTGACGAAGACCTTGTAGTAGACTGCGTTGATGTACCAGCGGTTCTCGAGGAAAGTGTGGAGCGTGTGGGCGACCCCGGACTCCCCGACGATACGCGACGGGGAGACCTTCCGCCTCACATATAACTGGACCGAGAAGAACAAACCCACGATGATGAAGCCTATGGTAATCAGGGAGGAGACGTAGTTGAACGAGGACGTCGGGGCGAGGCTGGAGAAGGAGGCGCCGGAGAAGAGGGAGTAGATGTAGGTGATTGCCGCGGCCTGCAGGAAGTTTCCGAGGTTGAAGAACCCCAGTATCCCTATGAGCACAGTCCCGACGCCGAGGACCGAATATGGGACCCAGCTCAGCGGAGACGCCTCCTTCGGCTCGTGCCCCACCTCTTCGTGGCCGGGCTTGGCCCTGATGCCGTAGAAGACCAGGCCGAGCATCCTGAAGGCGTAGAATGCCGTCAGCCCTGCGGTGGCGGACCCGACGATGAAGAGGCCATACTGCCCCGCCCCCCAAGCGGTGGCCAGGATGGCGTCCTTCGACCAGAATCCGCTGAGCGGAGGAATTCCCGAGAGCGCGGCCGCAGCGATTAGGAAGACGGCGAAGGTGATCTTCAGCTTGTCCTTGAGCCCCCCCATCTCGTTGATGTACTTCGTCCCGGTGAGGTGGATGAGGAACCCTGCCATCAGGAAGAGGGCCGCCTTGAAGATGGCGTGGCTTATCAGCTGGAATAGGCCGGCCGACAGCCCCTCGGCGAAGTTCGTCGAGAGACCGGCGAGGCCGAGGGCCAGAATCATGTAGCCTATCTGAGACACCGTCGAGTACGCCAGCAGCTTCTTCAGCTCGAAGCCCACCATGGCCTGGGTGGCCGCCATGAAGGCGGTGAACGCGCCGATCCAGGCGACCACCATGAAGAACGGTTGAATCAGGGCGGGGTTGGAGGCGAGGGCGAAATAGAATATCGGACCTATGCGCGCGACGAGGACGACCCCTGCGTTTACCATGGTCGCCGCGTGGATCAACGCCGACACCGGCGCGGGGCCGGCCATGGCGTCCGGGAGCCACTCCTGGAGCGGGAACTGGGCCGACTTGCCTATGGCTCCGCCGAAGATGAGCAGCGCGACAGGGACTAGGAGTCCCGAGGCCGCGAGGGCCGTGGCCCACCCCGTGGAAGTGGCCAGGTCGTGATAGTTGAAGGTCCCCGAAAAGACGAAGAGGATTAGAATCCCGGCGAGCATGGCCAGGTCCCCCACCCTAGTCATGAAGAACGCCTTCATCCCCGCGTGGGACGGAGAGTATGCCTGCTCCTCTCCCAGCGCCATCGACCCGGGGGTCCCGACCCAGTTCTCGGTTTCGTCGTGATAGTAATAGCCGATGAGGGCGTAGCTGCACAGCCCCACCCCCTCCCAACCGATGAAGAGCCCCAGGAGGTTGTTCGACAGCACGATGAGCTGCATGCTCCCGATGAAGAAGCTCATGAAGAACCAGTATCTCGTGAGCCCGCGGTCCCCTTTCATGTAGTCCACGCTATAGAGCATCACGAGGAAACTGATCCACGCGACGAGGTTCGCGATGATGACCGTGTACGGATCGGATAGGACCCCGAAGCTGATGCCAAGCTCTGGTATCCAGGGGACGGAAGCCGGGATGACTGAGTTGACCAGCGAGACAGTGTTTCCCTGGACCACCGGGATGAGGAGGTCGAGCGCGAAGAGAGCCGACAGCAGCGGGAAGAGCACCGCCAAGGCGTCCCTGACCCTCCCTTTTCCGGTCAGAGGGGCAACCACGGTCCCGATGTATGGGAGGATGAAGATCAGCCAGACAAAGTACGATGGGACGGGGACGGCGGTCATGCTCAGCGGACTCCTAGCCCGATGCCGCTGGCGAAGTGATAGAGAGACCTGAAGAGCAGGTCAGGGTAGATGCCTATGGCAATGGCGAGCACAGCGAGGAAGAAGATTGGGAGGATCATGATGAGTGGCGCTTCCCGGACGTCTTGCAGCTCGGCCCGGAGAGGTCCGAAAAATATCCTGCGCATCGGCCAGAAGGTGTACGCCACGGTCAGGATAGTGGCCGCGAGCCCTCCGATGGCGACGACGAAGTTCCACTCAATCCCTCCGGTCGTGCCCCGGGCGAAGACGCCCTCGAACAGTATCCACTCGGCCTGGAAGCCGCCGGTAGGGGGGACGGCGGAGATTACCATGGTCCCTATGAGAGCCAGGGCGGCGGTCAGGGGCATCTTGGACGCCAGGCCGCCCATCTTGCGGATGTCCCTGGTCCCGACCTGTGAGACCAGGATGCCAGCGACGCAGAAGAGGATGGTCTTTCCGATTATGTGGTTGAGGAAGTAGAACACCCCTCCGGACACGCCGAGGAGGGTGAGGCTCCCTATGCCGAGGAGCGAGTAAGCGTTCTGGCTGATGGTGGACCAGGCGTAGACGTACTTCACGTCGTTCTGGACCATGGTCATGGCTCCGCCGAACACCATGGTGATCAGGGCGATCACCATCAGGGGAAAGGAGAATGGCAGGAAGGCGGCCGGCATCCCCTCGACGAGCAGCCTCACTACGACGTAGTTCCCCACTGCCACGATGGTGGCCATTATCGGCGCGAAGGAGGTCGGGTGCTCCGCGTGGGCGTAGGGGAGCCACATGTGGACACCGAAGACCGCCATCTTGATGAGCCAACCGACTAGGATGAGGCCGACCGCCCAGTAGGCGACGGTCCCCAGTGGGATGGTGGAAAGGGCCGAGATCTGGAAGCTCCCGGTCGCCGTGTACACTAAGACTATCCCCGCGAGGAAGATGAAGGCGCCGAGGTGGTTCCAGAGGAAGTACATGATTGCGACCCGCTCCCTGTTGACGTACCCGAAGAGCGCCATCATGAATGCCGAAGGTATCAGCATCAGCTCGAGGAACATGTACAGTTCCAGGAGGTTGGTGGAAAGTGAGATGCCTATCAGCCCGGCGTCCAGGAGCATGAAGTTGAGGAAGTAGAGCGAGTACTGCCCCTTCCTCTCTTCCCCGTACATGGCCTCTAGCCTGTGCTTCATGTACCCCATCGAATAGACCGAGGTGGCTGTGACGATGATGTTCATCGTCAGGGCCACGGGGATGCTCAGGTTGTCCCCGAGGAACCCGAAGACCAGGCCCGACACCGGGACCCAGGCATAGGACTCCGTCACGCTGGCCCCACCGTTGAACAGGGAGGAAGCGAGGTAGGCGAGGAGCAGCGTGGTGTAGAGCAGGGAGGCGAATGCTACCCAGCCGACGTTACGGCCGAGCTTCCTGCCGAGGAGCAGGACAACAGGGGCGACGACGAGTGGTACCGCCACTGTCTGGAGAAGGATATATTCCACTGGCAACCCCTCTAGCGAAGCTCAGCCCTTGGCATCGGACCAGTGTTCTCGAAGGCGTGTTGTAGCACCGCTATCCCTCCAAGGTCTTCATTTCGCTCACGTCGATGTTGTTGTGCAGCCTATAGGCGACTATCACTATGGCCAGGATCACAGCGGCCTCGGCGGCGGCCAGGGCGATCGAGAACAGCACGACCGTCTGGCCCACGGCGTTGCTCGCCTCCTGGTAGGGGAGGTACTGGTTGAATGCTACGAAGTTCAGGTTGGCGGCGTTTATCATCAGCTCGACGGCGAACAGGAGCCTCATGGCGTTCCGCTTGGTCACCAAACCGTAGACGCCTATGCCGAAGAGGAGGGCAGAAACTACGACGAAGTCGGAGAGAGAATTCAACGAGTGTCCCCCTCCCTGTCGACTCTGGACAGGGCCAGGGCGCCCACGATGGAAGCGGCCAGAACCAAGGCGAGCACCTCCAGGACGGGCGCGTAGCCTGTCGAGATGAGCTTGCCCACGTCTATGTAGGTCGCTGTGTTAGCGATGACGGTGAACCTCGAGAGGTCGGTCGCCAGGACAGCGAAGGTCAGCGCGAGTATGACCGCCACCGCTGCGATCACCCCTGCGACGGTCGTAGTCGACTTCGGCCTCGCCTCTCCGGCCCAGCCCTCCTGCCTCACCAGCATCACGGTGAACAGGATGAGGACCGCCACGGCCCCGATGTAGACGGCGATCTGGAAGACCGCCACGTAGGGGGCATTGAGGAGGAAGAAGAGAGTGGCTACCCCGAACAGCGAGCCTGCGAGGCCGATGGCGCCGTAGACGAGCTCCTTCGCCTCAAGAGAGACTATCGCACCACCGACCGTGACGACCGCCATGGCCAGGAAGACGGCGTCAGCCGTAGGTGACCACCCCCTTTTCGGTGTCGAACTTCACTTTGTACTTCTTGCCTTCCAGCTTCGGCGGGACGGCGAGCATGTCAGGCGTGTACTTCAGGCCCATCTTGTCGTAGGCCGCCAGCTCGTATTCGTTGGTCATGTCGAGGGCGTCGAAGGGGCATGCGTCGACACAGAGGCCGCAGAAGACGCAGTTGTGGACAGAGACATTTGAGGCAACGTAGCTGTTATCTCCTTCGACCTCCAGGTTCTGCACAAGATAATTGCTTACTTCCTTAACCTCGATCTTGACCACTGGGGAGACTACCATCCGGTCGCTGATGTGTACGTAACTGTGCGAGACCTCGTTATTCTTCGCAGGGAGTTCCACAAGCTGACCCATCGCCTCGACATAGGGCGTGTGAACTGTGACCGAGTAGCACAGCTTACGGTCTTTCTGCTTCTCAGTGCTGACGGAAGACAGTATCTCCAAGCGACTCAGGATATAATGCGTCTGCATCGCCAACTCGCTTGACGTTGTTCGGATGATGAAGTAGTTCGAGCGCATCTTAGTGGCGTACTCGTAGAATTTATTCGAATAGTGACCATCGCTCCAGAATTCACCACGGACTATCTCCCGTATGTTGACAGGCGGGAGCAAGACCATCCACCATGGCAGCTTCTTGGTGTCTGCCGAATGCCCGAACTGCGAGAAGAAAGCAGCAACCCTGACCGAGTCGATGCGTAGTTTCAGGCCGTCAGAATCCGCTTCGGGTTTGAGCGATATGCCAGTTCCGAAGACTTTCAAAGTGCACTCGACTATATCGTCTTTGATGTCAGTCTCGTTCTTGTGTATATCGAATGAGACCCTGTAGCGATCAGACGACCCTTCGGCAAGATAGTAACCAATCAGCCTCATCAACTCTGGCGTAGCCCCTAGAGAGACCGTTTCAGTGGTGAACATGCCACCTCGTCCCGCAGGATGGTATAGCTCGTAAGAGTATTCGATTTGCTCCCTCGGTTCTTCTTCAGCAATGATCGGCCTTGTGAGGTATGTCCGGCAGGAGACCTCGTTTGCGAAGACCCACGAGACCCCCTTCTCTCCGTATACCAGAATCGGGTGGTCTTCTGTCGTCGTAAGTGGTTCAGAGTTGCCCAGAGTCTTGAAGGTGTAAAGCTTGCCCGTGTATTTTCTAGCGAATAGGCGAGTCACCTTCCTGAACTTCCCCGTGTGCGTCAACACTCTGTCGCCCACACGGACCTCCGACAGGGGTTTGATGCCGCCGAGCGTCGTTATGGGTGTAGAAGGCGGAAGGCATCTGCCGTAGTCGACGGCCGGCCAGATCTCCTTCTTGTTTTGGGGCTTCCCCTTCTCGACCTTCTGCATGTCGATGGCCATGGCGACGCCGTCGCAGGCTATGGCGCAGAGCTGGCAGCCGGTGCACTTCTCGAACCTGAGTATGTGCCTCCCCTTGAACCCTGGGAGCCCGACCCCCTGTCGGGCGTCGTACCTGTACCCCTGCCCCTCGAGGTCCTGCTTCTGGTCTGGGTAGCGCAAGGTCATCCTGGGGCGGAAGAAGTGCCGCACCCCAGACCAGGTCGCTACTAACACACCTTTGACGTAGTTCCAGGTGCCCACTAGTGAACCACCCCGAGAGAGACCAGCACCATGGTGAGGAAGATGTTGGCGAAAGAGATCGCAAGCAGCTTCACCCATCCCGCCCTGAGCAGCATGTCGATCCTGAGCCTGGGCATTATGCTGCGCGGGAGCATCATGAAGATGTCTACGATGGTGACCTTGACCAGGAACCAGGCCACGGGCGGGACGGGGGCGGGCCCCAGCCATCCACCAAGAAAGAAGGTGGTGAAGAGCCCGGCCATGACGTACATCCTCGTGAAGTTTGCCAGTTGGAAGCTGCCGAAGAGCATGCTTGAGTATTCCGTCTGCCACCCGGCCACGAGCTCGCTGTCAGCCTCGGGCAGGTCGAAGGGTATCCTCTCGAGCTCCGCCAGGGCGCAGATGTAGAAGACCACCGCTGCCAGGAACTCAGGGACGATGTTCCAGAGCCCCGTCTGGGCGGTGACTATATCCATGAGGTTCAGCGAGCCCGCGAGGACCACCCCCCCGACGAGGGACAGTATCATTGGGATCTCGTAGGCCACCAGCTGGTGAAGAGCCCTGAGCCCGCCCAGGAACGGGAACTTGCTGTTGCTTGCCCACCCCGCTATGAGCACCACCAGCGGGGTGAATCCTAGGATGGCGAAGGCCATGACCGCCCCCACGGGGGGGTTGGCGATGAAGACCGTGGGAGAGAGCGGGAGGAGGGCGACCAAGGCGCCGGCGACCGCCATGAGCGCGAGCGGGACGGCCAGGAAGGTGGCCCGGTCCACTCCGCTGGGTATCAGCATCTCCTTGAACGCGAGCTTGAGGAAGTCGGCCACGTTCTGGAGTATCCCTTCGACCTTCCCGGCGTACATCGGGCCGGTCCTCAACTGGATTTTTGCCGTCATCTTCCTCTCGACCCAGCCCATGAAGATGGTCCCATAGACGGCCACGAAGGAGAAGCCTGGGAAGACGACCAGCGCGAAGATGGTCTTGAAGGGCTCGGTGGAAAGGAGGCGGAGGACGAATGCGAAGACTAGGCCCGGGTTGCTGGCGATCCGAATGAAATCGACAGGGAGGTGCAGGTAGGAGCCGACCACGTAGTAGACTGGGAGGCCGACCACGGCTAAGATCAGCAGCAGGAAGATGACTACGACGAGTACCCGCTTTACGAAGCCTTCGAAGGTCACAATAGGCTTCGACATGGAACTTCTGATTGCGGCGGCCCGGTTTACCCTTTAAAAGCTTGAACAGTTAGACAGGGAATATCAGATTATTTCGATTGAGCTTTCAGAAAATCCGTTCTCTTTGAGCATCTTCGCCGCGGTCTCTCTGTGGTCTCCCTGGAGTATCATTATGCCGTCCTTGACAGTCCCCCCTGTGGCCAGTGCCCTCTTCATCTTAGAGTTAAGCCCGTGAAGGTCCTTGTCGCTCATCTTGATCCCCTCTATCACCGTTGTGGGTTTGCCGAAGCGTCTCATCTCCATCCTAATCTTCACGCGCGCCTCTTCACGGTCGAGTTCAGCTAGGATATCTTCGAAACCCTCGTCTTGATCCTTGTTCACTGCTACTGGGTTTCAGACAACCTCTGGGGGGTTATTTAGGTTTGGCCGCGGCGCTTAAAGGTGGCAGCCAAGGAGCCGTGAAAGTGGGCCCGTAGCTCAGTGCATCTGCGAGAAGTTCGGTTAGAGCGACCGGCTCATAGGAGCCGCTCGGAGAGACCGGTCGGTCGCCAGTTCAAATCTGGCCGGGCCCATCCTTCTTCACCCCTACTCGTTCAAGAACCTCTTGATCGAGTAGCCGAAGTTCAGGACCATGAACCAGAAGCCCAGCAGGAGCAATGCAATGGAGTAGGAGTCATAGAGCCTCATATATGCCAGGGCCAGCCCGATGATGGTCGCCAGGGCGAAGTTGGCGCTCCCCCATGCGACGTTGGTCTTCGGAGGCGAGCGCTGGCCGAAGGGGCTGCGGAAGAGCTTGCCCGCCCTCCCGAACACGAAGTGCGGCACTCCGTTGGCCATCAGGAAGCCCATCAGGAAGTACCATACGTCATACAGGTCGAGGGACAACTGTCAGGCACGCCTGGCGCCCGCTAGTTAACCCTTGGGCCGGAGTCGCTGGTCTGGTCCCGGTGCGACCCAGTCCGGGTACCGGCTCAGATGCTCGTGGGCTATCCTCCACCCCCTGGCGGTCTTCACCAGCACCATGGTGACCCTGGCCCGGCCGCTGACGGGGGAGCCTTCGAAGGAGTAGTCGTTGACGAACATCCCGCCATAGGTCAGATAAAAGGTGGCGACCGCCGCGTCCCCGAACAGGTCGATTCTCAAGTCGTCTATGGAGTACCTGTAATCAGATATGTTGGCGAAGGCGGCCTGCTCGTAAACGAAGGCCTCGTCAGAGTTCTGCCGGGCATAAGGCGGGTTTTCGTCGAATTTCGAGAACGCCTCTCTCGACGAGTGGAAGTCAGCCAGGGAGGTCAGGTCCTTGTTCTTGCCTGCCTCGAAGAAAGCCCGGATGACTGACTCGACGTCCTTTCTGTCCTTTTCAGAGGCGGACATCTGCACAAGCTTCGGCCAATCAATCTGGGGTATAAACAACATTCCTGAGATTACTTTCGGAAACGAGTAAGGCATAGGCGGCAGTCATAGGTTTCAGGTTATCTAGCCGGCTTCCGCTGCATTATATTGTGAGACATCAGTTCACTGCAGAGGAAAGAAGCAGAGGAGGGCGTAATGCTCCGATCCTTCACCCGGAACTGAGGTCGATTCGGGCAAAGGAACTCAAGGGCCTTCCTCATGACTCGGAAACTCAGAGGAGGAGAAGACTCCAGCAGATTGCCAATGAAGAGAATGTTGCCAATGAGCTAAGGAGGATGGGTTGGACGGTATTCTCGCCGTTGGTTGTATGTGACAGAATAGGCGTGAAAGACAATACAGTATACTTTCTTGAATTCAAGAAACCGGGTCAGAAATTGAGACCTCGGCAAGCACTGATTCATGACCTTGTCCCTGAGAGGTATCGCGTAATATTCCACGAATGACCGAAAAGTTCCTCAGAATACTCATTTCTATTCTCAGGAGCCGTGGACCTTGGTCTCGTCAAACACCGCCTTCACACTAAGAATGTTTTTGAGCGCATCTCGGAACGGACCGGGTGCGGCGACGTAGCTCAGAAGTCCAGAGACTGGGCAGCGTGGTAGAGCAATTGGCTGTTAGCTCGCCAGGCAGAGACCAATTGGCCGTCGGTTCGAGTCCGACCGTCGCCGCTCGCTTTACCGTGTTAAACCAGTACCCGAATTATTCGGGTGAGAACCGTGCCTGACCCCAAAGAGGATGAAGTAATCCTTCCCTGGGAGGCTGTGAAGTCCCCCCACACCAAGGAGGACTACAAGCGGGACGCCAGGTGGTTCCTGGAGTTCGCCGGGTTCGCGGACCCGAAGAAGATACACCACAAACCCGGGCCCGACTTCGCCGTCAAGATCACCTCGAAGGAGGTGGAGGAGGGGATGGTTAGGTTGGTGGAGGCATTCAGGAAGGACCCGGCCCAGGCGAAGAGGCTGGTGATACGCTTCATCCGGGAGTACAACCCCCTCATCCTGGCGAAGAAGATTGGGACCACGGAGACGAGGCACAGGCTGAGGCCCATAATACTCGCCTGCGAGATGAACGAGATTCTCCTCCCGTGGAAGAAGCTCATGAGGCTTATCGAGAGCGGGAGAACCACCAAGGACGACAGGGAGTACCGCCTGGAGGAGATACGGCTGATGCTCCCGAGGGCGTGGATACAGCTGCAGGTGGCCATCCTCTTCATGTGTTCCGCAGGGGTACGGGTGGGGGCCTTCGCCTTCCTGGACGTGGAGGACGTGCGGCCGGTGTACAGGAAGGCGGGGGAGGTAGTGGTCCCGGAGCCCGGAGAGCTGAAGCTGGGGGTGAACGGGTTGCATGTTCTCCCGGCGGGGGCGGAGCTCCTGTGCGGAGCGATGACGGTCTACTCTGAGGAGGGAGGGGACGAATACGACACCTTGATCATGAAGGAGGCGTACCAAAAGCGGGCCGAATACCTCGAGGTCAGGGCCAGGGAGGGGCAGAAGATCACGGCGGACTCTCCCGCGGTGGTCACTAGGAGGGCTTGGGAAGATGAGTGGCTGAGGTGGAAGACCAGGGGGATAGCGAATGCCATCAGTGACCTCCTGTGGAGTAGCGGACTGAGAACTGAGAAGAAGAGACGACATGAGGTGCATATGGCTCACGGGTTCAGGAAGTTTTACGACAACGTCGCCAAGGACTACATCGCCGAGGAGTATGTCGAGAAGCTGATAGGCCACTACA
>JAJZIG010000035.1 GCA_021851265.1 archaeon | reverse complement strand
GAGCCACCCCCCCGGGGCTGCGCCGAAGTCGGCGACCCTGTCCCCGAGCCGGATGAACCCGTAGCGCTCGTTGGCTTCGATCAGCTTGAAGGCGGCCCTGCTCTTGTACCCCTGTTCCCTGGCAAGGCGCCGGTAGAGGTCCCGGCGCGCCTCGTTCAGCCTCATCTCTTCGAGAGCTCTGGGGGGTTGAACGCTGCCGGGAGGAGGGATTTGGCGGTCGCGTCTGCGGAGAAGCCGTCGACCCCGCGCATCATCACCGCCATCTCAGGGTTGAACTCGACCATGACCTGCCTGCATGCGCCGCAGGGCCTGGTGAACTGCTCGGACTTGCCGACCACGGCGATGGCCAGGATCTTCCTCGCCCCCTCCGAGACGGCTTTGAACATCGCCGTCCTCTCGGCGCAGCAGGAGAGGCCATAGGACGCGTTCTCGACGTTCGCGCCCGTGTAGACCGCCCCGCCCTCCGTCAGGACCGCTGCCCCTATCTTGACCCCGGAGTATGGCGAATAGGCGCGCTCGCGCGCCTTCCTGGCCGCGTCCACTAGCCCTGACGTGTCCACCCCTGTCATGGTCTGGGCCTACCTGGCCGGGGCCGGTTCGGCGCTCGGCGCCCCGGTCCGCGAAGCCATGGCTTCCTGGATCACCCAGGGCCCTATCCAGGGGCAGATGTACGGGCTGACCTCCCCCTCGACGGAGCACTTCGGCTCGTACTGGCAGACGATGCATGGCGCCTTCTCGATGGAGGCCATGTCAGTCGGGAAGCGAAGCGGGGTCAACTTATATGTCCAGCGCCCGTCTTCGAGGACCTTCACCCTCCCTATCAGCCCCCTCCTCTCGAGCCTTATGGCGAGCCTGGACCCGTCCCTGCTGGTCAGGCCGAGCTCCTTCCATATCTCGCTCTGCAGTACGCCGTCCCGCCCGCGTTCCACCACGAGCTTGTAGACCCTGGAAGTGAGGTCCACCAGCTCCTCTTCGGTCCTCTCCACAGGCTTCTCTGGCTCCGCTTCCTTCTTCTGGCGACCCCTTGTCTGCCTCTTGGGGCTGTCCTTGGCTGTCTGCTTCTTCTGTTTCATTTTGACTGCATGAACTCCTGTCTTATCACGTAGTTGTCGAGTATCTCCCTGCACCGGTTCCTGACGGTCACCTCTGTCACCTCGGCGAACTCAGCCACCTCCCTCTGCGGCAGGTGCTCCCCCACCATGACCGAGGACAGGTAGACGTAAGCGGCCGCGAGCCCCGCAGGGGCCTTGCCGCTGGAGATCCGCGAGTCGCTCGTCTTGCGGGACAGTGTCAGCGCCAGGCGCTCGACCCTTGCGTCGATCTTGGCGATGTTGACTAACTTTGAGATGTACTTCTCAACCGACGGCGGAGGGACGTACTCCTTCTCGACCTCCTTCAGGACCAGGCGGAAGTAGCGCGCGACGCTCCCCTTCTCCATCCCCGAGGCCCTGGCCACCTCCTTGAGGGTGCGCGACACCCCGCACTTCCTGCACGCCAGGTACACCGTCGCCGCCGTCATCCCGAGTATCGACTTGCTCTTGGCCACCTTCTTCTTGGCCGAGGTCCGGTAGATCTGGGCCGCCGTCTCGGCAACGTTGTCCGGCAGGTTCAGCGCGTCGCAGAGCTCGCTGATCTTCGAAAGGACGTTCGAGAGCCCCCTCTCCTCGCTGTTTATCGTCCTGGACCTGCTCTGCCACTTCCTCATCTTCTCCACGGTCGCCCTCATGGTCGGGTCGAGGTACTTGCCGTGGGAGTCGCGCATGGTCCTCCCGATCTCGGTGGTGAGCCCGAAGTCGTGGAGCGCCAGGGTCGTCGGGGCGCCCACCCTCACCCGCTTGTTCTTGTCCTCCAGGTCCATGGCCTTCCATTCTGGGCCGGAGTCGGCCGGAGCCAGGGTGACATAGCCGCAGGTCGGACAGACCTGCTCCCCCTTCTCTGAGTCGCCGATCAGCCTGTTGCCGCAGACAGGGCAGGAGTTCCTGAAGCCCTCGTCCCGGCTCGCGCCCCAGATGCTCATGAGTTCACTCCGCGAACGCCGGCTCCCCCGGCCTTCCCGCGCGGCTGCTGGCTGGGACCACCGACGCGTAGGGGGACTTCACGGGGCCGATCAGCTCGCCTATCCTCCCCAACTTCCTCTTGCCTTCGTCGAACAGAAAAACGCCCGGCCTGACCTCCTTCGTCAGGCGGACGACGAGCCTGCCACTCTTGGCCCTATGGATGACTGTGCCCACCTGATGCAAGTGAAGCGAAGGCCCGACTTCTTGCCTTTAAACGTTGAGGGGCTGATTATTTTTTGCGGGGCTGCTGCGCCTGCCCCTGGCGCCTCTGGGCGATCCCTCTGACTGTCGCCAGCTCCTTCGCGACCTTCAGCAGCAGCGCCTGCTTCGGCCCCGACTTCACGATCGACACGTACCCCGACTCCCTGGCGGGCCTGGAAGGATAGCGCGCCGCCAGGGGCTGAGGCTGGAGGTTGAGCCGCCTGCACGCTTCTTCGAGCTCAACGAGGACCGGAGCCCTGGTAGCCGAGCTCAGCGGGACCCTGCGCCCCGCCTTTCGCTTGAGCTCAGAGTCGAAGTATTCCAGCCAGAATATGTAGCGGTCGTACTCTTTCATTTCTTCGACAGGAGGACGGCGTTCACCACACCGTCGGCTGTCGGGCGCGACGTGACCACGGCCTCGCCGGCCTCGGTGTCGAGGACCGCGCCCCTGGTGATCACCCCCCGCCTCTCATAGTCCCTGTTGGCAGGGCTCTTCTTTACCCTCAGTATCTTGGACTTCGTCGACTTCCCCGAGCTGTCGGAGACGTTCGCGCTGTCCGCGAATATCACACCGGTGGAGATGGACCCTCCGCGACGCCGGCTCGCCCTCGTCGATGCTTCGCCCACCAGAGGCTCGATGGCGTACCCGTCCTTTTCGTAGGCCCTTCTCCCCCTGTGGGGCCTTGACCTGCCTCCGGTCGACTTCCGCTTGGTGAGGTTCTCGATGGGGCGCGTCATCGCTTCCTGATGGGCGCCCTCGCGGGCCTCATGTTAAGCATATCGGAGCAGGTCGGCCCGGACCGGAGGGCGGCTACCTCAGCGTCAGGGTCCGGCTCTCGAGCTGCCTCTTCATGGTCGGGACGTCGTTGCTCAGTCCGAAGTACTCGGCGAACCTGGCCGTGGTCTTGTACGCCTTGCTCCTCCCCTGCCTCTCCCCGAGGATGAACCCGACCCCCTCGAGCTCCTTCAGGTGCTGGTAGACGGTGGAGCTCCGCCTGAGGACCAGCTCGGACGAGGTGATCGGCTGGAAGAAGGCGATGAAAGACAGGGTCCGGAGCGCGGCCTTGGACAGGAGGGGCCGCGTGGCGAACTTCCTGGCGGTCTGGGTGTACTTCGCCTTCAGCTGCATGGCGAACCTCGGCCCCGAATACTCCACCACCTCCACCGCCTGGAACGCGCCGTTGACCGCCCTGGCTATCTCTCTGGCTATCGCAGCAGCCTTCCGCTCGGACGCGGTCCCGGCCACCCGGGCGATGTCCTCCACCGATATGGGCCTCCCAGCCGCGTAGAGGGCAGCCTCGACCTTGGCGACCATCTCCTTGGGGTGCTCCCCGGCCGCGTCTTCGCTACTCAAGCTGGCCCACCGACACCACCAGCGCGTCCTGGTCGGACTCCTCCTGGTTGATCACCACCTCGCCGTCGTTGGCCGCGAACAGGAGGAGGATGAAGACGCGGGCGGCGTCGAGTGGAGGGAGCCCCTTGAGGAGCTCCGAGAGGAGCGCCTTCCCGGTCGCCCTCAGCCTCTCGACGAGGATCTTCCTGAACTCTGACAGGAGGACCTGCAGCGAAACGACGTAGTTCTCGAAGTCCGGGGGCTGGAGGTCGGCGATGGCGAGCGGGTTCTGCTCTTCCCCCTCGTCCCTGACGACTATGTCCTGCAGGATGCGGCCGAGCTCGTCGAAGAGCTCGTCTATGTTGGTGGAGTAGATTTCGTATCTGAAGGGCATGACTATGATCTGCGGAGGCTCCGAGGAGCCGACCAGCCTGTGCTGCATCCTGAGCTTCTCGAACAGGAACAGCGTCTCCACCTTGAGCCTGTAGATCGTAGCCGAGGAGAGGGCCGCGGTCCCCGCCGCGCGCATGTCGATGAGGTCGGTCTGGGAGATGGCCTTCAGGAACATGTCCAGGAGCTCGGAGAGGTTGATCTCCCATGGGCTCTTGCGCTTTGCCAGGGAGGGGTCGATGAGGACGTTGAGCGGCGGGCGCCCCAGGACGGAGGAGCTAGGCACTCCTCGGCACCTCGGCGGGCTTGTAGTGGACCACCCTCGAGACCCCACCCGCTGAGTAGACCCCGTAGGTCATGTCGCTCTCCGCCACGAAGACGTCTCTGAGCGTGATGGCGATTATCTGGGCCTCGGCGGACTTCTCCTTCAGGAACTTCGCCAGGCTGCTCGAGTTGACCGCGTCCAGCGGCGCGTCAATCTCGTCGAAGAGGTAGAACGGGTGCGTCTGGACGGCCTGCATCGCGAGTATCAGGGACACTCCCGTCACAGCCCTCTGCCCTCCGCTGTGCTGGGACGACTCGCGGAGCCCGTTCCCGAAGTCGGCGCGCATGAATATCCCCCCGGCGAATATCTCGTCAGGCTTTTCGAGGTCGAGCTGGGCCGTCCCCCCTGTCAGCTTGGCGAAGATGGAGCTGAACTCGTTCCCGACCCTGTCGAAGGCGGACACGAACACCTTCCTCTTCTCGGCCTCCACGCTCTCGATGAATGTAATGATCGAGTTCCGCTCCCCCTCCAGCTCGTTGTGCCTGACGGAGAGGTTCTTGTAGCTCAGGTACATCTCGGTGTACTGCCTGTCCGCCCCCCTGTTCACCGAGCCGGAAGCCGCCTGGTACTCCTGCTGGAGGTCTGCCAGGAGGGACTCGCAGGACTCGAAGTATTCGAGCTCTTCCGAGTAGCCGAGCATCCTCAGGCTCCCGAGCGCCTCCTCTATCCTCTCCTGGGTCGTCGACGCCTGCCCTGCGATGGCGAACAGGTCCTTCTGGTGCGCCGACACAGACCTGGACACGCTGTCCCTCTCCTCCTTCAGGCGCTTCCCCTTCGCGTCGAACTCGTCCAGGACGGGCTGGCTCCTCTTCGACGACTCCATGAGCTTCGAAATCTGGTCCTCGTAGGACTTCTTCTGCTCGGCGAGCTCCCTGATCCTGCGAGGCGCTTCCCGAACGAACTGCTTGTTCGACTGGAGGTCCTCCGTCGCGTTGGCCAGGTCCAGCTGGTTCTCCTCCAGGGCCCGCAGGAGCACGTTCTCCAGGTTCGCCTTCTCCCTGGTCAGGGTGAGGCTGATGTCCTGGATGCGGTTCCTGATGGCGTCTATCTCGTCTGAGACGGACTTCTTCGTCGCGTCGAGCTCGGCGAGGTGCCCCTCAAGCCCCAGCGCCTGCGAGTCGGCGACCACCTGCTGCAGGGAGGCGATGCCCTTGGCTACGGACTCTTTCCTCTCGACGTTCACCCTGAGCTTCTCCTCCAGGCGCGCGACGACGCTGGCCTGCTTCTGGTACTCGGCGTTCATCGTCTTGAATATGCTGCTGTATCTCTTGGCCATCCTGGTGATGGTGGTCGCCTCGGCCTTCAGGCTGGTGGTGGTCACGATTTTCTTGATACGCTCCTTCATCATCGAGCGCGAACCAGACTCCAGCGAGCTGAGCTGTGACCTCCTCCTGTCGATGGCCCCCTTGAGGGCGCCGACGGCGTCCTCCACCTCGCTCATGCCCTCGATGTTCTCCAGCCCCTCCATCAGGTTGACCACCAGCTCCTGGTACCCATAGCTGAACGCCCTACCGCCGGGCTCGAATGTCTCCCCCGCTTCCGTCACGGCCCTGATCCCCTCGGAGGCCATGATGTACCCTATGGCCTCGGTCTCGACCAGGACCGAGTCCCCGGCGAGGAAGTTGACCAGGCCCTCGAACTCTTCCTCGCACTTTATCACGCCGGAGAGCAGACCGATCACGCCGGCCGACCTCTCCACTTCGGACGCCTTGCACGACTCCACCTCGCTGAGCGGTATGACCGAGAAGCTCTTCGCCTTCAGTGACTTCGCGGCTTTGATCAGGTGCGTCATGGACTTCAGGTCCTGGACGATGAAGGCGCCGAGCCATTTGCCTATCACCGCGTTGACGGCCTTGGAGTACTGCTGCGGATACTTCACGACCTGGCCCAGCCTCCCGACGTATCCTGGGACGCCTCCCTGGTCGCAGAAGTCCTGGAGCTTCCGCTGTCCGCTCCTCTCCCCCGCGAGGCTCTCGGAGAGGTGTCTGAACGCTTCCTCCTTCGACATCTCCGCCGACGCCTTCTCCAGTATCTTCGAGGCACCCTGGATCGACGCCATCAGCGCCTCCCTGGTCCTCTCTGCCCCCGAGAGGCTCTCGTCGAGGGTGCTGAGCTCCTTCGTGGACGTGTCGTAGAGCCCGAAGAGCTGCTTCGTGCTCGCCTCCAGCTTCCCCAGCACCTCGGAGTATCCGTCGACCCTGAGCTTCAGTTCGTCCAGGCGCTTCCGCTCCACGCCCAGGCTGGCGCTGGCGGCGTTGATGGCAAGTTCAACCTGGGTCTGCCTCTGGACGAGGTCCGCCAGCTTGACCTGCACCTTCGCAGTGAGCTTCCCCTTCTTCTCGATGGTCCCCCTCAGCTCCTCTCCCGCGCGGAAGAACTCCTTCAGCCTCTGGGCGAGCTCGGCGTGCTTGGCGTCGAGCTTCTCTATGTCGGCGGTCAGCTGCCTCACTGTCGATGAGGCGGCGTTCGTCTCCTTCTGCTTCTCCGAGACGACCTGCTTCAGCTGCGGGACGGTCTCTCCCTCGAGCTCGGCCACGTTCCCCTCGGCCGTCTTGAAGTCCGACTCCAGCGTCTCGAGCTCGTTCCTGAGCTCGGCGAGCTGGAACTGCAGCTCGACATGGCTCGCCCCCCCTCCCTGGATGACCTCTACGATGAACTTCGTCTTGTCGCTTTCGACCTGCGATATGCGGTTCTCGAGCTCGACCAGCCTCGCCCCCAGGTCGCCCAGCTTCGCGTTAAGCCCCTGCTCCTGCGACCTCAGGTCCGCGAGCCTCCCCTTCAGGTCCGTCACCCTCTTCGAGGTGATCACCGCGTTGAGCCAGTTTATCTGGGACTCGAGCAGGTTGTACCTCACCATCTCGGTCCTCTGCGAGTCGAGCGACTCGAGTGTGCTCTTCATCTCGCCGATGCGCGCCATGGCCACCTCGAGCCTCTGGTCGGCCTGGCTGAGCTGCCTCTGGGCCTCGGCCTTGCGCTCGTCGAACTTTGATATCCCGACGACGCTCTCGATGACCTTCCTCTTCTCCTCGGGCGTCAGGTCTGCCATCCTCGTGGCGGCGCCCTGGGCGACGATGTTGAACCCGCCAGGCGCAAGCCCGGCCAGGTCTATGATCTCGGTGAGCGCGCTCCTGGTGCTCTTCCTCCCGTTGAGATAGTAGCTGTTGTCGCCGTCCTCCCTGAGCTCCCTCGTCAGGGTCACAAGGTCCGAGTCGATCGGGATCGCCCTGTCAGAGTTGTCGAACTGGAGGGTCACCCTGCAGGCGTTGGGCTTGCCGCCCCCGGGCGAGTCCTCCTTCCTCGGGTCATAGATGAGCCCGGACAGCCTCCCGTTCGCGGCCCTCAGCGCCTTCGGAGAGTTCTCGCCGATGGTGAACGCGATGGCGTCCGCGAGGTTGGACTTGCCGCTGCCGTTGGGCCCGGTGATGACGGTGAAGCCGCGCTCGAAGTTTACGACGACCGTTCGAGGGCCGGAAGACTTGAAGCCGCGCATCTCCAGCCTTCGGATATACGTCACAGGAAGTTTAGCCCCGACTGTAGGACAGGTTTGACAGAGGATATAAGGGAATCGGAGCCTGATTCGCCGTGATAAGTCCGACCTCCACCGCCGTCGGAGGGCGATTTTTCTGAGCGAGCGCCCACCAAAAGAGGAGTCGGCCGTGATGGGCTGTTTCAGGCCCTTTTTCATCATAGTGTCAAGATCCAAGCTCCGGTAGCCGGCCGACGCCCTATTCGAGCCGGTCGGAGGTGCCTGCCAGAGACCGACGACAAGGTAGTAATAACCCCGCCCGCACCCGAGGCCGTTGACTGTCTTCTCTCAGAGGCGCAAGAAGCTCCTCGCGCTGGCCAAAGGGAGCCAGGTAGCAGCGCAGACCGCCCCCAACCTGTTCTACCTCACGGACTTCTTCGGCGGAGGGGCTGCGGTGGTCCGCCCCGACAAGACGGTGGTGATCACTACCCCGCTGGAAGCAGACAGGGCTGGGGAGGTATGCAAGGAAGCGGAGATCGTTGTGGTGAAGCGGTGGAAGGACGTCCAGGTCGAGATAGAGAAGCAGCTCGACGGGAAGAAGGCTGTGACAGACCAGCCTGGGACGGACCCCAGGAAGATGGAAGCGAAGCCGGAGCTCTTCCTCGAAGCGCGGAGGTTCAAGGACGAGCCGGAGCTCGAGCGGATCAGGAAGGCCTGCGCCAAGACGGACAAGACATACGGGACGCTCGAGCAAGTCCTGAAGCCCGGACGGACGGAGTGGGAGCTGGCCGCTGAGGTGATGAAGACAGCCCTCGAGGAAGGGCTCACCCCTTCCAACTCTGGCTCGTCGTTGGGGCCGATCATCATCGCGTCCGGGCCCCACGGGGCGTACGGCCATTCGGAGCTCTCCGGGAGGAAGGTCAAGAGCGGCGACTTCGTGGTCGCCGACCTGTTCTTCAGGTATGAGGGGTACAACTCCGACGAGACCAGGACGTTCGCCGTGGGGAGCGTCACCTCAGAGATGAAGAGGGCCTACGCCGTGGTGAAGGATGCCCAGCAGGCAGCCATCGACACGGCGAAAGAAGGGGTTTCCTGCGGCTCGGTGCACGACGCGGCCGTAGGCGTCCTCCGCAAGCACAGGATGGACAGGTATCTGAACCACAGCGTGGGGCACGGCGTCGGCATCGACATCCACGAGTCGCCAGGGATATTCCACGGGAACGAAGTGAAGCTCGGGAAGAACGACGTCATCACGGACGAGCCGGGCGTCTACCTCGTCGGCAAGTACGGGATCAGGATAGAGGACACCCTCAGGGTCGACAGGAAGCCCGAGCTGTTCACCAAGTTCACCAAGGACCTGGTCACCTGTGGCTAGACCCAAGGACGCGGGCCTTCTTGGTCCCGACGTCGTAGACGTCTACCCTCACCCCCGGGCCGAACCGTCGCAGCGCGGCGGAGACCTTGCCTGCCGCGTCGGCGTCCGTCACGCAGTGCACCGAGTACCCGATCATGTTCTGGCTCGCGTACCTCGCCCCCGCCCCCTTGCCGGCGGCGATGAGCTTCTTCACCTCCGGCGACTCCAGCCCTAGCCTGCCAGAGAACCTCTCTCCCTCGGAAGCCAGGACGTCCAACGTCGGGTCCGCGAGGAACGCGGCAAGGGACGAACGCCCCAGCGAGTTGATCCTGTCGCTGATCGCCTTGGAGGACAGGGCGTCCTTCTTGTCGAAGGACGCGACGTATCCGGTGACTATCTTCGTCCCAGGAGGTACGTCCACCGCGACGAAGCGGGAGACGCCGGGCTCCCCTGGGACGGTGATGGCGCCGGCGCCTGCCGAGTCGTAGACCACCGACACCGTACCCAGGCCTGTCTGTTCGATGACTTCGGCTCTGTGGGCGTAGAGGGCGAGCGCCCGCTTCGGTTCCAGTATGCCTGCAGCTGCGGCAGCAGCATAGACTGCCGAGGTAGCCGCGGCTGCGCTAGCACCGAACCCGGCCCCAATTGGGGTGCCCACAGTCTGGTCGATTTGCATCGAGACGCCGGTCTTCCTCGACGCAGCCAGGAGCAGCTCGACGGCCCTGCGAGTGGTGCGGGCGTCGTAGCCCCGGTCCCCGTTCACGACGGTCTCGACCCCGCCCGCCCCCTCTGCGACCTTCGCGCTGGAGACGGTCCCCCCGGAGAGGATGTATCCCCCTCCGGTGGCCCCAAGCGGCTCGGCGGAAGGACCGTAGCTGATCTCGAAGAAGTTGGTTATCGCCGAAGGGGCGAAGGCGACGGCGGGCCTAGTCCGCAGTCCTGGCCGCCCCCAGTCGCTTCCCGGTGAGGAGGCTCGCCAGGGGCCCGAAGATCACCACGGCCACGCCGGCCACCGCGAAGTACGTCGCAAGGCCGGGCCACCCGCTGAGAGTCGATGGCGCCAGGAGGAATATTGCGCCGCCGAACCCGACGAACATCAGGGAGAACACCAGGGACCAGGCCATCTGCCTCCTCCCGACCCCGGACCACTCCGGGACGTATCGAAGCATCTTCGAGCGGCCGATTATGGGCGCCGTGGCCCTCACGAGGGCCGGGACCCCGATCAGTATCGCAGGTATCGCCGTCATGTCCCAGTAGACCGTGAATCCGAGGATGAGGCTGGCCGATGGGAGAGGGGCGAGCCACCAGAGGAGCGCCCCTGCCATGAAGTTGCCGAGGGTGAGGAAGCAGACGGTGGCGGCGACGAACGACGGCCATGACCTGTACCTCTTTACGAAGACCGCGAGGAGGAGGGTGGCGACGAAATTAGCGGGCGCGCCGACGGTCAGCGCGAAGAACGGAGTGGTGGCGCCGAGCGGGACCAGGAAGAAGAGGTCTCCGAGGAAGGACCCTATCCCCGCCCCCAGGGCCGCTGGGATGGCGTCAGATGTGACCGCGAAGTACACAGGGATGAACGACGCTATGAACAGCTGCCCTACCCCCCAGGGGGTGCGGATGTAGGCCGTGAGCCCCTTGGCCAGGGCGAACAGGGCCGCGGAGACGGCTATCACGCTCACCTGGGCTGTCACGCTTGCCCGAGCTGACCCCAGGGCTAACCCCATGCCTTCGGCATCCGCGTCTTCATATTTCAGCGTGGTCTATAGTAACTATAAACCACTCTATGACATGCCTGCTGCGGGGACCGGAAGCCTCCGGGACGGCATCTGCGAAGGATTCGGTATCGATTTAGGAACGATTTCGGAAATCCAGTAAATACGGGCACCGCAGGTTCGCCTCCATGGAAGTCGAGGCGCCTCGTCCGAAGTGGCGGCTGACCGCCGTGCTGATAGCCGCGCTGCTTGCTGTCTCTTTCGTCGCCTACTACGAGGCGACCAGCACTCATGGCCAGGTACAGCAACAGGTGAGCAGCCTCCAAGCCGAGGTGACGAGCCTCCAGGCGGCCAACCAGGCGCTTCAGAGCCGGCTCGCTGCCGCCCCGGCTCAATCCAACCAGTCCTATTCTGGGGCCGAGGGGCTCTACGCCAACCTCAGCGCCAGCGTGGTGACCATCCAGGGTTACGCGTTGGTGACCCAGAGCAGCTTCTTCGGGCAGGTCTCCTCGCTCGAGAGCGTGCAGGGGTCGGGGTTCGTCGTCGAATATCAGGGGGCCCCCTACGTGGTCACGAACAACCACGTGGTCAGCGGGGTCACCAACATCACGGCGACCTTCTCCGACGGGAACTCGTACACAGCGCAGGTTCAGGGGACCGACCCATACAGGGACCTGGCGGTCCTGCAGGTCAATGCACCGGCGAGCGAGTTCCACCCCATGGACGTCCTGGGCACTCCCCAGGCCGTGTCGGTAGGCGAGCAGGTGTACGCCATAGGGAGCCCCCTCGGGCTGTCCGGCTCGATGACCGAAGGTATCGTGAGCCAGATAGGGAGGACCATCACGGAGTCGACGACGCAGGCGACCATCCCGGACGTGATACAGTTCAGCGCTGCGATCAACCCCGGGAACTCGGGCGGGCCACTGCTCAACTCAGCCGGCGAGGTCATCGGCATCACCACGGCCGCTGTCACAAACTCGCAGGGCTTGGGGTTCGCCATACCAGCGAGCACCATCGCCCGTGAGCTCCCGTCGCTGGTCACCACCGGAAACTACACCCTCCACCCGTACCTGGGCATATCGGCCAGCGCAGACATGACGTATCAGCTCGCCCAGGCGACCGGTTCCAATGTGACCTACGGCGTCCTGGTGGAGTCTGTGGTGGCCGGCGGTCCCGCAGCCCAGGCGGGGCTACGCGGCGGCACTCGGACAGTCACCGTAGAGGGGCAGACCTACCAGATAGGCGGAGACGTTATCGTCGCGGTGAACGGCACCAAGGTGATAAGCACGGATGCCCTTAGCGCGTGGCTGGAGGTGCACGCCCTCCCAGGACAGACCGTCCAGCTAGGGATAATCCGGGCGGGCTCACCGAGCACCATCAGTGTTAAAGTTGGCACTCTCCCATAGCAAACCAGGTCCCGGGACCTCGATGCCCGGCTCTCCATGGACGAAGGCCGCGCGGACCCCGGGCGGAGGCTCGATACTGTTATTGCGACCGGCTTATGACGATTTGCTCGCGTTGGATGCTTTCGAGCGCCTTCTCTGGTGGCTGTTCGCGGGGAGCACCGGTGCCTCCACCAGGGCGGAGGTCCTGAGGGCCGTCAGGGAGCAGCCCAGGAACGCCCAGCAGCTGTCCCAGGCCCTAGGCCTGGACTACACGACGGTCCGCCACCACCTTAGGGTGCTCGTGGACAACCGCGTCGTGGTGACCGAGGGGGAGACATACGGCAAGCTCTACTTCGTGTCCGACTCCATGGATGCCCACTGGCCTGCGCTGGAGGCGATCCTCGAGAAGTCAAGAGGGAGGAGACTGAAATGACAGAGCAGCCCGCGCCAGCGGGGGCACCCTCCAGGAGAAGGGGGCCTTCGAAGGTCCTGGTGCCAGTGGTGCTCGTCATAGGGGCCCTCCTCGGCTTCGCCCTGTCGGCCTACGTCCCCCTCCCCTACGGGCCGGGACCCTTCGGGGTTCAATTCTACTTCCAGCTCAGAAACCTGATGGTGGTGCACACCATCCTCTCCACGGTCAGCATCGCCCTCTTGGTGGCCATTGTCGCGGTCTACGTCAGGATCTATGCACAGACGAAGGCGCGGTTCAGTCTGGGCATCCTCGTGGTGATGTTCGCGCTGCTCTTCCAGTCGGTCTTCCAGTACCCGCTCCTGCTGGGCTACGTGGGGACATTCTCCGAAGTGTTCGGGCCCTACTTCTCGGCGGCAGACATGTTCACCGTGGTGGCGTATACCATACTGCTGTACCTGAGCCTCGAATAGAGCCTGGAGAAGGGAGGGCCGTCGCGCTTCGACGGCATGGGTCCAGAACGGGCCTTCAGAGACAGGAGGCAGTCATAGCGGCTCGAACCTCCCTTTCACAGAGAAAGCCATCGGTCCTTTAATACCAACCCTGAAGCCCGGAGGTGGAGTAGCGGTCATGGTCGAGATCGAGTACCGTCCATATCAGAAGATCGTCGTCCACGAAATCAGGAAGCTCGACGTCCCCGAGTTCTTCAAGTCGATAATCGAGCAGACAGAGGCGCAGAAGCAAGCGGGAATCCCCGCGGTCAACTGGATCGACGGCGTAGCATTCGTCATCGGCCAGTTCCCACCGACCCCGGAGACGATATCGGAGAGCCTGAAGGGGATAATCCACTACGCGGTGGTCAATTTCACCGAGACAAGCTTCCAGGACGAGAAGAGGGCGCTGGTCAACAGCCGGGAGTTCCCGGTGAGGATGATAAGGGCAGAGAAGAACCCCGACTTCGTCGAGTTGGTCAAGTACCTGAAGACGTTCGAGCCTGCGTCGGCCGCTCCCTGACAAGGCAGACGGTGAACCCACCCCCTCGGGACGGGGTTGGCCCTTGCCCGTCTTCAGACCACTGTTCGTGCCGCGCAGGCATCCGCCCCCGCGCTCTACGAGCAAAGGATAGTGTACGCCGTGATGTGGAATGAGCGTCCGACTCTCCATTACATCGGCCCAAGGGAAGCGGCTTACCAATAGCGGCTACTCTCCGAGAGGAGAGCCTCGAACAGTTGCGCCTTCATATGGATCAACTCAATGATCGGGACGAAGACGAAGGAACGCGCATCGCTGGAACGGCTCAGGTGTAGGATTCTCTTGACTGATTCAGTGGGCCGGAAGAGACTCCTACGCTGCGGACTCGTTCTTGAGGTGCTTGATCGAGTCTGCGAGTTCGCCGATTACCTTTCTTACCGTGCGAAGGGGCTTTTCATGTTCGAGCAGAAACCGCGTCCCACGATCGGTTATGCCGTACTCCACCACGTTTCTGCCGTTGACCGTCGCCCTTCTCTCGATAGCGATCAGTCCCCTGGCTCTGAGGGTAGAGAGGATAACGTATATCGTGCCCGGTGGAATCGGCCTTTCGAGGACCTCCGACAAGAAACTCTGTAATCCATAGCCATGCGCGGGCTTATCGGCGAGCCGCCTGAGCACGAGCAAGGTCATTATCCCGCTTAGTATCTTCTCGCTCTTCACGCACGAAGCAGGTCGGGCAACCCTTAAATACTTATCGATAAGGGCCCCATGTATGACCGACTTATCTATAGGCGGCAAGGGGATAACGAAAGGC
>JAJZIG010000034.1 GCA_021851265.1 archaeon | reverse complement strand
TTCGCCACCCTCCCAGCCGCGACGGCCTCCAGGGCCAGGGCCAGGGCAGAGGGCGCGTAGCCTGCTTCGGCGACCCCCTCCCTCGACAGCCTCGCAGGGAGGTCTACCAGGACCGAGGCGATGAACGACGGCTCGAGCCTGAGACGCCCGGCGAGCTCCTCGAACCTCTCGATCTCGTCGGCGTCGTAGAGCTTGAGGGCCATGTCCCCGCTGAGCGACCGCTCCCGCTCCAGGCGCGCGACCCTCGACCGCCAGTCTTCGGGCGCCTCCCGGGCGAGCTCCGCCTCCTCCGCCTCGGTGACGACGATGTCGGGTATGTCGGTCTCAGGGTACATCCTCTGCGAGCCTGGCCTGGGGCGCATGTACCTAGTCTCCCCTCCGTCTGTCGGGGCCCTGGTCTCGGCCGGGACGCCGTCGACGCAGGCGGACAGCCTGGCCGCCAGGAGCGGGACGACCCTGTCGACGGCCTCCGCCCCGCCGATTACGAGCACGAGGGCTTCCCCCCTGCCGCACCCGAGGGCGCTTCTGAGCGCGGCGTCTTCGACCTGCGGGATGCCCTGCTTCTCGAACTCGTCAGAATGGATGACCCCGCCCAGGCCGTTCGCCCTCGCCACCTCCGCCAGCTCCTTCCCCAGGCGCACGCCCGGCTCGGGCTCCCACCCCAGGAGGCCACCGAGCGCCGGGGCGGCTATGCACACTGCCTTGGAACCTCCAGACAGCAGCCTGGAAACCGCCGGCGACGCCGAACCCCGCAGGGCCCCTGTGGCGTCGGCCGAGGAGCAGGCCACCTTCTGCACCCCATTCTCCCGGAGCTTCTCCGCGACCCTTCTCAGCATCGACTGCCTCCGTCTCTCGTACTCCACCACCTTGGGGAGCAGGTTGAGCTTCTGGACCCCCTTCACCTCCACGACGTTCCCGCCCCCAAGGGAGACGTTCATGTCCTGGCGTATGGTCCCCAGGCCCCTGGCCGCCTTGCCCGTGGACCTCAGGACCCTCCCAAGGTGGAGCGCGACCCGCCCGACGAGCTCAGGGTCCCCCTCGACGGGCTCCAACGCTATCTCCACCAGGGGGACCCCGAGGCGGTCGAGCCCCCAGCGTCGCGAGGCGTCGTCCTCGCCGAGGATCCGGGCCGCGTCCTCCTCCAGAGTCACGGACTGGACCCCTACCCTCACGCCGTCCACCTTGAACGACCCCCCGAGGCCGACCACCGCGGTCCGCTGGAACCCCGTGGTGTTCGAGCCGTCGATCACTATCTTCCGCATCACGTGCACCTCCCCCATCAGGTGGGAGCCGAGGGCGGCCGCGATCAGCAGGGAGTCGTGCAGCGCCTCGCGGCTGAGCGGGTGCGGCGGCTCCTCGTCCGCCTCCACCAGGCAGGAGGACTCCGGGCTCCAGAAGTAGAGGTTGGACCTCCCCTTGGCGAACTCGAACACCGCGGCCGGGTCGAGGTGGCCCGTCTCACTCTGGGCCGGCCTCAGCCTCCTCTCGAACTTGCCGGGGAACTCCTCTGTCTTCACCTGCGGGCAGGCGCAGAACAGCTTGGTGCTTGATGCCAGCTGCTGGTGTATCTCCAGGCCGACGAGGAGCGCTTCCATCAGCTCCCCGCCTATCCTGGGAAGGTGCGGGTTGTGGTCTCCCCCGCCAGGTCCTCGGCCATCAGCTTCCTCGCCTTCTCCCCCTTCGCCCCGGTCCCCAGCACCCACATCGCCTTCACCAGCGCCGTCTCGGCGAGCATGTCGCCCAGCGGGAGGACCCCCATGCGCGTCAGGTCTCTCCCGGTGTCGTAGACGCTGAGGTCCAGCCTCCCCCGGACGCACTGCGACGTCATGCACGCCACCCCCCCGGACCTGATGAACAGCCTCAGCTCCTTGGCTACCTCCTTGCTCACGTGGCCGAGGCCCGTCCCCTCCATGACTATGACCTTCGCGCCCGCCCTCTTGGCGGCCCTCACCAGCCCCCCGGGCATCGACGGATAGAACTTCAGGAGCGCCGCCGCGCCGTCGAACCTCGGGCTCGGCTTGAATTCGCGCCCCCTCGGAGGCAGCCCGTCTGCGACGTGCTCCAGCCCGCCCCTCCCCCAGACCGCCGCGAGGGGGACGTCCACCGACTCGAAGGCGTCCCGCCTGCTGGTGTGGTTCTTCCTCACCCTGGTCCCGCGGTGCAGCGCGATCTTGTCGTCGCTCTCCCCCTGGTGCATGGCGACGTAGACACCGGAGAAGCTCGCGGTGCCGGCCACGCTCACCGCCGCGATCAGGTTCAGAGGCGCGTCCGACGACGGCCTGTCCGGGGACCGCTGGGCGCCGACCAGCACCACAGGTATGGGGACCCCCGCCAGGGCGAAGCTCAGGGCTGCCGCGGTGTAGCCCAGCGTGTCGGTCCCGTGGGTGATCACCACGCCGTCCGCCCCCTCGTCCACCGCCTTGGCGACCCTGCGCGCCAGCCTGGTCCAGTGGGCGGGGGTGATGTTCTCGCTCAGTATGTCGAACATTATCTCTGGCTCGACCCTGGCGACCTGCGAGAGCTCGGGGACCATGGCGTGGAGCTCCTCGGACGTCACCGCCGGCCTTACCGCGCCTGTCCGGTAGTCGATCCTGCTCGCTATGGTCCCGCCGGTGCCGATCAGCAGCACCTTCGGGAGGCCCTTCGAAGGCTTCGGGGGCTGAGGAGGCGAAAAGGAAGGCCGGTCCCCCTTGGCGACGACCCTGACCCCCGACAGGTCACCCAGGCTCAACCCGACGTTGTATCCAGACTTCAGCTTGATCACGATGTGCTCGCCGTCGCCGTAGAGGTATCTGGGGACCAGGGTCCCGGTGACCGTCCCCCAGGTGGCCCTGACCTCGAGCACGTCGCCCACCGCGGCCCCGGCCTTTTCGAGGAACCGGAGGGCGGCGCCCTTGTAGCCCGAGAGGTCGCCCATGCGAACGCCACCACCCCTCTTCAGTCTTAAAGGATTAGCGAAGCCGCTTGGACATGTAGGGCCCCTCCCTCTCGAACCCTAGCCCGCGGTAGTACCCCCTGGTCCCGACCGCGCTGGTGACCAGGAGCGTCTTCGCCCCCAGCTCCGACGCCGCCGCTTCCTCGGCCCGTCCCATCAGCGCGGCCCCCAGCCCGCGATGCTGCCAGGCGCCATCCTCGCGCCCTCCGAGCCTGACCGCCCTCCCGTAGACCCGCAGCTCCCTGACCACGGCGGCCCCCGCCATCTCCTTCCTGTGAGCCGACGGCGACGGGGCGCGCAGCCTGACGAACCCTGCGATGACCCCCGACCTCTCCAGCTCGAAGGACCCGAAGACCTCCGTCCCCTCAGAAGCGGCGTACCTGACCTGCCTGAACGCGAGCGCGTCGTCCTCCTCCAGCTCCCCGGGGCCCCTCAGGGCGACCTCCCTGCACCTGATGCACCTGCACGACACCCCCTTCTCCTCGGCCCTCCTCAGGACCAGCTGCCTGAGGTTGCCGTCCCTGACTCCCCCCTCGATCTCGTCGGCGGGGATCTCCCTCTGTATCCTCATTATCCTGTGCCAGGGCGGGACGAACCTCTTCATCTCGCTGAGCAGCTCTACCACCGTCTCCAGGCCGTAGGGCGCGTACTTCCCTGCGTCGAACTGGCGCGCAAGGGCGGTCCCCGGGACCACCAGGGTCGGGTAGAGCTTGGACATGTCGGGCCTGAACGCCTCGTCTTCGAAGAGGCGGCGGAGGTCGGCCAGGTCTCCGTCGGGGGTCGCCCCCGGGAGCCCGGGCATCATGTGGGCGGTCACCTTGAGCCCCGCGTCCCTTGCGACCTGGAACGCCCTGGCGGAGTCCTCGGCCGTGTGCCCCCTGTTGCTCTTCTCGAGGACCTCGTCGCGGAGGCTCTGGACCCCTATCTCGAGCCTCGTGATGCCGTAGCTCAGCATGAGGTCGACGTCCCTGGGCCTGCACCAGTCGGGCTTCGACTCCAGGGTCAGGCCGACGCACCTGCTCTCCGCAGACTCGTTGAGGGCCTGCGCGCCCTCGAGGTCCGCGGACACCGAGCCGTTGAGCCCGTCGTAGACCCCCTTGACGAACCCCCTCTGGTAGCCCTCGTCCACGGCTATGAACGTCCCCCCTTCGATGATCGTCTCGACCTTGTCGGTCTCGTGGCCGTTGGCTCCGTACTTCGCCAGGCACTTCCTCACCTGCAGGAACGGGTCGAACTCTGCCGAGAGCGCCGACTTCATCCCGGGGCTGCGCGGGAGGTAGGACTGCGGGGTCCCGAGGCGCGGGCCGCCAGGGCAGAAGACGCATGTGCCGTGGGGGCATGAAAACGGCGCGGAAAACGCGGTTACGACGACTATGCCGGACGCGCTCCTCCTCGGATGGACCCTGAGGAGCTCCTGGAGCGCTCCGGTCATGGCGCGGGGGAGCCTTGCGATGATCTCCGAGTTGGACGGATACCTGTCGAGGCCGTAGAGCGAGGCGGCGCGCTTCTTAGCCTTCTCCAGGTCGCGCCGGGTTCGAACGTCGCCCTTCGATATGAGCTCCGCTACATGGGAGACTGCGTCCTCGAGACTGAGTCCCTGTTCTGTCACTGGCGCATCCAGTTCTGGCCAGGTTTGCGCTTCAGGGTGAAGCGCTTCTCGTAGGTCCGCTTGTTCCTGACTTTGGGTATCTTGCTGTCCTTTGGTTTACCCTCTAGTTTGGGAGTCTGACTTCTGACTTCAGGCCACCTTTGTGGTGATTACCCGCCTTAGTCAGACTTCCGTGTGTTGGCGTTTCTTCACACCTCCTATTTGGTTCAGCCGCTTGAGAGCGCTATATAGTCTTAGCTCGCTGTGAGTGAACCTCCTGCCTTTGCGGCGGTGATGGGACAATCGGCTCATGCAGAATTCCATCATCACATCTGCCCTGTTCACTTCGATGATTAGCATGGGCCGGATCGCCCCGAGGAGCCGGAGGACGCTCTTCAACCGTTCTCGGTTTATGGTCATTTAAGACCATGAACGCTTCCTCCAGTGATGACGGCAGGCACTGCCGATTTGGCTGCGACCTCCTGCCTTCCGAAGGCGTTTAACGTCTCTGGCGGACTGCCAGCGACGGTGGCATACCATTCAAGGTTCTTTGCGGCGTCCAGGAGCTTTACCCTCATGATTTTGTGTGCTCCTTAAATGGGATTTCTAGATTTCTCGCCAGGTGACGTGTCATACTGGAAGAGTTCGCCGCATCCAGAAGAGCGGAGGCGACTAGAAAAGGATACCCGAAGATGAAGAGGCTCCTGGTCCCCGACCCCGACTCGCTCCTGGAGAGGGCGAGGGCGGACAGGAGGGCGGCGGAGAACGAGCTGATTGCGGCCATCGTACGGAGGCGGGACGGGGTCTCCCCGGCCACGATTAACGGATCTGTCTCGACGCTCAAATCCTTCTTTGACTTTGAGGAGGTGCAGTTCAACTGGAAGAAGATTCGCTCGGTGACTCCGGCCGGGAAGACGGTGGCGAAGGACAGGGCCCCCACGGCGGAGTAGGTGAGGGCTGCCCTGAAGCTGGCGTCTCCGAGGGAGAGGGCCGCAATACTGATTATGGCGTCGGGGGGTCTCAGGATAGGCGCCCTCCCGGGCTTAAAACTGAATGATATCGAGTACCTCAAGTCGGGGCTCGGCAGGATAACAGTCTACGCCGGGGAGCAGGAGGAGTACCAGACATTCGGAACGCCGGAGTGCGTCGACGCGATAAAGGACTACCTGGCGAGCAGGGAAAGAGTCGGGGAGAGACTGGCTTCTGACTCTCTCCTCTTCCGGGACAAGTTCGACTACCAGGGTGACAGGAGGCAGAAGAAGGCCTCCCCGGCGGTCCCCCATCCGGTCAACGAGCATGCTATGAGGACCACAATCCTCAGGCTCTGGCAGAGGGCGGGGGTCGGAATCGAGGCCAGGAACAAGTGGCTGGATTTGCTCCAAAAATCAATGGGGAAGAATTCTTAATATCAACAATTCCGTTGAGTCATCCAATGTCTGCCCAGATAGGCTTGAAACTTGTCGTCAAGACTGTCATGATAACCCTTCTGATTGTTCCTATTGGGGACTTGTTCCTTCGGGCAACCATTCCCCAACTTAGCGTCCTTCCTGAGCCTCTCAGCCCAATCTTTCTGTCGATTTTTTTGATTGGTGACGCTGTCCTTCTCACGGCCTACGCCTACAAGGGATGAAATCACCTGACTATGAAGCGGAACCCCTTGCTCGCTTCGAAGGAGTTAAAAGGAAAGGACGTATCTGAACTGTATAATCATGAAAGCGGGCTACGAAGAACTGAAGGGCGAGGTTCGCCAAATGAAGAAACGGATAACCGCCTTGGAACGGGCATTTGACGCTATCGCCACCAGGGAAGACGTTCAGGCCATCGAGGAAGGACGCTCGGATCTGAAAGAAGGAAGGACCGTATCGCTAGCTGAAACCAAGAACTCGTTCAGTTGAAGTACGAGGTAAGGCTCTCCAAGAGGGCGGTCAGGGAGCTGGGAACGTTGGACCAAATCATGAAGAAGAGGATTCTGTCGAGACTGGAGGAGCTGGGCGAGGACCCGTTTCCGAGGGGTGCAGTGAAACTCCAGGGAAGGGATAACATCCATCGAGTCAGGGTCGGGGATTATCGCGTCCTGTACGAAGTCCTGTCAACCGAAAGGCTCGTGCTCGTCGACAAGATAGACCACCGCAGCGGGGTCTACGGGCCCTAACCTCTACGAGGTCGTCCTGACAGACCGCGGTTCGATCAGTTGATGGGGTACGCGAGGACGGACAAGTCCGGCCGACCCCACGATTGGTTGACGGGCCACACCGGGCTCCGTTCTGCGCCAGACGAGTTCCACGGTCAACAAATGCTAATTTCCCAGGGCCTATACGCCACCTTTTAGCGTCGGAAAGGTCCCTATCCAACACGAGCCCGCAGACTTCGCAGACATAGACTCGTTCAGACAGGGGCATCTCTGCCTTGACGTTGCCGCATCCGGAACACCTCTTGGTGGATGGGAAGTTCCTTGGTGCTATCACCAACTTGCTTCCATACCACTTCGTCTTGTATCCCAGTTGCCGCCCTAGTTCGGCTGGTGCTCCGTTAAGGATGGCACCAGCGAGGCGGTGGTTCTTTGTCAGGTTCTGGACCGCCAAGTCTTCGATGACGACGACTGACTTGGCTCTCGCCAGCCATGCCGCCGTCTTGTGCAGTCCGTCATTCCGGGCGTCGCCTGTGCTTTCCGGCACGATGACCTGCCAGGTGCCTATAGGTCGCAAAACTTGCCCCGCAAGCCCTACACGCGGAGGGGGTGACGCTAGCAGACATCAGCGGCTGAAAGAGACTCGGAGCCTGATTGAAGCCGACGTCGAAAGATGAGCTTCTTCTGCAGGGACATGGTCGAAGCTGATATCGTCCCAAGAAGGGCGCCTGGCTAGACTTATCTGGCCGAAGTCTGACGTTTCGAGCATGATCCTGATTGAAAAATCCGTCTACTCCCCTCCCGAGCCCTCCGACGGAAAGCGGGTCCTCGTCATGACGCTCTGGCCCAGGGGGATATCCAAGGACAGGGTCGACGTCTGGATGAAGGAGCTGGGCACCCCAAGGGACCTCATCAAGCGGTACAAGTCAGGGAAGGCGACGTGGGGCGAGTTCAAGGCGGAGTACAGGAAGTCGTTGAAGGGGAAGGAGGGGGCCCTGCGCGAGCTGGCGAAGGAGTCGAAGGAGGGGACCATAACGCTCCTCTGCACGGAGAGGGACCCCTCGACCTGCCACAGGTCCGTCCTCAGGGAAGAGATAGAGAAGTACGCCTGATTCCAGGTCGATGCTCTGAGAGGGTGCGGCCTCCTGGATTATCAGCATTCGGGCACGAATCTTTGCCGGCATAGGGGCGGGAGGGGTATCCGCGTCCGAATCCCTGCAGAAGGCGCCCGCCTGTTAGTCGCCGCAAGAATGGCGACTCCCAAGAGCCCGACGGCCAGCGCAATGGCGCCCGCGACTACCAGTGGAACCACGGAGTGGGAAGACTACAACGCTGCAAATGGACTGGCCTTCTCCGGTACGGGGGTCCACGACTGCGGCCACATCTACCCGCTAGGGAGCCAGCTATAGTGTCGAATACTGGTCTGAGTTGACCACTGGTGGTACTTGCTACACCAATATGACCACGAACTTCAGTACAAACACGCTGTGCAGCTACGCGTTCCCGAAGGCGTCCGGAGGGACATACACAAATGAAAGCGTTTGGAGTCCCGGGTCGTCCAGCACCAAGTGCGATCCTTATTCTCCAGGGTGCATCTGCCTGGCATGCGTCCAAGCTTACGTGCCGTAGGTGCCGGTGAGTCCTCGATGCGTCCCAGAAGCACCGCTTCCAGTAGGAACGTGTTTGCACCGAAGCTCACAGCCGAGAGCTATCGCATCTAGCTCACAGTCGTTTGTTTGCGGATCTCTGTCCATTCGTGCCCGCAATGCTTGCAATGATACGAATACCCAAACTCTTTCGTGTCGACTATCGTAGTTACAGCTGTATCCAATACCGTCATCGGCACGATTTCTCCAAAGCTCCCCCCGCTCTGCAGATGCCCGCGAGGCACTTCAGTTACCACCCTTTCCTTCGCCTCCGATTCGAGTTTCTTGTCGACTAGCTTTATCGAAAACCTCTTGCCACAGGAGGGGCAGTGGCGAAAGAAGTCGCTAGCGCTGGCCAACGGATCGTAGAGATGGCCTCGATATTTTAGAGTTTAGGGAGAGTCTGCATGGCGTTGCATCAGTGATGCCGTTGACCGTGCTGACGCGGAACTGTCCAGGCCTGGAAGTGGCTTCGTTTGACACCACAGGCATGGTGTCTGGCGAGCGGCGAGACAGAGGGACAGTCCGGACGCCATCCAGGGGGAGGGCTTATCACCCTGCTCAAGAAAATGAAGGATGACGGCCTCGTCGAGATCGCGGCAATCAAGAAGAGGGGGCCCGTCACGGCCATCGATTGCAGGCTGCCAATGGAAGGGAAGAGGTCGCTGACATGCGACCACGCCACGATTGGCAAAGACGAGTCCTCAAATAGCGAGCCGGTTGGCGACCGCCCAGATGAAAGCGCTCAACTGGGCGGCGGCCCTGGCCTCGTGGACGTTCGGCGTCGTGGGCCTGTTCGGGTGGTTCATCCAAAGCGCGGCCGCATCGACGACCGCCGCTTCCTCGACCCGAGGGGAGCTGCTCTCCTCCGCCGACCTCCTCCTCGCGGTCGGAGCCGCAGGGATGGCGCTGAACTTGGTCTTCCTGGTCCGCGGAGAGCGCGAAGCCAGGCGCGAGGAGGAGCGATGACCCCCCGAGGGAGGGCGGCGCCTGCAGGCCCGGCGGACGACACGAGGCGGCAAGGCGTAACGCCCGCGTTCGTGCGCGTTCGCAGAGGCGTCGGCGTATCCACGGTGGTCGCGGTCGAGCTGATGGTCCTGGCAGTCGCCGGGATCGCTGCCGCGATATACGAGTCGGGCGTGGAGACATACTGGTGCGGAACCCAGCAGCCCATAATCAACGGGACGCTGGTGCTCGCGTGCGCCATCACCCAGCGGGTAGAGGGGACTTTCCTCGTCCTCGGGGTGGGGGGCATCCTCGCGTCGCTCTTTGCCTGGGTCATGCGCAAGCTGCTTACCATGACCTAGCCCGCGCCTGGAGCGCCCACGGCCGAACGCGTCGCAGCAGCCCAGCCATAGGCAGGCCGGGCCGGAGAACGGACGGCGGACCGCCGGCGCAGGGGCGATGCGGGGACAGCGGACGCGGCTCTCCTGAAACCCTTTAATGGAGTTAGGCGAGAGCGGCGAACAGACTTGTCAGGCGAAGGGGTCCCAGAGAGCCAAGACGTCGAGGCGCTTAGGCAGAAGAGCATCGCGGCCGCCGAGGAGGCCATCCGTCAGGCCTCGTCCCGCCCGGACCTCCACCTAGTGCAGGCGATACAGGCGCTGGATGACACGGACAAGTACCTGAACATCACAGCCACCAGGGCCTCGGAGTGGTACGGGCTGCACTTCCCCGAGCTGACCCAGATGGTCCAGGACAACGTCGCGCTTTGCAAGATGATATCGGAGATCGGCGGGAGAGGGTCGTACTCCGCCGAGGCCCTCGCCGGGAGGGGGTTCACCGACAAGAAGGTCGCGGCCATCATGGAGGCCAGGGACAGGTCCAAGGGCGGGGAGATCTCGGAGGGCGACCTAGCGAAGGTGAAGTCGCTCGGGGCCCTCGCTGTCCAGCTGAGCGCGCTGAGGGGGGTCCTGAACGACTACGTGGAGTCCCAGATGAAGAGGGTGGCCCCCAACGTGGCTGAGGTAGCCGGCGCGACCATCGGCGCCCGACTGATGGCGAAGGCGGGGGGCCTCGACAGGCTGGCGATGCTCCCTGCGAGCACGATCCAGATCCTTGGCGCGGAGAAGGCGCTCTTCAGGTCCCTGAGGACCGGGGCCAGGCCCCCCAAGCACGGGATCCTGTTCCAGCATCAGGCCGTCCACACGGCCCCCAAGTGGCAGAGGGGGAAGATAGCGAGGACCCTGGCCAACAAGATAGCCATAGCAGCCAGGGTGGACCGATACCGCGGCTCTGAGGACGCCAGCATCAAGGCCGGACTAGACAAGAGGCTGGAGGGGATCAAGGAGAGATACAAGGAGCCTCCCCAGCGGAGGCCGGAGAGGAGGGACGGGCCGAGGAGGGAAGGCAGGCCTCCACGGCGAGACAAGTTCAGAAGGCGTTGACCAGGCTCCTCAGGGAGGAGAGGTTTGGGAGGACCGCGCTGCTCACCCAGAACCTGGTCCCAGGGAAGAGGGTCTACAACGAGGACCTCCTGCAGAGAGGGGGCGCCGAGTTCAGGACATGGGACCCATTCAGGAGCAAGCTGGCCGCGGCCATGATCAAGGGGCTCCCGGGCGCTATCGTGGGCGAGGGGGCCAAGGTGCTTTACCTCGGGGCGTCCACGGGGACCACCGTCTCGCACGTGTCCGACCTCGTCGGCCCCGGAGGCCTGGTGGTCGGGGTCGAGTTCTCACCCAGGGTCGCCAGGGAGTTCGTCGAGCGCGTCGCCAGGGAGAGGAGGAACGTGATCCCCTTCGTCGCCGACGCGAGGGACCCTTCGAAGTACTCCGTGGCGAAGGTGGACGTGGTCTACTGCGACATAGCCCAGCCGGACCAGACCGAGATCGCAATCGCCAACTGCAGGGCCATGCTCAGACCCGGGGGGGTCCTCCTCCTGGTGGTGAAGTCCAGGAGCATAGACGTCCTCAAGGACCCGGCGAGGGTGTTCGTGGAGGAGAAGAAGAAGCTCGAGTCCGGCGGCTTCGAGGTGAAAGAGCTGGTTGAGCTGAGCCCCTTCGAGAAGGACCACGCTCTGATCTACGCGACCATGCGTAGCTAACCCCGCTTCACTTCGCGAGCAGCAGCTGCCCGTACCCAGGCCCCGCGGGACCTCAGGCTCCCGGCGAGGGCCTTGACTAGGCGGTCGAGGAGAAGGTCAGGGGCCACCCCCTCGACCACGATGCCGACCTTCGATGGGGCGTGCGAAGCTGGCAGCGGCTCATGGCCTTGCGGCGGCCGCTTCGGTGAGCTTCGTCTGCCCGAGCTCGGGGTACCGCGCCCAGGTCTTCCAGCTCTTCCGGACGTAGTCGGGGAGCCGCCCTTTCTTCGCCACGAGGTCTGCGAAGAAGGCTTTCGTGACCGGGTCCGACGGGTAACCGGAGCCGAAGTCCCCGTGCTTGTCCCTGAGCTCCGCCACCGCCGCATCCCGCTTCACCTTGGCGACGATGGAAGCGGCCGAGACGACAGGATAGTCGCGGTCTGCCTTGTGGTACGCCACCACCGAGCACTTCCGGCCCAGGTTGTCGATGACGTCCCCGGCGAACCTCCCCGGGATGACGTCAGAAGCGTCGACTGTGACCCGCTGCGCCCCGAGCCCGTCTATCACGCGCGCGAAGTAGACGGCCTCCAGATAGTTCAGCTTCCGGAGCCTGCGCCCGGACGCCACGGTCTCGTCTATCTCCCGCGGGTGTATCATCTCCCACCTCACCATTTCTGCCGCCTCGAGTATCTCTGGGCATAGCGCCGCCCGGCGTCCGGGGGTGAGCTTCTTCGAGTCCCTGACACCGAGGCGCTTCAGCTTCCTCATGCCTGACGCGTCCACCGAGACCCCCGCCACCACCAGCGGCCCGAGCAGGCACCCCCTCCCCGCCTCGTCCACGCCGCCGACAAGCCTCGTTCGCATCAGACCTTGGGTCCCCCTGCGGCCGCCAGCAGGACCGACGCGAGGCTGTCTATCGCATCGTCCCTGTTCTCCACCGTGAGCGGGAACACCTGTTCGGCGGCGGCCCGCAGCTCGGCGAGCAGGTCGTCCTCGAGCCTTTCGTGTACCACGGCGAGGATCGGCTTCCCCGAGGCGACGCACCCCCTGACCGCCCTCCGGAAGTCTGGGCTGACGAGCTCCATCGGCCCGACCTCGTCGATCACGATCAGCTCCGAGTCCGCCGCTGCCGCTTCGAGCCCCGCCGCGCCCACGGACGCCAGGTCCGAGAGATTGACCCTGTATCTCCCGACCCGGGGGCCGAACTTTGAATCCACCGACGCGAGCACGCCCGTCCTCCCGCTGGTGAGGTCGGTCACACCGAACCCCGTCCTGGCGCCCCCCGACCTGACCTCCGAAGCGGTGCACCCGCCCACTATCACCCCGGCGCTCTTCAGCCTCCGGACCACCTTGGAGACGACGGTGGACTTGCCCACCCCCGGCGGGCCGGTGACCAGGTAGATCTTTGACAACCACTGTCCTCCCTCGCCGGGCTACATGAAGTTAGCAGCCTGCCGGAATCGTTTAACACCTGGCGCGCCGCGCCCGGCCCATTGAAGTTCGTCCGCCACGTCGAGGGCAAGACCACCCTCTTCGTTCCCCAGGCGAGCGTCACGGTTGACCCGCCTCCCACGTCGCCGGTCTTCTTCAACCCGGCGGCCGCCCTCAACAGAGACATCACAGTGGCCCTGGCGGCTGCAGGGGGCGGCCGCACGTTCTGCGACTCCATGGCGGGGGTGGGGGGGCGTGGGGTGCGGGTGGCCAAGGAGGTGGAAGGGGTGTCGTCGGTGACCCTGGTAGACTTCAACGAGCCCGCGCTCCGGGCTGGGGAGAGGTCCGCCAGGCTGAACAGGGTCGCCGGGAGGTGCTCCTTCGAGCTTTCGGAGACCAACGCTTTCCTGGCTTCGCGGTTCGGGAGGGACCAGAGGTTCGACTACGTCGACGTGGACCCGTTCGGAACGCCGATCAGGCACATCCAGGCCGCCCTGGCGGCGACGTCGGACGGCGGGGTGCTGTCGCTCACCGCCACCGACACCGCTGTGCTCTGCGGGGTGCAGGAGGGGACCTGCAGGAGGAGGTACGGCGGCTCCCCGCTCAACAACCACTTCCACCACGAGACCGGGATCAGGGTGCTCCTGGGGGCTGTGGCCAGGCTGGGCGCCATGCTGGACATAGGGGCCGAGCCCGTGGCAGCCCACTCGACGAGGCACTACCTGAGGGTCTTCGTCCGGGTCAGGGCCGGGGCGTCCAGAGCTGACGCAGCGCTGAAGGGCGTCGGCAGCGTCTCCTGGTGCCACCACTGCGGCGAGGCTTCGAGCGGCGTCGTCCCCTCGCCCGTGTGCCCACGCTGCGGGAAGAAGGCGAAGGTGGCAGGGCCGCTCTGGGTCGGGAAGGTCACCGAGGAGGAGACCGTGCGCGCGGCGGCCAGGGCGGCGCAGGAGAAGGGGCTTGCCAGGGCCGCGACCATGCTCGGGTCCCTGGTCGGGGTCGACGGGTTCCCCCCGTGGAGCTTCAGCCTCGAGCGGGTCTGTTCCGCCCTGAAAGTGGCGTCTGCCCCCGAGGACAGGGTGTACAGGGCCCTTGCGCAGTCCGGGCGCAGGGTCGCGCGGACGCCGTTCGAGAAGACAGGGCTGAAGACGGACGCAGGCTATGCTGAGGTGGTGGAGGCAGTCAGGACGGCGGCGCGCTCAGGCATCTGAGGACCCGCGTCACACCTGCGGCCCTTCGCACAGATAGTACAGCTCTGAGGCCGCGTTCCTGCTGGCCGCGGGCTTGATCACCCTGACCGACCTGAACATCCTGCGGAACTCTCCCCGGACCTCCTGTGACCGCTCCCCCTCGAAGAGCTTGCAGTAGACGCGGCCTCCGCCCTTGAGGAGGGTCCGGGACAGCTCGAGGACCCGCAGAGTCATGTCGATCTGCCTCGTCTGGTCCAGCTCCCAGACCCCTGTGACCGAGGGGGCGAGGTCGGAGAGGACGACGTCTGCCTTCCCCCCCAGGGCCTGGGACACCTTCTCGGCCACAGCGGGGTCGTGCACGTCCATCTTGATGGCCACGACGTTCTTCTCCTTCAGCCGGATCGGGTCCAAGTCCACCCCCACCACTAGCCCGTCCTCCCCGACGAGGAAGGACGCCACCTGGAGCCACCCCCCCGGGGCGGCGCCGAAGTCGGCGACCCTGTCCCCGAGCCGGATGAACCCGTAGCGCTCGTTGGCTTCGATCAGCTTGAAGGCGGCCCTGCTCTTGTACCCCTGTTCCCTGGCAAGGCGCCGGTAGAGGTCCCGG
>JAJZIG010000033.1 GCA_021851265.1 archaeon | reverse complement strand
ACCAGCCCGGGCGCCGTCGCCGCCGAAGCCCTCGGCCTCCTCCCTCCGGGCTCGAAGGTCGCCGTCACGGGGATGGACGACGCCCCCTACGCGTACGCCGCAGTAGTCCAGGTGTGGCACACGTTCCCCGACTTCCACGGGTCCGTGCTCCGCTACCCATGGCTCTCGCCGTCCAACTTCTCCCTGGCGTCGGCGTTCTTCGCCGTCCCAGTGACGGGTCCGGCGAGCGATGTCCCGGTGCAGTACATGGACCTCCCTTCACTGGCGGTGTTCAACGCCATGTGGGCGTCCGGGGGCTACTCTCTCGCCGTCGAGGCCGACGGCGTGGTGCTGCTCGAGCGCGGCCCCGTCTCTTCCCCCCTCTACGTCCCCATACGCGCGGTCTGCGGACCGAGGAGCGTGACGTACTTCATGGAAAACCGCACCATGTTCATGAACGAGGTGTACCTCCCGCCGGGGTCGTACGTCGCAAGCCTCCAGGGCCATGCGAACCAGACCGGCGGGACGGGCGCGCTCTCGCTCGTGGTCGACGGGGCGTCCGTGCCCCTGTCAGGGGAGGTCGGGTTCACGCTGCACGCCTTCGCCCCCGTCTCGATATACGTGGCGTCGCACGACTGGGAGGGGTTCCTCTACACCCAGGACGTCACCGTGACGCAGGTCGGCGGCGTGCCCCCTCCACCATAAATACGAACCCCGGCAACCCTCAGACGCTCAGGGCGTCCATAGGGTCCCCTCGCTAGCTCGGGGCACGAACCTCTCGTGAAAGGGCGCCCTGGCGCCATCAGCCGGTCCAGTTGTCGAGCGAGGTTTGCCCGCCCTCGAGCACATCGAACACGCTGACCCCTTCCTTCCCCCGCGCCTTCTTGAGCAGCCTCCCCGTCACGGCCATCTTCAAGGGTGGGCCTCCTCTTTGTCGTCTGCATCGGCGGCCTCTTTGACAGACTTCTTCCTGACCCTCCCGACGTCCAGTATGTCCTTCAATGAGTCGTCCGCCTTGGTTCGTCGTGATTTACGACAGGATGCGTCCATGCAGTATCGCGTCCCACCCCTGATAGGAACAAAAACTGACCCGCAGTTGTCGCAAGCCCGAAGATTGGATTGTCTCGCCCATTCCACATCGATAAACGTCTGTGGTGTCCCTGAAGGGTCTCGGCCTGTTCCCGCTACCTCTAGGTGAATCCTGCAATGTGGGTTCAATGGCGGGTAGGGTGACCATGCTCCTAGGTCGTTCAACTCAAACCAAAGTGTGCAATTGGGAACCGATGTCCAATCCCCAGACAGATAGCATTTGTGGCGCCCTTGGACGCGTCTTTCGACGGCCTCAATGATGCGATGGTCACCCACCTCGAGCGCTAGGTCATAATTCTCTTTCGTGGGGAACTCCATCCAGCGGAGAACGTCATGGATTGGAATCGCCAGCCTCAGACAAGCTGCCGCTACTGCCCGACGCCCTGACGGCCGACGCGCCCGCATCTCCTCCGCTTCAAGCCGCGCTCGTTTCTTCGCTTCCTCTCTTTCAGCTTCCTCCGCCATCTTTCTCTCCTTCCTTCTCTTGGCACCCGCACTGATTTTCTGTCCTATGTACGGAGACATCTCAGCGGTGGTTTTCTCACGGTGGCACCGGGCACAAAGTGCCTGCAGGTTGGATATGTCAGACTTCCCGCCCAAAGCCACGGGGACCTTATGGTCGACCTCTAGCCTTTCCGTACCACCACATCTGGCGCATCTGCCGCCTAGGGCCTCTACGAGCGCCAGCCTGAGTTCAACCGCATTTCGGGTTCGTCTGCCCACGGGTCGATTGGTGTCCACGCTCATGGTCTGCCCGATCAACTTTCCTTCCAGAACCCAGCCGCCTCCCTGACCTGCCTCCCCACGTTCCCCGGCTTCGCGGCCTGATGCCTGTATGGCGCGAGGCTGCTCAGGCTGACGTCCGCGTCCTCGGCGATGGCGACCTCGCTGTCCTTCTTCCCCTCGAGTATGTCCAGTATCCTGTTGGTCACCGGCGAGTGCTTGCTGAAGATGTGGGCCGAGAGCTTGATTTTCTCCCCCTTACTGTTCCGCAGGTCGAACTTTAGAAGCTCCCCCCACCTGTTGAGCACCCAGGTGCTGTGCTTCGCCGTGAACGGGGGCGCCAGGAGCACCAGCCTGAGGTGGTGCATGAACGACTTCGGGAACGGCTTCGGCTCCGACCAGTGGGCCTCCCCGTGCCTCTCCCCCGTCATCCTGTCCTTCCTCACCCTCCCCTTGCGCTTCCACACCGCCCCCTCCTGCGTCTGCCCCTTCTCGTCCTTGAGCTTCACCCATTTGAAGTCCGCCAGCTTCTCGTTCTCGACGTGCCCCTTCCCCTCCGACAGCACCTCGCGGTGCCAGTCGTCCCCCTGGAAGTACCTCGCCCTGAACCCGCATCCCCCCTCTATGCACTCCACCTCGTACTTGTCTGGGTCGACGATCCTGACCGCATGCGGCGCGTCGTATGGGAGCAACTCGTGCGCCCTGAACAGGTAGATCGGCCCCAGCGTCAGTACCCAGTACCAGAGATACTCCTTCTGCCTGAACCTCGCCTTCCCCTCCTGGATGCAGTCCTTCCCCCCGTAGAACGCAGGCGCCTTCGCCCCCACGATGCCCAGCGCCCTGTTCCCGTTCAACGCCGTCGATAGCACGATGCCCATCTGTTCCCTAGACAGCGCGTCCTTGGAGGCCGCGTCCACCCCTTGCTCGAACATGACCCCCGCCAGCGGGTCGGGGAACCCCGGCCTCCTCAGCCCCACCCATCGGTAGTACGCCTTCAGCGCCTGGTAGTACTTCAGGGGGACCCGCCCCTTCTTCTTGGCGAACGCCTCCTTCAGGGTCAGGACGTCCTTCGTGGTCGCGTCCTCCAGGGGCTTCCCGATCAGGGCCGCCCACGACCGCAACCAGTAACGCTTCGCCTCCCTGGTGGTGGGGACGTAGTTCATCGCCTGCAGGTAGTCGTCGACCAGCCCGTAGTCCATGCCCAAAACATTCTCCGTGGAATGTCATATATATGCACGCGCCCTCGTTCTGCGTCCCTCCCGGAGGGGCCTCACCGAAAGTGACTCCATGCGGCAATCCGACGTTGCTCTCCCCCAACCGGCGCTTGAGCCTCCCTTCCGCGTTCTCCCACCTTGGGGAACGCCGAATCCCCGATAGGCACGCCCCGTGGCGTCCACGTCCAGACGGTCCCGTCTCCAGTGCCGCCTTGCCTGACGCGGCTTGATTTGGCCCCCGTCTGACCATACGCGCCGCGCATCCTGCTCCGACCCCCCGTCAAGGCTTCGAGATTTCCGCCCACACCTATTGTACGGGGCGGGGGTGGCTGCATCTGACATTCCTATTTGGAATGTTGGATTTGCAAGCGCGAGGTTGCGCGGTTTCCTACCACGAACAACAACCCAGTCAGGCAACCTGGGCGGCCAAAAAACAGCTGTCTATGATTTTTACAAGACCAACTCGGAGAAGTGAAAATACGCTACAGCAGATGATTGGTGAAGGGGGGTCAGTGAAAGTGAAGCGTATATACAAAGTCTCACGAGCCCCTCTGCATAGATGGCCCGAGGCGTTGCGAAGCCGAAGACCTGCGCATGGTGCGGGCATGTCGTCGACAGGGGCACAGGCGTCGTCTACAGACGGCGGCTGGTCCATAGAGCCTGCAGGGCCTTGGCGAAGATACAGGGGTGGAGGATGCGGCGTTGATCGTAGCCTTCGCCCACACCACGCCCTCGCTCCTGGCTGGCAGGAAGACGCGCACCCGCAGGAAGTGGAAAGACGTCCACGCCGCCCGGGTCCAGAAGGTCATAGACAGGCAGGGGATGCTCGACGCCTGGGACTTCTCCCCGAGGGTCAAGCCGATGCGGCTCCGCCAGGGGCTTTCCGCGCCCAGGAAGGTGGGGGTGATCAGGCCGCTCAGGCTCGTCAGGGAGGCCATCGGGCAGATGCCGGACGGGGACTACGAGCCCGAGGGGTTCGCGTACCTGTGGGAACAGGGGCTGACGATATGGGGTCAGGACCCCCAGGACGCGTTCGACGGGTGGAGGGCGTGGGGAGGGGTGTACTGGGTGCTCGACTTCGCCTTCAGGACGGAGGCCGTTTCGCCACTTTCAGGGCAAGAGCCACGGGCGACCGCCTCCGTCCTTCCCCCGGCGTTCTCAAGATAGCAGGCGTTCTGGTATTTAACCAACGCGGGCTTGGGCGTTCCCAATCTTCGCTTGTGCTTATATATCGCGCCTGACGGCGGTAAGAACTCGTGTCCACCTCTGTTCCTGCCATAGTCGACCATCAGAACGCCGACCCAGTCGCCCAGGTCGAGCAGGTCTACATGAAAGCCGCAAAGGTCGGGCTCCCATTGGAGTTCGTTTCGGCGACCGTTCTGATGGAGAACATACCCGGTATAGGGAAGGCGCGGGTGCTTGAGATACGGGAGAAGGTCAGGGCGATGGGGGTCGTGCCGGACGGCTCGCCGACTGCCCCCCAGGCGCCCAAGGACGACCCGGGAGAACGCATGGTCAGGGCCGCAGAGGCCATAGCAAACAACCTCGGGGCGGTCGTCCAGGAAATCAGGCGACAGAGCGACAGGGTCATCGCACCCATGCCAGAAGAGCCTCTCCAAGGTGAGGTCCTCCAGGGCGAAGGCCCGAGGATGGGCGCGTTCGGTCCGGTACTCGTCCTTGTGGGGAGTGCGGTGGCGGGGCTCGGATACACGGGCTGGCTGCCCTCGGTCGCGGACGGCTACGCGGGCGTAGCGGTGGCCGTTCTGGGGGTTGTTCTGATAGCAAGGGGCGTGTTCCGGCGCCGGAACTCGAAGACGGCCCGGCGTTCCGAGGAGCCTGAGGCGGAGATGGCTATGAGATGATAGCTGAGAACGAGGCTGTTCCAATAGGCAGCATTGATGTCGACTATGCCAAGCGCCTCGTGGACGAACTGAAGAAGACCATCGAAGGGGCGCACGAACTGGATGACATGGCGAAGCGGGCCAGGGAGGGTGCACAGCGTGCCATCACCGAATACGCTCTCTCTGTCAAAATGAGCAAGGTCAACCCTGACTATTTGGACGCGTTCTTCAAGCAGCCGTTCCCTGCCCTCAGGCCCGTCAAGGGACACCCTGATGTCTGGGAGCTTGCCCTGCCTAGGTTCATGGACGTGCAGGTGGGGTACTTGGTCAGGCAGGACCCGGCTTGGAACTATTTCCAGGTGAGCAGGCTCGCCGACTGGCTGGGGGAGGTACCGGAGTCGCTCCGAAAGCAGTTGGGGTGGCAGACCCCGCCGGACCTGGTGATCGAGGGCGAGACCCTCAAGGGGCCTCCGAAGGCGCTGGCGTACGCCAGGGAGAAGTACGCGGATATGGTGAGCCCGGACAAGGAGGAAGGCGTGCTCAGGATCAACCCCCGGCGGTCGTTCGACCTGCTGGTATCGCTGCTGGACGACGGGATAAGGCCGTTCTCCCGCAAGCCTGCGGACCCCAAGGACTTCGTCGAAAGGCCGCTGGACTTTGAGCTTCGGCCGTACCAGAAGGCGGGCTGGGCGCAGTTCTTGGAATACTCGAATGGCACCTTCCTCTGGCCGCCATCAGTGGGAAAGACCTTCATCGTGCTCTATGCCATGACCCATCTGCGAGGCCCCCACCTCGTGGCCGTCCGTCAGCGCGTCCTGCTCGAGCAGTGGGTCGACAGGGTCCAGGCGCACACGGACCTGAAGGTAGGCGACATATGGCGTCCGAAGGCCGGGGACGAGGTCTTCGTCCTGTCGTACCAGGCTGCGATAACCAAATCAGCCGCCATCCTTAAGGCACTCGGATTGACGGAGTGGGGTTCGCGTACTGTAGACGAGGTTCAGCACTTCCCTGGCGACTACGTCTCTAAGATGGCGTTCATCCCGGCGCGTTATTGTATCGGTCTTACCGCCTCTCCCTGGCGGGAGGATGGCAGGGAGTCGTACATCTACGCTCTATCAGGGCGCCCCATCGGCCTTTCATGGGAGGACTTCAAGAAGATGGGCACCATCAGGTCTCCTGACTGCCACGTATGGATTGTCAAGGACGAGGCTGCGAAGCTCAGGCAGCTCGACCTTCTGGTCCGTGCGGGGGTCAAGACCGTGGTATTCAGCGACCACATCGACCCTGGGAAGGCCATCGCCAAGAGGTTCGACTGTAGGTTCTTCTACGGCCAGACGAAGGAGAACTATACTGGGATCAAAGACGCGCTGGCGACGAAGGGGTTGGCTGTGGTTTCGCGCATTGGGGACGAGGGGATGTCGCTACCAGAGCTGGAGTGCGTCATCGACTTCGACTTCAACTATGGGAGCAGGATGCAGAGCATGCAGCGGTTCGGGAGGCTCCTGCACAGCATGGAGGAGTCGGTCGACCACCACGTCATAATGCCCATAGCGGAGTATGGACGGGACAAGAAGCGCCTCTACTCCATCTATGAGAAGGGGTTCAAGATCAAGATACACAGGGAAGGGGTGACAGACAAGCAGGTAGAGAGGGCCGAAGCCGCGCCACAGCCCAGAAGGGCTCCTAGGACAGCGCCCAAGGAAAGCGTCGCGCCAGTCCCGCTGCCTTCGCTTCCTGCAGCACTCACGGGGCGACTCCCTGGCATAGGGGCCACGATCAACAGGCTCCTCCCAGTGGAGAAAGCCACCGCCACCGTCATCCTCGCCAACCCCGACAGGAGCTACTCGGTGGCGGACCTCGCTATGGCGACTGGCCTTGCCGCCAAGACCGTAAAGGACGGCGCACATTTTGGTACACTACTGAGGATGAAACTCGTCAAGAAGGCTGGGACGGGGAGGTACGAGGCCGCGATATGAAGCCACACCCAAACCACAGATCCCTGGCGCTTATCGTGGCCGGAGTCCTGGCTTTGCTGTTCCTCTCGACCATCGTCGGGTCGGTCCTCGCGGCCAGCGTCGTCACAGTCACGGTGACCTCGGGGGGGAGCCCGCTCGCCAACGCCCAGGTCGACCTCATCCAATACAACGGCACCGCCACTGGGCTCTCGCCGACCCTGACGGGCTCCAACGGGCAGGCCGCGCTCCCGCTCGAAGGCGCCCACGGCTACGGCACCTATCTGGCCTCTGCCTCCAAGTTCGGATACGTCAACCAGACGAAGGAGTGGACCCTGACCTCCTCCAACGTCACCACGGGCTTCGCCTACTCGCTCGTCGAGAACTCGGCCGCGGTCACGATCACCACGGGGGCGGGGCCGTCCTCGCCGTTCGCCTACGTCGACGGGGCTCAGGTGTCCCTCCCCGCCACAGAGGACTGGCTCATAGGGAGCGTCCACAACGTCACGGCGGCCGCGACCTTCCCCGACGGAGCGGGGAACTCGTCCATCTACGCGTTCTCGGAATGGCAGGGCGGCCCGGCGACGCGCACGTTGGCGTACACGGCGTCGGCCACGGCCACGCTCACGGCAGACTACCAGACCCGGTATCTCCTCACCGAGCGGTTCAACGCCACCAAGGGGGCGCTGTCGCCGAAGGGCGGGTATTACAACGCCAGCCAAGGGCTCAGCATCCTGGCGACCCCCAAGGCCGGGTTCCACTTCGTGAACTTCACCATCGACGGCATCTTCGTCTCGACCACCAATCCGCTCCCGCTCGCCATGACTGGCCCCCACACGGTCACGGCCTACTTCGCGGTGAACTCCGTGCAGGTCGCCTTCACGGTCCAGGGGCCTTCCAGCGTTCCTGCAGTAGTCGACGGAGCGGGCACCACTCTCCCTCGCGTCTTTACATGGACGCCAGGGACCTCGCACCAGGTCGTCCTTGGGCAGTACGTCGGGTCCGGGTCGTCGAGGTGGGCGCTGACATCCATCACCCTGAGCGGTGCGGCCCAGACCCTGGGCAACATCACGGTGGCTGCGGGGACCAGCCCCATGAATTATGTGCTCGCCTACTCGCAGCAGTACGCGCTCACCGTCAACTCCACGGACGCCCGCGCAGTGAAGCCCTCGCTGTCATGGTATGCCTCCGGCGCATCGGTCACGCTCACTGCGCCGTCCAACGTCACCCTGTCGGACGGCTCCGTGCTGGTGCTGAAGTCGTACACGGTGGACGGGGTCGCGGGGACCGGCCTCCCGCTCCAGCTCACGATGAGCCAGCCGCACGCCGTAGACTGGGTCTACGTCCTCGAGTACCCGCTCTCGGCCTCGGGGCTGGGGAACGACGGGCAGAGCCTCGGGTCGGGCGCGTATTTCGTGGTCACCCCTCCCAGCGGCCCGACGTTCCAGATGGCGAACGGCGCGACCGACTACCTCCCAGGGGGGACGTACGGCCTGGCGCTCGACTACGCGGGGGCGACGGTGAACTCTACCACGGTGGACCTGACGAAGCCCACGCAGGTGACGCTCACCGTCCACGTCGGGGGGACGGCGGGGGCGTTCACATTCCACGTCTTCGGAGGGACGCTCGTCTCCGCCAGCCTGCAGGGGAACGACACGCTGACGCTCTCCGTCCAGGGGGCGAGCGGCTACGTCCGCATCTTCGTGCCTCCGGACGCCTACTACCAGGACTTCTTCATCGTCTCAGGGGACTACGCGGCCTCGTCCTTCGACCAGCAGCAGCGGCTCGCCATCGTGAACTTCACGGGGCCGTCGACATTCACGCTCGAGCAGCCGCCGGGGACGGTGTTCATACTCAGCGGGCAGCAGCTCGTAGAGGCGCTGAACGGACAGGCCATAGTCGGCGAGTTCTCGGCCTTCCCAGTCGACCCGACCCACATCGGGGTGAACTTCCAGACGCTGACGAGCCAGGAGGGGGTGTTCGAGGCGACGCCCTTTAAGCCCATCACGGACCCCTCGGGGACGTACAAGCTCACCTTCGGCTACTTCACGAACGGCGTGGTCCCGGTCGCCGTGCAGGCCGTCTCGACCCAGCTCACGTTCAAGGAGGCGCTGCAGACCCTGGAGTATGGCGACGTGGTGGAGACCTCGGCCCTGAACGCCCCGACAGGGAACGCCTACACGCTGCCGACGCTGGCGGCCTCGAGCGCCTCGCAGTCAGGGTGCGCGGACAACGCCTATGAGATCGACGTCCTCGGGCAGCCCTTCGCCTCCATGTGCTGGGTGCTGGGGACGGGGAACGTGCCGACGCTCTATGTCTTCAACCTCCAGAACCAGTACGTCGCCGGGGCCTCGGTCACGACCACGAACAGGACGGTGCTGGCGGTGACGGGCGGCTCTGGGAGCGGCTCGACCCAGACCATCGCCTTCGCCTTCGCCTCCCCATACACGTACACCTCGGCGACGGTCATCATCACGGGGACGGCGCCGGTGAGCGCGAAGGAGCTGCCAAGCGGCGGTTTCGGCCCGGTGCAGGTGGCCTTCGACCCCCACAGCCCGACGAGCGCGAACATGGTCTGCACAGGGGGCTCGTGCAGCGAACAGGCGTCGGTGTTCGGAGCGTACGACCAGATCAAGGTCCTGTGGGCCGCCCTCCCTCAGGGGGCAGGGTTCAACGTGAGCGTGAACGGGGTGCCTTTGATCGTGGACGGGAACCCCTCGTGCGCGGCGGCCAGGAACCTGACGTCCTCGCAGCAGCCTGGGATCGACCTGAACCAGTGCGTGGAAGGGTCGGCCAGCCAGGGGACGGCGGGGGACGGATACTTCACTTTCACCCCCGCCAGGGCGGGGCAGTTCATCGTATGCGTCAGCCAGAAGTCGTTCGCGGGCGACTATTCAGGGTGCCAGACCGTGTACGCGACGGTCAACGGGACGCTGGGGACGGCGGGGACGGCGGCGGTGGTCATAGGGGGCCTCGCGGGGGCAGCGGTCTACACGAGGAAGAGGCACAGGCCGAGGCCGAGCCTGAAGGCGCAGGGACGATGAGATAGATGGTCCAGCGCGTCCAGGAGGGGGTCGAGGTCAGGGTGCAGTTCGCCACGCAGGCAAACTGGCCCGTCCCCGACGTAATCAGGGAGAGGAGGTTCACCGTGAAGGCGCAGTACGTCCCGATGGCGGTGTGGGGGCCGGAGATGCACAGGGCGGTACGGGCTCGCATGGAGAAGGCGACCAAGGAGATCAACGAAGGGAACGACCCCGCGAAGCCGCTCACCCCCTTCGGCCAGGCGTGGCTCAGGTTCCTGAAGGAGACGGGGGGGAGCTACGAGGACGGGGTGGCGAAGGTCGGGGACGGGTCGCTCTCGCTGGCCGCCCTGCAGTTCGTCAGGCACGGCGCCTCCGTGACCGCCATCATCCCCCACCCCCTGGACAAGGTCGTGGAGTCCGAGGAGCAGGGGGTCAGGAGGGCCACGGTGCAGAAGCTGTCGGGCATCTGGGTCACGCCTGCGGTGTGGAAGAAGAGCGTGGACAGGGAGGAGTCGAGGAAGCGGCTGGCTTCGCTCCTGAAGCCCGGGGAGGAGCCCAGCAGGGCGAGGCTGCACGAGCTGTACGACGAGCTGCCCCCCGGCGACTACTATTGGTACTTCTTCATACCGAGGGTGTACAACGGGGAGTACGTGGACATCGTCGACGAGATGAAGAGGCTGGGCGCGATACTCAGCATCGAGGCGCTCTACGCCATCGAGTCTGCCGACGACCTCGCGCAGCTCCCCTCTCTGAAGGCCGAGGCGGAGGGGATGAGGCGGGCGATGCTGGAGATGGAGCGGCGCCACGAGGAGCTTCAGGCGAGGTACGCGACCGCGGAGGGGCGCAGCCACGACCTGGAGCGCAGGCTCGCGGAGAAGTCGAAGCCCATCCACAACGCCCAGGCGGTGGCGGTGAAGCCCCTCGCCGGCGCGGTGCCCTGGAGCCCCGAACAACAGCGGGACGCGACGCAGGCGAAGAAGCCGCACTCGTTCCCCAACGTCAAGCCCTACGTCCTCCCCGCCTTCGCGTTTGCGGGGCTGGTCATGGCGCTGTATTATGGTTCGCTCCCTGCAGCGCATGCCACGGGGCAGACCGCGCTGGCCGCCGCAGGGGGGGCGATGACGGCGGTGTTCTCTGCGGTGGGGTCGGTGATCGTCTGGCACCGGAGGCGCGGGGTCCCGTCACCGAAGGACATAGCGAAGGCGCAGGCGCCGGAGGCGTAGCATGTCCATCGTCACCCTCGAAGACAAGGCCCGGAAGGCCCTTGACGAGCAGTTCAGGATCAAGCCCCCCGTGGGGCAGGCCGAGGAGGTGAAGTTCCTCCGCATATCCGATGCCGTCCCGCTCACCACGATGACGGCCAACTGCCCCCTCTGCTCCGCGAAGTGGACCCCGGGGCACTCCCTCCTCTTCTTCATGGAGAAGATGCACCACGACAACATCATCGAGGTGCTGAAGTTCCACATCGGGCTGGCTAACAGGGTGGAGGCGATGGCGACCAGGCTGGCGACCACGGGTGGGGAGAACCTGTTCCACGAGAAGGACGTCGTGCAGCTCTTCAAGGAGATGTACGAAAAGGGGCCTGCGGCCGTGGACTTCGCCTTCGGCATCGTCGGGTACTACGTCTCGCACCAGCGCGAGTACGAAGGGACGAAGCGCAGCGTGAAGATCGAGCTTGACGAGGTCCTGGAGCACTTCAGCGGGGTCGCGGAGTTCTACCAGGCGAAGGCGGCGCGGTTCAGGGAGCTGTGGGGGGACAGGGCGCAGGCGAAGATGGAGGAGCTGTACGGGGAGGAGGCGGCCGCCGACCTCAGGCGCGTCAGGTCGCTGGTGTTCAGAGACGAGGCGCTGATGAACGGGGAGATGGAGAAGGTGCAGGAGCTGCTCCACGAGGACCCAATGCAGTGGATAAAGGCGCTGGCGGCGGCTGGCGTACAGCCGGTCCAGAGCCCCGCGCTCCCCTCCCCTCCTCCGGCACAGAAGGGCGGGAAGTAGGAAATAGAGGGTATGGGAAGATGAAAACTGTTCTCAGCTACGGAGCCGGGGTCAACACGTTCTATATGCTCCTGAAACTTCCAGAGTGGGGAATCAAACCGGATTACGTGGTTTTCGCTGATACGGGAAATGAGCAACCCGCAACCTATGACCATTTGAAACGGGTTGCTATCCCAGAAATGGAAAGACAGGGTTTGAAATTTGTGACGGTAAAGCATCCTAAATGGTCGAGCCTCCTTGAGTATTCACTTTCGACTCGGAAAATGCCTCCTCGGACAAAATTCAGAGGCCAAGGCCGTTATTGCACGACCATGTTCAAGCTCGACCCTATCATCCGTTTCGAAACGAGTGTGAGAGAGAACAAGGAAGCCTTCACCAATCTGATAGGAATCGCTTACGACGAAATACACCGGATGTCTACTGTTGGGCGTAGAAAGTGGATAACTAACGCGCACCCTCTTGTTGAGAGGCATATCACGCGAGAAGATTGCTTAACTGGAATCAGGCTCGCGGGATTCGAAGCCCCACCTAAATCGAGCTGCGACTTCTGTCCTTTCCAGAAGAAATCACAATGGGCGCGGACTCTCAGAGACAACCCTTCAGCGATAGATGACGGAATCAACATTGAACTCCTGTTCAACCAGAAAATGAAGGAGAAGCTCGCCGCAAAGGGTTTTGAGAAGACTACCTTCTTCAGCTTGCGATATGACGGTCGCCCGCTTGAAGAATGGCGGAAGAATTCAGCGCCAAAGGAAATTGAAAATCTCACCAAATTAGAGAAATTTGACGCGGCACAGACATTCCTTGATGAAACATGTGACATGGAGAGTTGCATGACTTGAAAGCTCGCAGAAAATGTCCTCGTTTCAAAATGGTGTTTGCCGAGCTTGGGGGCGAGAAGTAGATGCCCGGACGGAGCCGCCGCACGATACCCCCGGGGTACTCCGAGCTGCAGGGGAGGGTCCTGAGCGCCCGCTGGGACAGGATGGACACGCTCGGCGAGACCCTCAGGGACGAGCACCGAAAGGTCAGGGAGGGCGGCTCCGCGGACGCCACGGACAGGCAGAGGCGGCTCCTGGGCTATGCCCACATCTCCAGCCTGATATACAACGGGTGGCAGATGGGCGAACTCACCCCCGTGGACTTCGCAGGCCCCTCGGTCTACGTCGGGGCGTTCCAGGCCCACCCTGATTGCGCCACGAAGGCGAGGGACGCCATCCTGGAGGCAGTGAAGGCGGGAGAGGTGGGGGCGCCGGAGAAGTTCATGAAGCTGCTCGCCGAGGCTGGGAGCCCTGACGGCGTCGACCAGGACAACCTCGACGACGACGCCTTCCTGCTGCTGACGCTCAGGGCGAAGCACACGCTCGGCGCTGCCATAGAGAAGATCGACGCCATCGCCACGGACCTGTCTGTCGCGCTTTCTGCGCTCCGCGTCATCGACGCCCAGAACCGCCAGAACTTCATGGACATACCCTGGCGGGTCGCGTATATGCGGCACCTGATGAAGGAGTGGGCGCCAGAGATGAAGTCGTTCGACGCCGACCTTCGGGAGAACTGGGTGGCTGCAGCCGAGAGGATGACCGACGCCCTCGCGGCCTTCGAGCCGCTGATGATATCGCTCTACGCCCGGGCCATGACCGATTACACGGAGCGCACCATGCAGAGGACGCCATATTGACGCTCCTCTCGGCCACGGCGCGCACACTGACGTCCAGGGACTTCCGCGAGCCCCGCGACCGCCCCTCGCTCTGGGATCCCGACGAGAGGGACTTCAACGTCCTCCTCGGCCCGAAGCTCTTCATCGGCGACATGGGGAAGGGGAAGGGGGTGGCGGGGGCGTTCGTCCTGACCGAGTTCTATGACCACCCGCCCGCGGCCCTGGGGTCGAGGCCCAAAATAATAGTGTTCGACATCGTGGGGCGCGGGGAGATATCATGTGCGTTCGCGGCCATGAGGCCGGAGAACCCGTTGTACAGGCACCTCGTCCACCAGAGGTACGAGCTTCCCGACGGGACCACCGAGACGTTCAGGGAGCCCGACGGCACCGAGCACGTCGGCGTCAACCCCAGGGGGTACCCAGTGGAAGTGAGGGTGCCTCTCGCCTGGGCCTTCGACCGCCCTGCGCTGGAATACCTCCAGCCCGAGATAGTGAAGCCCTACGTCCTCGCCATCGACGACCAGATGCCCAGCGACTGGGTCGAGATGCTCGGGGTCAGCGAGGACCACAGGGCCACGTCCCTGCACAAGAAGGTCATAGAGAAGGGGACGAGGGAGGGGTGGCTGGCGACCGCGACCCCTGAGAGGCTGGCCGCCGAGGCCGAGGCGCTGACGAAGAAGCGCAGGAAGGGGGAGGGGCGCCTCTACGCGCAGAAGCAGATGCAGACGGTCGGGAACCTGTACGACCGCCTGGGGTCGGAGCGCCTGATAATGCCGAAGCACCCCGCGTGGGACGAGGAGCGCCAGCTCCCCTGGCTCGACTTCGAGGCCGTCCTCAAGGACACCGGGACGATCTCCGTCTTCCCGCTGGACTTCTCGTCGAGCCGCAGCCAGGCCGCCCACCTGATGGCGGTCCTCCTGAACCGCATCATCTGGCTGAAGGACAAGAACAACCGCAACCGCGTCCCCAACGCCGTGGTGGTCTACATCCCCGACGTGTCCATAGTCGCCGCCCCCTCGTTCCTCCCCCACGAGGACAAGTTCATGCGCCCTGTCAAGGAGCGCCTGCTGTGGATCGCGTCCAAGGGGACGGGGAACCAGATGTGCCTCGTGGCCGACATGCAGGACTTCGGGGACGTCGACCAGGCGATCATGGGGAAGGGCACCTCGCTGGGCATCTTCAAATCGGAGCGGGACAAGATACGCGAAGACCTGAAGAA
>JAJZIG010000032.1 GCA_021851265.1 archaeon | reverse complement strand
GCTGGCGCTGAGGATGAGGTCAGACCCGCGCGACGCGCTCCTGGCCTACAGGGCCGAAGTCCCCGACCAGGGGGACCCGCTGCAGGGGCTCCTGGCCGTCTACAGGGACTGGCTCCAGGGGGCCTACGACGAGTTCGCGGCCTCCCTGCCTGAAGCCAACGGGACCGACCCCGGGACCGCGGAGAAGCTCTGCGCCGTGGCCACATGCATAGCCGCCGTCCAGGACGCTGTCTTTGCCCACGACGCCGGCGGGGAGGGCAGGGCCCAGAAGCTGCTCGAGGAGCTGGGCGCCCCCCACAGAGACCTCGAGGGGCTGAGCCTGGCCGCAGCCACGGAGGCCCTGCTGAAGAGCGCCGAGCCCCTGTTCGCCGGGTGACCAGGAAAACCGCTAAATCAGGCTAGGCCGCAGACCCGGGTTCCCTTGGACAAGCTCACACGGTACCTGCTGGTCGGCGGTGCCCTCATCGTCCTGGGGGTGGGGCTGCTGGCGCTGAGCGGCATGGGGCTCCCGTTCCCGGCCTCCGAGAGCACAGGGGTCCTGGGGGCCGTGTCCATGGTGATCGGGATAATCATGGTGGTCGGCGCGCTTTGGATCGACCTCTCGCAGCTTAACAGGGAGAGGGCGAGGTCGGCCGGCGGACCCTGAGGGGCCGGGGATGGAGACCAGGACGAAGAGGCGCTGGCAGAAGGCAGCGCTGGCCGCGGCGCTGGTGGCCGTCGTGGCCGTGGTAGGGGCCCTCGAAGCGTTCCCCTTCCAGACCTACGCCTTCCAGGCGCCCGAAGCCGTGGGCTTCTCGGTGTTGACCAACTCGACGACCCTCGCTCCGGGGCAGACCCTGGGGCTCGCCATGAAGGACACGAACTACCTCCCGTTCCCCAACTCGCCGAGGTCGCGCTTGGGCATGAACCTGAGCTCCGGAGTCTGCGGCCTGCTCTTCCCCTTCGGGGTCGCGGCCTACGCAGGGGACTACTCCCTGGGGAACGTCTCGTCGGCGACCCAGGTCCAGGTGTTCGACGTCTTCGGCTACTTCCTCTGCCCCCTCATCTCCATAGGCCCCTTCGCCCTCTCCCCCTTCAGGTCGGTGACCAAGACAGCTCACATCGACGGCTACTGGACCGCAGGCCAGACCCAGGCCCCGGGCGGCGGGTTCAGCGAGGGGGTCTTCCACCCCTTCGCCCCGGGGGAGTACACCCTGGTGGTGGGGGACGGGTGGGGGCACACGGCGGTGGTCCACTTCCGTGTGACGGCCGGGACCTGACCGGCCTTGGCTATGGCTCCGGTCCACGCCCTCAGGGCGCCCCGGGGGTCAGCCGGCAAGCAGCGCGATGCCGTAATACTCGGCCATCTTGTCCTCGATGCTCCCGCTCACCACGTAGCACGGCTCCGCGCCCACGTCGTAGGCGCTCGCGTAGAGCCCGACCATCTCCTCGACCGGGTTCTTCCCCCTGCTCTTCATGCAGACGACGGTCTTCTTCTTCCCGCCACCTTCGTCTTTCTCCGCCAGGAGGTCGAAGCGGTGCAGCACCCCTGACTCTCCGGCCGCCAGGGCGTCGAACTTCACGGCGTACCCTTCCCTTCTGAGATCCTCCGCGAACTCGTCGAAGGTCTTCCTGGGCCTGAGCGCGCTCGTCGCGGTCACTGACGCGCCTCTCCGGCTATCTTCAGCTCCCCTGCCTCCCAGGGCTTCATCACCAGGTCCCACGGCGTGGCCACGCTCTCCCCCCGATCGATGGTCAGGCAGGCGCCGCTCCCGAGCCCTATGGCCTCCGCCGCCCTCTTCACCTGGGTCCGGCCGTCGGCCTCGAATGCCTCCATCCCGCCCACGTCCTGCAGCGCCGTCTCCAGCATCATCTCAGGCGACTCCTTGACGACGCGCAGCCTCGCCGGGCTGAAGACGTGGGTGAGCACCTCCCTGTCCGAGACGAAACGGTCCGTCCCTTCGATGCGGACGCGCCGCACCCTCTTTCGAAACATCTCGCGGACGGCCTCCCTGAGGGACGCGCCCCCGGGGAGGGAGAGCACAGGCGACGACGCCACGTCGCGCAGGCTGAGGTCGGTGGTCAGCACGCCGCCCTGGTAGAGCTGGAGGAGGTCCGCGAGGGTGACCATCCCGAAGGAGTCCCCCGACTCGACGAGGGCGTAGCCGAACCTCGTCCTGTGGAACGAATCGAGGACCGCGGCGAGGCCGTCCTCCGCCCTGACTGCGCCGAGGAGGATCGAAGCGCTCTCGCACGGCCGAAAGAGGAGCCCGTACAGGTCCTTCGGCTCGGCCGCGAGCATCTTCTCCAGCAGCCGGTAGCCAGCGAATGCCATCCACTTCCCGCCCCGGGTCAGATACCTGACCCCGTCCACCGTGCTGGCGATGAGTAGGACGTCCCTCCTGGGCAGGTCGAGGAGTGACCCGGCTATCACGGCCAGCGTCCCCTGCTCCACCGTCGCGACGGCCTTTCCAAGGGCCTCCGGGACAGCCTCACTCACCCGCAGCGGTCTCACTCTGACCCCCCCGGGGCCGCCTGAGCGATCGCTAGCCATTCCAGGCTAGGCCGTCTCCTTGGCCCTGTCTCTGAACTTCTCGGCGTCATACTCCTTCTGCACCTTCCAGTACCTGTATACCCCCAGGGAAAGAAGCGAAAGCGACGCGATCAAGAGCAGGACCTGGATGAAGTCGAGGGCGTCGGACGGGATGACCGACGGCACCAGGTCTGCCGAGAGGTGCAGGACGCGGTCCAGCGCCAGGAATCCAGCGGCATACAGGATCGGCAGCCATATCCTGCGCTGGACCCTGAGCACCTCCTGGTTGCGCTCCAGCAGGAGTACCGTCCTTATCGCGTAGGTCCCGCCCACGGCGGCGACCGCGATGGCCACCCCGTCGAGCAGCAAGTCGACAGCTGCGTAGGCGGACATCATCCTATGATTGGATTCTCAGAGATTTATTAGTTTGCACCGCCCGAAAAGCGAGGCGCTTCCACGCCTGGACCCCTGGGTCAGCCGCCCTGCTTGCCTACTCCGCGGCCTCGGAGGTCATCAGGTCTATCTTTGTCACGATCCCCCGGACCTTCTCGTCCGACTCGACCAGGACCGCCGGGAGGTACTTGAAGAGCGAGAAGAGGGCGTCCACCGGCGTGTCCTTCCCCACTATGGCGAACACCGGCTGGATGTGGTCCGCCACCCTCTCCTCGAGGACCTTCCTGGGGTCCTGGGCGGCTGCGAGCAGGTCCATCAGGTGGCTGTCTGTGATGGTCCCCACGATGCGCTCCCCGGAGAAGACCGGGACCTGGGAGAACCCCTTCTTCTTCATCAGCGCCGCGCACTCTCTCACCCTGGCGTGCTCCTGCACCCCCACCACGGGCGAAGACATGACGTCCCCCGCCTTCCTGACGTTCCTCCTGCTCCCAGAGCTCAGCGCCTTCGATATGGCCGCTATGGTGCTGTAGCTCGGGTCCACCGACCCCGCCTCTATCTTGGCGACTATGGACTGGCTGACCCCGGCCTCCCTGGCCAGCCTCCCCTGCGTGTACCCCAGCTGGTTCCGGACCTTCTTCAGCTGCCTCGGCTCTATCAGGGCGGTGGACATATTCCTATGCGAATACGCCAGCCGACAAGCTATTTATCTCATTACAGGGGGTGACTCCCATGCCAATCAGGGCGACGATGACGGGCAGCTGGTTCAGGACCCCCGAGGTCATGGCGCTTTTGCCAAAGAGCCCGACGGGGGAGGTCTCGCTGGAGCACAGGGACGCCATCGAGGCGGCGGAGCGACAGGCCATCCGCGACCAGGTCCACCCCAGGGGGGCCGCGAAGGGGCCGCACTCTCTCCGAAGAGCCTGGAGCACCACGGCCGGAATCAGATATTCACATACGAATATCACGCGCAGCAATCTATTTATCGCATTACCAGCGGCCGCCTCAACCGTTGGCGCATCATCATCTGTTCACCTCCGAGAGCGTCGCCGAAGGTCACCCGGACAAAGTGGCGGACCAGATATCTGACGCGATCCTCGACGACACCCTGAAGCAGGACAAGAAGGCGAGGGTGGACGCCGAGACCCTCATCATGCAGGGGACTGTCATAGTCACCGGCCAGGTCACCACCAGGGCCTACGTCAACGTCAAGAACGTGGTCAGGGGGGTCCTCAAGGACATAGGGTTCAACAACGCCAGGGACGGCCTCGACTGGGAGACCTGCGGGGTCCTCACCTCCATCGAGGAGCAGTCCCCCGACATAGCGCAGGGGGTCAACAGGCCCGTCGAGGAGATAGGGGCCGGGGATCAGGGGCTAGTCTTCGGCTACGCCACCAGGGAGACGAAGCAGCTCATGCCCCTCCCCATAACGCTGTCGCACGGGATAGTGAAGAGGCTGGCGGACGCCAGGCACCAGGGGGTCCTCCCATACCTCAGGCCGGACGGCAAGTCCCAGGTCACCGTGGAGTACGACGACGGCAGCCCGCAGCGGGTGGACGCCGTGGTGGTCGCCGCCCAGCACAACGAGAGCGTCGGCGAGGAGCAGGTGAGGAAGGACGTGGTCGAGAAGGTCGTGAAGCAGGTGGTCCCCAAGAACCTCATCGACAAGGGCACGAAGTTCATAGTCAACGGGACGGGGCGCTTCGTCATAGGCGGCACCCTGGCCGACTCGGGGCTGACAGGGCGGAAGATCATAGTGGACACCTACGGGGGGTTCGGGGCCCACGGGGGCGGGTGCTACTGCATCACAGGGGACGCGATGGTCAACCACCTCGGAGGGCTGTCGCGGCTCGAAGACCTCAGAGGGAAGATCGACTCGACGCTGATCGTGAAGACTGACACCCACCCCATGCTGGCGAACGAGTGGTTCGACAACGGGGTGATGAACACCGTTCGGGTCGCGACGGAGGACGGGTACGAGCTAGAAGGGTCAGAGCACCAGCTCGTCCGCGTGATCGACGAAAGAGGGAACTACGAATGGAAGAGGCTAGACTCCCTGAAGAAAGGGGACTTCGTTGCTATCCAGAGAAAGAACAGGATCTTCGGGCCCGACGTCGACCTGAGCAAGTTCGCCTACTCATACAAGCAGGGGACCACGCGGCGCAACAGCATCAGTCTGCCGAAGACCCTCACGGAAGACTTCGCCTATCTCACGGGGCTCATCATCGGAGACGGCCACTGCAAGAGGTACGACACCATAGAAGTCTGCGTCCCCGACCCGGAGATGAGAAGGGTCGTCCAGGCGCTCTCCTTGCGCCTGTTCGGCAACAAGGGGAAGATATTCGGGCACTGGTGGCACATGGCAGGCGTCGAGCTTCGAGCTTACCTCGAGTACCTGGGGGTCGACGAGAGCCTCGCGTGGGAAAAGGACGTCCCCGCCACGATCTTCGGCGCCCCGAAGAAGATCGTAGCTGCCTTCCTGCGAGGCCTGTTCGACACCGACGGAAGGGTCGGAAGGACAGGAAGGCACAAGAATTCAGCTGACATCTGGTTCGGCTCGACTTCGAGGAGCCTCATCTCGAACGTCCAGGCCCTGCTCCTGAGCTTCGGCATCGTCTCTTCCGTTGCGCTGCTCAATCTTGAGGGGCATGAGTCAGAAATCGGAGGGCGCAAGGTCACCGGCAAACACCGCTCGTACAGGCTTCGGGTGAAGGGGGCAGAATCGGTGCGCATCTTCCAGAAGGAGATCGGCTTCGGACTCCCGAGCAAGCGCAAGGCGTCAGCCGGCCTCGACTACTCGAAGACGAGCGACGTCCAAGCGGTACCGAACCAGCGGGAGAGGATAACCCGCCTCTGGCGGAAACTCCCCCTGGAAGTCCGGAGGGAGGATGCCGCCAAGGTCGGCCGCTTTACGCGCGCCTCGAGGGGTAAAGCCACCAAGCAGCTCACCTACGCCAAGCTCAGGGAGTTCCTAGACGCCTATGGGGCCCTCCTGCGGGGAGACGACGACTTCGCATACCTCGAATACCTCTACGAAATGGGACACTACTACTCGCGGGTGGGTCTGGCCGTCCCGTCCGTAAACCACGTGTTCGACATCAGCGTCCCCGGTTCCCAGACCTTCACGGCCAATGGTTTCGTCGTCCACAACTCAGGCAAGGACCCGACCAAGGTGGACCGCTCCGGGAGCTACATGGCCAGGTACATAGCGAAGAACATCGTGGCCGCCGGGCTCGCAGCCAAGTGCCAGGTGCAGATCGCCTATGCCATAGGGGTGGCGAAGCCTGTCTCCTTCATGGTAGACACCCTGGGGACCGGGAAGGCGGACGACGAGAAGATAGCCGAGGCCGCGAGCCTGATCTTCGACATGAGGCCCGGGATGATCATCAAGGAGCTCGACCTCATCAGGCCCATCTACAGGAAGACCGCCTGCTACGGCCACTTCGGGAGGGACGACCCCGACTTCACCTGGGAGCGGACCGACAAGGCCGAGCTGTTGAAGAAGAGACTCGCCTAGCCCAAGCAGGGATTCCTCCGCCGAAGGCCTAATGGGGCCCTCCCCGCCCCCGGTGCGGAGGCGCGTTGTCATTAGCCACGAGCCCGAGGGAGAAGTTCCTTTGGGTGGTGGCGCTGGCGTCGGCCTACGCCGCCCTGTCGTTCCTCTGGAGCGCGATGGGGTTCGCGTCCCCCGTGACCCCGGCCCCCCTCGGTGAGTATTCGTCTGCCCAGATCGTCCGAGAGATAGGCGGGCACCTACTCTTCGGGGTCCTGGCCGCTCTCCCCACCATGGACGCCTGGCTGGTCCTCCTCTCGGCGGGGGAGAGCATACTGATCGACGTAGACCACATCCTGGGCGCCCTGGGGTTCCACGTCGCGGGCCGCCTCGCCCACTCTGTCTTCTTCGCCCTGGCCGCGGCCGCGCTGCTCGCCTGCCTCTCGGCGAGGATAGGGAGGCAGGGGAGGGGGGGTGTTCTTCGTCACCCTCGCCGCCGTCGCGTCCCACCTCAGCTACGACGCCTTCGCTGGCAATGGCCTCTTCTACGTTCTGTCCCCCCTGTCGTTCGCAGCCTACTTGTTCCCCTACTGGACCTGGCCCGTGCTCCTGGCGGCAGCCCTGGGGCTCAGCGCCATGGCGCGCCTGTCACCTAGGGATATACAGGCGTAATTATCTAAAAGATAACGCCAATATCGACCTACGTCGCTCCGACCCGTCTCACCCAGCTCAGGGCTGCCACCGTTTCTAGGAACGTGTACATTCGTATACGTCCCCATTCGGAGCGCCGGCAGCATCGGTCCCACCTGCTCCCATGGCTTCAGGCATACCATGGGGATACAGGTATTCCTCCCTCATCTGCCGCCAGGAGGCGTCCGCACTCGCGGCAAACGGCGTCGGGCCGCATAGGCGCAGCCCACGAAGGAGAATCGCCAGCGAGGCGAGCCTGTCCCTGTCGTAGTCCGCGCCGCATGTTCCGCACCTGCTTGTCGCCCACGCCGGGTGCTCCAATTTTCCACCGCAGACGGGACACTCGGACGAGATCCCACGCGGGTTCACATACAGCGTGCCGTTGGGTGACTTGTACTCCGCCATCGACTGATACATCCTGTAAGGCCGCCTGTTGAGGCAGGTTCGGAGGCGCCTGCCCTTCTTCTCACCCCCTTTCCGTATCCCCTTCAGGTCCTCGAATACGAAGGTCGCGTCCGGGTTCTCCCTCACCGTCTTCGTGGACAACTTGTGGAGCGCGTCCCTGACCCTGTTCCTCTGCCTCCCCCTGGTCTCTTTCAGCTTCCTCGCCCTCTTCTGGGGGTCCTTCACGTGCTTCTGGAGCGCCCTCCTCCTTCTCGAGTAGTCGTTCTGGACCCGCACTATCTCCCGGAGAGGTTGCCTCTCCACGCCTGTCAGCGAGGGCTTGCTGCTTAGAACGGCGCCGGTGGAGTCGATGCTCCTGAAGTTCAGGTCCTGGGCCATGAGCCTGCTCCCGAGGGGCTTCTTCCCGTCCCCCACCACGAAGGTCAGACAGACCTTCATGTCTGTGACGAGGAGTTCCGATGGTCTCCCGTTCGAATACTCCTGGTAGTGCTTGTTCGAGGTGTTGATGTGGAGCCAGGTGTAGTGGTCCGGCTGGAGCGTGATCCTGACCTTGTCGCCGACCACCCTGAACAGCTCCCCGTCGATCCTCATGGCCAGCCGCCTCACCTCAGGTATCCTCAGCTCGCCGTTGTGGTTCCTCCGATAGGACCTCAGCAGGGCGACCGCCGTCCTGCAGACCGGGTTGACGTGGTGCCTGGCGTAGTCGTATCTGGAGTAGAACCATTCCCTGACCTCGCGTCTTAGTTGTATGGGAGATGGTATCTTGTGTTTCTCGTCATCGATGGCGTCCCTGTACGCGACCTGGAGCGCGTAGCGCATGGCGTCCTGCATATCCCTGAGGTAACGAATCACCTCTCCCGGTTGCTCCTGGCTCCAGACGATTGTCCTCTTCTCACCGGTGGACCTCCAGGGGTGGCTCAGTGTCCTTCTCGCTATCAGGCGGCCGACCGCTTATAACGGCCCATGAGTTTTCCGTTGAACGCTGTCCTACACGTTTCTACATGCTTCCTGTTAGCAGCTATGTAGCCCTTAACTAGCCACTCCGACGCCGCGGCCTGCGTTGAACGCGCCGAGGCCCCTCGGACTGGTGATCCTGGCCCTGGCCGAGCTCGCGGGCGGGGCCCTCACCGCGGCCCTGGCGGTCAGGAACCTCGACGTCGTCTACGCCTACGTCTCGCTGTCCGGCGTCAGCCTGATATACTTCCCTGACTTCCTGTCGTACTTCTCCATCCTCTTCGCCGTCGGCCTCGCCGCAGTTGCCGCGGCCTACGGCCTCTGGACAGGGAAGGGGTGGGGGTGGACCCTGGGGTCCTACCTGGGGGTATCCTACATGGTCTTCTTCGTGGGCTTCCTCTCATACTTCATCGCCCAGTACGGCGACAACTACACCGAGTTCCAGGCGGGGGTCGCCTACATGGCCGTGTCCATAGCGGCCGTTTTCTACCTCGACAGGGCCCACATGAAGGCGCGCTTCGGCCGGTCCCCTGACGCCCAGGACTCCGAGGCACCGTCCCCGATTTAACACGGCGGTGCGCCCATACCGTAATATATCCTCCTAGACGACGGGACGCTCGCTCATTTGTATACGAAAAAACGAGCAATAGGAACCACAGCCATCGTAGCCATAGTCATCATCCTAATCATCGTCGCAGGGATAGGCGTGTACTTCTACGCGACCTCCCCCTCGCCCACAAAGACGGTGAAACTCAACGTCATCACCTTCACAGACCCGTCAAACGCCTGGCTGAAGGCGGCGGCGACGTCCTTCGACGCCAGCCACCCGGGCGTCAACATCTCGGTCATAGCCCAGGGCTTCAGCAGCTACGCCACGACGGAGCTGACGTCCCTCAAGGCTGCCTCCCCGACCTACAACATCATCACCTACACCTCGACCAGCGCCCTCGGATTCCAGAACTACGTGTCGAACCTCCAGGGCATGGTGACGCTCAACTCCTCGGACATACCCGCGCCCCAGCTGAACTTCGGCGGGTACGCCCTGACCAACGGGACCAAGGTGCTGATAGGCATCCCCTATGACTCATCGACCTTCTCCATCTTCTACAACAAGACCCTGCTCAGCAACCCGACGCTGAGCGCCGAGTTCCAGAAGGAATACGGCTACAGTCTCAGCCCACCGTGGTCGAGCTGGCAGGCGGTCCTCAACGTGGACAACTTCCTCGTGCACCAGACCCACTCGGTCCACTACGGGATCGTGGTGGACGGCTCTGAGTCGCACGACATCATCGACACCTACCCGGCCATATTCGGGTACTACTACATGAACGACAACTCCATCAGCGGGAGCAACCCACAGGGCGGGCTCCTCAACTACAACATCATGTTCAACGGGTTCGCAGGGAGCAAAGGCGTCCCAGCGCCCTCGTTCAACAGCACAGCCGGCGTCCAGGCCCTCCAGATGATGTACAACCTCATGCAGTACGACCCGCAGCCAGCAGGGACCACCGTGAACTACGGGACGGTCTTCGCGCCGCTGCAGGCCGGAGAGGCAGCGGGGGCCCTGATGTTCACGGCGGACGCGTCGACCCTACTCTCCTCCAAGAACATCTCGTCCTCCATCGGCGTCACCACCCTTCCGGGCGGCTATGCCGAGACCGGGACCGACTTCTACGCCATCAACAAGTACTCAGCCAACCAGAACATCGCAGCCGAGTTCATCCAGTACCTCATCTCGCCGACCATCAACTCGCAGATCTACAAGTACTCTGGCGAGTTCCCCATCTCCAAGGCGGCCACCGCGATGCTGACGTCTGACGCGACCCTCTCCCAGCCGGTGAGGAGCGTGATCCAGGACGTCTTCAACACCGCGTCCGTCGGATGGGCCAATCCGCCCAACCTCGCGATCACATCGTCTACGCTGATACCGGCCTTCAACCAGCCGGTGTACGGCTTCCTCACAGGCAGCACCAACAGCACATCCGCAGCTCAGCAGGCACTGAATCAGGCCGCGGCCGCCTGGGCGACCGCCGTAGGCTGAATCACAGTGCCTGTCCCTGATTTTTCCGCCTCGCCCTCGGCGGAGAGGGGGACGGGAGTCAGGCTCGAAGGCATAACGAAGCGCTTCGGGAAGTTCACGGTTTTCGACGACTTAAGGCTCGAGGTCTCCGCCGGGGAGCTCTTCTCCCTGGTGGGCCCTTCGGGGTCGGGGAAGACGACCCTGCTCAGGATCATCGCCGGGCTCGAGACCCATGACTCGGGGCACGTCTACATCGGCGGGAAGCCGGTGGACCACCTGGGACCCGCCAAGAGGAACGTCGGGATGGTCTTCCAGGACTACGCCCTCTACCCCAACAAGAGCGTCCTGGAGAACATCGCCTCGCCGCTGATGGTGAAGGGGGCGAAGAAGCAGGACGCCGTCAGGGAGGCGACGGAGATGGCCGCCCTCCTCGGCATCGGGGAGACGGTCGACCGGAAGCCGGGGCAGATATCCGGAGGGCAGCAGCAGAGGGTCGCCCTGGCCAGGGCCCTGGTGAAGAAGCCGGACGTCTTCCTCCTGGACGAGCCCTTCTCCAACCTGGACGCCCAGCTGAGGTTCTCCTCCAGGAAGTTCCTGAAGGACGTCCAGCGGCGGTTCGGCATCACCACCATCTACGTGACCCACGACCAGTCCGAGGCCCTCTCTATCTCGGACAGGGTCGCCATCATGGGCAAGGGGGAGGTCCACCAGGTGGGGACCCCCAGGGAGATCTACGCGTCCCCGGCCGACGAGTTCACGGCCACCTTCATCGGCAGCCCGCCGCTCAACGTCCTGACGGTCACGGTGGCCGGTGGCACCTCGTCCCCGCTGTTCATCCCCGTCGACGGGCTGAAGGACGGGGAGTGCCGCGTAGGGATAAGGCCGGAGAGCATCGCCCTGGGCTCCGGGCCCAACGGCGCGGAGGTCACCGCCCTGGAGTTCGCCGGGAGGGAGACCATAGTCTACCTCAAGACAGACGGGGTGGAGCTCAGGGCGGTGGTCCAGGACGCCGGGGCCCTTCAGGTCGGAGGGCGTGTGAAGTTCGCGGTGCAGCCTGGGGCCGTCAGGGTCCTCGGCGGGGGGCCCCGGTGACCCCATGTCCCGGCTAGGGGACTTCTTCGCCAGCAGGGTCTTCTACATCCCGGCTGCCGCCTATCTGGTCGCCTTCGCCCTCGTCCCGCTCCTAATATCTGTGGCCCTATCGGCGCCAAGTTCCGACCTCGTCTCCTACGTCAGGCTTTTCCAGCTCACCGACTTCCCCGTCGTGGTCTACAACACCCTGTTCTTCTCGGTGGGGACCGCCGTCTTCTCCCTCCTCATCGGGATCGCCTTCGCCATATTCGTGGACAGCCGCCGCCGGGGGAAGCGCGTCTTCTCGCTGGTGGCCTACCTCCCATACATGATCCCCTTCACCGCCAGCGCCCTGATCTGGGCCACCCTGTTCAACCCGGGATACGGACCCGTCGACCCCATCCTGAAGTCGGTGGGGCTCCCTGTCGTGGACTGGATGGGCCCGTCCCTGCAGCTCTACTCCATGACCATGGTCAGCGTCTGGACGGCCATCCCTCTCGCCTTCCTCATAGTCCTGGCGGGGCTTACGTCTGTCCCGAAGCAGGTGAAGGAGGCGGCCGGCGTCGACGGCATGGGGATGTGGGACTACTACTCCTCGGTGGCGCTCCCCCTGGCGAAGGGGGCGGTGGTGACGGCCTTCCTCATGACGATGATACTCGCCTTCGGGAACTTCGACCTCCCGTTCATCCTCAGCGGGGCCGGCGGGGTCCCCCCGACGACCATGGCGACCCTGGTGGTCTACGCCTACGCCGAGATGTTCTACGTGGGGCTCTCGTCCCAGGGGCTGGCGGCCGCGGTCTTCCTCGCCCTGCTGGCGAGCGTCCCCGGGCTCCTCCTGGTGAGGGCCACCCTGGGCCGCCCCGGCGCCGGGAAGAGGCGCCTCCGTCTCCCCAGCTTCAGCATCCCCAGGCTCCCGGGGTCCCCCTTCAGGTACCTCGTCTACGCCGTGGTCGCCCTGTTCTCGGTCTTCATCCTCTTCCCCGTCTACTGGATGTTCCTGGTCGCCTTCCGGCCGCAGTCCCTGGACTACCTCCTCCCCCCCATAATCTACCCCACCAAGGTGATCACCGGCGTCTTCCTCTCCACGGTCCGCCAGGCCACCCCCGAGATCGTCACCACCTTCGCCGTGGCCTGCGCCGTCACCGCCGTCACCGTCCTCCTGGCGGCCCCGGCCGCCTACACCATCGCCAGGGACGGGCGGAGGGCACTACTCGGGGTGATGATCTACGTCTTCTCCCTCCCTTCCATCGTCTTCGTCTACGGGGCCTTCTACATCATAGCCAGCCTGAAGCTGCTCAACACCTGGGCCGCCCTCATGCTCACCGAGCCCCTCTTCACCATCCCCTTCGTTGTCTGGACCATGACGAACTTCTACAGCTCCCTCCCCCGGCAGTACGAGGAGGCGGCCCTGGTCGACGGCTACTCGAGGGTCCGGGCGTTCTTCTCCATCGTCATGCCCCTGGCCAGGCCGGGGCTGATAGCCGCGGGCATGGTCGCCTTCATATTCTCCTGGCACCTCCTCCTCTTCCCTCTCGTCCTCTCCCAGACCCCGTGGTCCTTCGGGTTCCCGCCGGTGGGCTCGAACACAGTCACAACCTTCGCCATCCTCTTCGACCCCGACAGCACCGGGGGGACGCTGTCCAACAACGTCTGGACCCAGCTGGCCTCCTCCGGGATAATCCTCGCCATACCAGTCATCATCCTCTCCCTGGTCGCCCAGAGCTACCTGCTGAAGGGGCTCTACTCGGGCGGAACCAAGGGGTAGGCCAGGGCCCTGAGCACCAGCTCCGCCCCCTCCTCCGGGGTGAGCCTCGTGGTGTCAACCTCGACGGCCCCCGGCGGGGCTTCGAATACCGACGCAATCACCGCCAGCTTCTCAGGGGGGACGACCTTCTCCCTCCCGAAGTTCCTCCGCAGGGCGGTCTCCTGGTCGCAGACCACGTGCACGAGCGTGACCCCGTCGTAGCGCCCCGCCAGCGCGGCCAGGGCAGACTCCCTCCGCCTCCTGGTCCTGAACGTCCCGTCGAGGACCACGTCGTACCCGGCGTCCAGGGCTGACCTGGCCAGGGAGAGGCAGGCGCCGTAGACGAACTCCGACTCCTCGGGGGAGTACTCTGGCTTGGCTATGGTCTCCCTCACGGCGTCGGTCTGAAGATGGACGGCCCTGCCGCTCCCGGCGGCGACAAGGCGGGCGACGGTCGTCTTCCCGCTCCCCGGGACGCCGCAGATCAATACCAGCCTGCCGGGCACGGGCCCGCCTTCCCCTTCGCGGCGTTAAAAACCTGGGCCGGGCAGGTCCTGTCAAGAAATTGACTCAAAGTTCTCCGTCAAGCGTCGGCTCATCCCCGTTCCCACAAACGAAGCGGGTCAGCTTCTCCCGACCAGTCTGACCATCTGTGCAGAACTCTTGAACGAACCCTCCTTCAAGACGGTTCACCGCCGCGTCCGATGTCTGCCTGTATTCGGCCTTCCGCCTCTGAGGAATGTCCCCCATGGGACGAGTCAGTTTCAGGTAGAAGTCGGGGTCTCCTGTCACTTCAGTCCAGGACGAAGCACGACGCACGTGGCCGGTATCAGGACGGGAGGCAAAGTTCGCAACGATGAGGTGGGACGCCAAAACAGCGAATGGCGAGACCGAGAAGGTCATGCGGGGCCTAGAACGGGATGATTCGCCGGTCCTGACGGGGATACAAACCTTTCACAATCATTTCCGGCCCCACCAGGGCCTCGGCGGAAAGACCCCGGCTGAGGCGGCTGGAGCCAAGATTGAGGGCGAGAACCCCCTGCTGACGGTCATCCAGAACGCCCGCCTGGCCCGCATCGGGAGGGAAAAGGGATGATTTCAGGCACGGCTCTCCCAAGAACCGAAGAGGCCCCGTAGGAGCGTTGAGAGCAAACGCCGTGAGAGAACAACGATGGAGAGGTCAGCCACCTTGGCGATCTCCAAATGGACACCCGACGTTCTCCTCGACCGCAGACTTAACACCGTCGAAGCGAAGAAAGCCCCGGCCGTGCTTTGCCTGGCTGCGCGAGAAAGCCCAGGTGCTCCAGCCCTGGGATGAATGCCTGGAGGCTTTCATGGGATGGCGGTGTACTATCTTTTGGGCGGCATGAAGTCGGCGTTCCGGTTCCGCCTGTACCCTGACCGCAAGCAGTCGAAGAAGATGTCCAGAATGGTCGAGGCAGCGCGCAGGCTCTGGAACCACGCGCTCGCGAAGCCCATCGCAGATGCCGGTTGGGGCCAGCCCGTGGTCAGGGTCCCGCCGGCGTACCCGACGCAGGGGTGCTCCTTCTGCGGAGTTCGGAGCCAGATCCCGCTGTCGGCCAGGCAGTTCGAGTGCAGGGGGTGCGGGAGGGCGCTTGACCGCGACTTCGCCGCACGTATCGTGCTGAAGCGAGGACTCGCCCA
>JAJZIG010000212.1 GCA_021851265.1 archaeon | reverse complement strand
TCTGAGGACTGGTTTCCCTGTCGTGTAGACTATCGAGAGGGCTGCCCCGCCCCTGACGTCGGCGTCAGCCTTGGTCAGGACGGCGCCATCGAAGCCGACGTGCTGGTTGAAGAGCTGAGCCTGGGAGACGGCGTCGTTCCCGGTCAGCGCGTCGGCCACGAATATGCGGAAGTCAGGTTTCACCACCCTGCCTATCTTAGACATCTCTTCCATCAGGTTCTGGTTGGTCTGCATCCTCCCTGCCGTGTCGATCAGGAGGCAGTCGACGTGGTGCGCCTTCGCGTAGAGGACGCCGTCCCGCCCCACCGCCGCCGGGTCCGCCCCATAGCGCTGTGAGACGACCTTGATGGAAAGCCTCTCTGCGTGCTCTGACAGCTGCTCGATGGCACCGGGCCTGTGGGTGTCCCCGGCCGCACAGACGACCGAAAGGCCGCTCTTCTTCAGGAAGTTGGCGAACTTGGCCACGGTCGTCGTCTTCCCTGTGCCGTTGATCCCCAGGAACAGGATGACATAGGGGTCGCCCGCCTTCGACTTCTCCTTGATGTTCGACACGATGTCGACGGACCCCGCCTTGGCGAAGGCCGCCTCAAGAGAGGCGCTGAGCCGCTCCCCGACCACTTCCGCGGGGTCGACTGAGCGCTCGACCTTGATCCCTGCCAGGCTCTTCTGCACCTCTGCGGTGAGAGCCTCGGCGACGGTCTGGGCGACATCGCTCTCGATCAGCGAGATCTCGAAGTCGAAGACGGCCTTGTCGAGGTCCTGGCCGCCGAGCTGCTTCTCCTTTACCGCGCTCGTTATCGAAGAGAATGCCTGCTTCAGCCGGTCGAACAAAGGGCTACCCCTGCTGGCTTCGGGCCATGTAGCTGTTCAGGACTTCCCTGTCCGAGTTCAGCCGCTGGGCTATCTCGTTCCTCTGATTCACCAGCGAAACAAGCGTCTTTTCGATGTCCCTCCCCCTCTCTTCGAGGATGGCCACCGCCTCGTCCCTGGACTTCTCGACCACCACGTTGGCGCCGATGCTCACCAGGACCCGTTCGGTCTCGGGCGGGCTGGACCTGAGCATGATCCCTCCCCCGACCTGAGTGAGTACCTCGCCTGAGTCCTGACCAGACAACCCCTTTATCGCGTCGAGGGCGGCCCTCCCTTCGAGCATCGCCCGCTCGAGGAGGTTCTGCCTCGCCGAGAGCTCGTTGTATGTGCCTTCGAGGACCCTTATCTCGACCACGAGGGCGTTTACCGCGTCTTCGGCCGTGGACATCTCGCTCATTTCACTTGTTTCAAACGCTCAGCGCCCGCGTTATAAACACAAGCTCAGGTCCGGTCGTCTGGCTCCCCGCCACGGCGTTCCCCGAGTTGGCCACCAGGCCTGAGGAGACATAGGGGACTCCGCTGTTGACAGACGTCGGATAGGCGTCCACCCCAAGCGCAGCGCCCAGCCGGGCGACCTCGGCCTCGCCCATCCCTGGGTACACGGCAGCTCCGCGGTTGGTGGCGACCGCCAGGGAGCCCACCTGGTAGTACTCTCCGATGGCGCCCTGTTCCACTTCGGTCCCCAGCACGTCCCTGATCTGAGTCAGCGCCTTGGAGTCCAGGGCGGGGGAGGCGAAAGCTCTTTTGTCGTTGGCGACGATCAGGTTTCCCACCGCGGTCAGCTTGGAGTCAAGGCGGGCGACGTTGAGGCCGGTCCCCTCCCTGATCTCCCTGATCTCAAAGTCTTCCGCCAGCCTGGACACCAGGACGCCGTTGTCGTTCATGGAAGTGAGCGCCCCCAGCAGCCTAGACTCCCCGATTGAAGAGGGTACGGCAGAGACGTGGAGGTTCTCACAGAGCTTGTCCGACTTGGTCTGGGCCAGCCCCTTGGGGACGAGCAGGAACCTGTCGTTGACTCGTAGGAAGATTCCTATGTTGGGGCTGCGGTAGATGTCCATCAGGTGGAGACCCATCGGGTCACACTTGTTCTGACTCTGGGAGGCTGACCGTGACTATGCCGTCCTCGTCCCTCTCCATCTCCAGGGTGATGCGCCGCGGAGGGTGCTTGATCCCCCTGGCCCAGATCAGTTCGTTGACCTCGGAGTCGATGCTGACCTGGTTGGCCTTCATGTGGCGGGTCGTGAATTCCCTTATGACAGCTATCGCCTTCTTCGCCCTCCTGTAGGGAGGGGCCTCGTAGACGACCCCCAGGGGGACGACGTAGGTCCGGGTCAGCTCTTCCATTCTCCCTTCAGACACTCATGATCACCTGAGCTTCAGCTTGCGCTGCCTCCAGTACCTCCGCTTGGGGTTCGACCTGACCTTGCGGTTGGTCCTTACTATGACCCAAGTAGGGACCGAGCGGGCCTGCTTCCCGGCCTTCGTGAGCCTGTTCTTCTTCGATGTGTCCTTCACTCGTGCCAATTCAAATCCTCCTTATCTTGATCTCCCGCTTCTTCTCCTGCAAAGCGCCGAGCATCTGCTTGACCTGCTCGTCGTCGACGGGCTTCCTGAGCTTCCCGGACGAAGCCAGCTGGATGA
>JAJZIG010000211.1 GCA_021851265.1 archaeon | reverse complement strand
AGCGCCAAAGTGACCTAGTAATTTTCGGTAAGGGTGCAGGCGCCTTGCTCAGCCCTTCCCTCTCCTGCCCGCTCTCCCGAGGAGGGGAGTCAGCTCTTTGATTTCCATCTGGTCGAGGCGCCTCACGGCGTCCTCGATTTTCATCCTCAGGCCTTCGGGGACACGGGAGGACGCCAGCCTGTGGAACTTCTCGGCGGCCCTTTCCCAGCTCATGGGTCGAGTGAAGAACCCTTCGTAGTCATCTGCAGATCTTTCAAGAGACCTCCCATCATTCAGACGGACGGCTACGATGCATGGCATGGCGTTCGGAAACTTGGAGCTGAGCTGCTCGTCCGGGCGGACTTCGACCCTTCTGAGGAGGGATTGTATGTCTTCCCCGGCGATCCTTTCTGGCAGGTACTGGCGCGGCATGACTTCGCCATCGAGGAGAGCCGCTGAGAGGATGTATGGAAGGCTGTGGTCAGCCTGCTCCTTGTTCTCTACCACTTTCTTGTTCCCCTCTTCGCCGCCCCCTATGATGTTGTACGCCACGTCGAAGATTCTCAAATCGATCGATTCGACGTCCTCGGCCTTGAACTTGGACTCTGCCTGCATGGCCAAGATGCACTCTATCGCGGACTGGGAATGGACCTCTGCGTTGTACTTCTTCACTATCGTGCGGGTGACGGCTTCGAGATTCTCCCGCTCCCAGTCAATCTCGAACTTGCCAGCGATCGAGTCCATGAACCCCTTGTTCCCCTCGAAGCCTTCCAGGGGGCCCGTTATCCCTTTCATGGCCATGAAGACAGCCGTCAACGCGCCGAACGACACGAACGGATAGGCGAGCCCCTTCCAGTTCGAGAGCCTTCCCGTCCGCGTCACCCTCAGGGCGTTCAGCGTGGTGCCGGCGATGGCGATCGCATTGGCTGCTTTCGCAGGGCTGAGGGAGAGGGCCCGTGCGGCGCCCGCGGCCACTGCGTAAGCCCCCTGGGTCGTGTGGTCGAACCCCTTCGCCCTCACAGGCGCGACTTCGCTCATCCTGCACTGGACCTGATAGGCTACAGCCAGCGCCGTGAGGAAGTCTTTGCCGGAAGCCTTCGAGTATTCAGAGGCGGCGAGAACAGGGGCGACGTTGTCGCTGGGGTGGCAGGTCTCGCCCTTCGCGAGGAAGCTGTCGTTGAAGTCGAGGTACCTGATCAGTGCCCCGTTATAGAGCGCGGCCCTGTCCGGGCTCGTCTTCCCGCCTCCTATCAGGGTGCAGAGGGGCGAGCCCCCGAAGTCGTCTTCGAAAGCGCGTATCCTGGCCACGGGCTCTGCCGACAGAGCGCCTATCGCGCAGCCGATGGCATCCAGGACCCGGACCTTCAGTTGAAGGACGGCTTCGTCTGAGAGAGCCTTGTACGTAGAAGATGAAACGAATTCAGCCATCTCCTCGACTAGGGTCATAGGCCCGCCTTCCCTGTTGTCAGGTTCCTGTCCTCACCGGCGTCGGGTCAGCCGCCGCATCAGGCGTATTCGACCTTCTTCCCTTCCCAGATCTCCTTGTCTCCCCAGAGCCTGGTCCTCCAGGCCGCGAACTCGACGACCTGGGAGTGGTCGATGAACAGATTAACGTCGCGCCCGAAGGTGGTCAGGTACCATTTGAAGACCGGAGGGTCGGACGCCTCGAACATGAACACTTTGTGCCCGAACCTGTCAACGAGCTTCTTGATCACGTCCTTCCTCCACTTTTCGGGGGGGAGGTCCTCGGTCAGACCCTCCGACTCCACCATGATCATCTTGGCGCCGGCCTTCAAATGGGCCTGGACCTCGTCCGAGAACTCGCCGAAATCTCTCATCCTCATGGACTCATCGTAGCCTGTCACGTGGGTGCCTGCCCCCGCGCCTATCATCATCGAAACCTCGGGCTTGGGCTTCATCCCTAGCTTCTTGACGCGCTCGACGATCTCCAACTTGTCCTTGAGGGGGATGGGTGCGAGGCCGCTCGATACCTCGACCACGTCGAACCCCAGCTTCCTGCACTCCTCTAGGTACCGGTCGACGGCCCTCTTCCCTTGGACTATCACCCGCTCTACGAACCCGCCAGTCGACACGTAGAGGTCGTGCGCGTGGCAGGCTCTGATGGTCTCCTTCACCCTGCTTCTGTTAAGAAGCCGCATCGACCCGCCGGCGAACTTGTACCCATCCACATAGTCGCTCCAGTCGTCCAGGAGGTCTTTGAGGTAACCGTAGCTGATGGAAGTGTAGTAAGGCCCCCTCATCTCGACGACGCCCACCTGCCTGGGCTTCTTGGGCGGCATGTCTATCCTGATGAAGTCGAACGCCTTCTTCTCTGCGGGCATAAGCCGCCTGAATTCGGGAATCGTATTTACCATTTTCTCTCGAGAGCGACATCTCCTCCCTGGCACCACTGGTAAACTGGCGGGTGCGTCCACGGATTATCGGCGGGCCCGAACACCGTAGGGTGACATGTATGTACGAGTGCAATCTCCTCGAGATAGACATGAGTTGGGCACCACGTGCACGGTGTGCGGGGGGCGTGGC
>JAJZIG010000210.1 GCA_021851265.1 archaeon | reverse complement strand
GTACCCGACGCAGGAGTGCTCCTTCTGCGGAGTTCGGAGCCAGATCCCGCTGTCGGCCAGGCAGTTCGAGTGCAGGGGGTGCGGGAGGGCGCTTGACCGCGACTTCGCCGCACGTATCGTGCTGAAGCGAGGACTCGCCCAGGTAGGGCAGGGCATGCCCGAGCTCAAGCCTGCGGAGACAGGGCCTCTGCCCGTGCCGACGACGGTACGCGCAAGCCAGGCCGAGGAAGCAGGGACTATGCGCGACGGGGATCGTGCCGCCCGGCAAGAAGCCCGCCGCTGGAAGCCCACGAGTTCACTCGTGGGAGGATGTCACGTCAGGAACGCCGTCAGCGCCAGTATCGCGAAGATAGCCAGCTGACCCAGCAGGGCCCACCTGAGCAGCCGTATCCCGTCGTAGGCCAACTCCCCCCTGGCGTAGCTCCCTGAGGCCATCCTGTACAGCAGCCCGAACACAGAGAGCAGGGCCCCCGCGAAGACCGCGATCGCGACGAGGGCGCTTGTGTTCAACCCGGCCTCCTAGTAGACGGCCAGGTGCGCCATGACAAGTATGATCAGGACCTGGAAGATCGCCTGGCTGGCGGCGAGGCGGACGTTGCGCATGGTGAGCTTTGAAATCAGCGCAGGGTCCGGCTTCACCTTCGCGAGCTCGAGGAATATCCTGACGCCGTTGGGGAGGAAGACCCCGAACCCCTGGACCGTGAGCACCACGACTATGGCGCCAGCCGCGAGTATCCAAGGGTCCCCCAGGTTGAACTTGCCCATCGCCTGGGCCAGGTAGATGCCTGAGGTGATGGCCACGGCGGCCAGCGAGGGGATGATGAAAAACGTCGTCGGAGTCAGCCTCTTCGCCACCTCGACCCTCGCAGGTATCTCGAGGGACCTCAGTATCCTGGAGAGGACGATCCCTGTGTAGATGTCGAAGCCAGTCCAGCTCCCCCCTGTTATCACATGGACGTAGTCCAGCACGAAGAGGCTCTTCAGGGCCAGCCCGAGGACGAGGGCCACGGGCGGTATCACCCCTATGGCGAAGCTCCACTTCAGCAGGCTCTTGGTGAACGGCGGGAGCCCAGGCGGGGTTCTGCTGGTCGATGCCTGCGCCACACCCGGAGGTAAGCCCGGGAGGAGATAAAGCCGTTCTGAGCTCCATGGTCGTTTCGACCATGGGATGAGGTCGACGGAGATAACGAAATGAGGCGTCTGCTTGCAGGACTATCGAGTCAGAGTCCACTTCCCAGGGGACGGCGGCGTTGGGGCCCTCCAAGGCGCCAGGAAGGTGCCGTTCAGAGCAGGGCGGGGATGTATGCGACGATCCCCACCAGGACCTGGAGCCCGATCGCCTTCTTGACTGAGAGCCCCTCCCTGGCCGCCATCTGCAGTGCGATCAGGTTGGCGAAGGATGCAATAGGCCCCAGGTTCCCGGCCAGGCCCGTCTCGACGGCTATCTTCGGGACGGCGTGGGCCGAGACCCCGGTGGTGTTGACCAGGAGCTGGGTGACAGGGACGTTGCTGATCAGGTTGGAGAGGATGCCGACGAAGGCCCCAGAGTAAGGCTGCTCCCCTTGGGCCGCCGGGGCCACGTATGGCGCGATGTATCCTGACAGGAAGTAGGTGGCGAAGGCAACCGACGAGATGAAGGCATACAGGACAAGGAGAGACCTGCCGTCGAACTCCTTCCGCAGCGCCCCCAGATCGCGCCCGGTGACGACGAACCCTCCCAGGAACCCGACCGCGAGCGGGACGTAGCTCGGGAGGCCGTAGAGGTCAGCGAAGAGCACCACAGCTGCGACGTACACCAGGTAGACGGCCGGGGCGAAGTGGCCGACCGGCGACGGGGAGTCCCTGGGTCTGCCTGTGCGCCGGGCGAGCGGGACGAGCGCGACCGCGGCGATGGCCGCAGAAGCGAAGACAGGCGCCCAGGTTCCTTCGATGAACCTGAGGAAGCCGATGCCCGAAGAGGTCCAGAGTATGATGTTTTGGGGGTTGCCGATGGGCGTAAGGGAGCTGGCTATGTTTGTGAACGTGACCTCGGCCACGATGAGCGGGACGGCGTCGATGCCGTGGTTCTTCGAGTATCTGATCAGCGCCGGGGTGAGGATGAGGACCAGGACGTCGTTCAGGACGAGGGGCGAGACGACGAAGGTGACTATGGAGACCGCGAAGAGGACACCCACCCGCGGCTCCAGGGAGGCGAGGACCCCGCGGAGGAACGAGTACCCGTCCATGGCCCGGAACTGGGCCGCGATGCCGAAGAACAGGGCCAGGGACACGTACACGGACGGGTCGAACTGGCCGGCGGGGAAGCCGATCAAGGGTATAGCAACACCGGGTCGGGCATCCATCTCGTTTTATCAGTTGCGAGCGAGAGAACCCACAGGCTCCAGCCCTGGGATGAAAGCGAGCTAGAATGTCCGTATACGCCGCCCCCGCCGCCAAGTCGCGTCGTCCCCCGGCTCCTCCCGCGAGGTCGGCGGTTTCTCGCCTGCCGGCTGCACGAAAGCGGAATGGTCTTCCTCAGACTTTGGCCGACTCTTCAAGCTCTTCTTCCGCCTT
>JAJZIG010000031.1 GCA_021851265.1 archaeon | reverse complement strand
GAGTGTTTCGGCGCTACGATTCAGACAGTTGAGGAGGCCGGGAGGATCAACCACTCGCTCCCCTTTGAAGTGTACCTTTCGCTGACTTCACGGTACGAGCTCTCAAAGGACCCGAAGTGGAAGCTGGCGAGGCAAGATCTGGACAAGGGAACGGTGAGGTTAAGCGATAACCTGCTCAACGATTTGTTCTATGGTTGCGCGGCATCCATGATTGCGGACGGTGTCAGGAACCTGAGGAAGGCCAGCCTGCCGAAGCAACTCGTCGAAGTCAAGGCGGAAGTAATCAAGTATGCCCCATCACCCAAGCCCAAGACTAACAAGGGATACCTCTATGTCGAGGACCTTCTAGCACACCCAGTCACGGACGGCAGACACCGTCTCACGTGGCTCGTCCTCGCCCCGTATCTGGTGAATGTCAAGAAGCTCGAAGACGAAGCTGCCATCGAGAAGATAAGGGCATTCGTGGCCGCAGCTGGAGAGACCAGCGCGATGAGAAGGTTCATCGAATACAACGTCAGGAGGGCGCGTAGGAACGGACTTCTCCCCCCCACGTTCTCAAAGCTGAAGGCTGAACACCCTGACATCTATGGACTCCTTCCGAAGGAAGTCATTGCCGCAGATAGTGCGAAAAGTGGGATACTCCCGTAGTAAATTGTTGTACGGGTTTTCAAAACCGATTAGTTAAGTTTGCATGCCACAGACTAGCGAAGTAACATGATATCGACCTTCGTCGTCGCAGTGCTGGGCGGCGTGGCTGCCGCGGCCACCGCCGCCGTGGCTACGGGGAACGCGTCCGCTGCGGCCAGCGCGGTCCATGCTGTCCCTCCAGGTCTCCAGGTGGCGCTGTCGCATGTGCCAGCCACGTCACACGCATATGAGGTGCTCAAGCAGCACGTCGCCCTCTATGCGGGGACAGGAGCGGCAGGGACAGCGGCCACAGGTGGAGCGGCAGCGGCCGTGAAGCACGGCCTTCGTCTCGGGCTTGGCAAGTAGCCAAGCTCGGGTTTTTCTTTAAACTAGCCCCATCTTACCGAGAGAGGTTTAGAATATTGAGGCTGAAAGAATTCGGTAAGACAGGAAGGAAGGTCTCCGAGGTCGGGATGGGCACCTACTACGACCCGCTTTGGATTATGACAGCGTGGGGGGGATGGAGGAGAGGCGCAACGTCCAAGGTCGAGGCCATCAAAGCTGGGCTTGACGCTGGCATCACCCTTGTCGATACCGCAGAAGTCTACCGTTCGGAACCTCTGGTGGCGAAAGCCATGCGAGAGAAAAGGAGGGACGAGGTGTTCTTGGCAACCAAGGCATGGCCAAGCCACCTACGTCGGGACGACCTCATCAGGGCCTTCGACAGGAGCCTGGTACGGCTGGGGACTTCCTATGTCGACCTCTATCAGATTCATTTTCCCAACCGCAAAGTCTCGATCAAAGAGACGATGGCGGCCATGGAGAAACTCGTCGAAGATGGGAAGCTCAGGCATGTAGGAGTGAGCAACTTCAGTTTGGAACAGATCAAGGAGGCCCAGTCGGCCCTACCGAAGTCTGAATTGAGCTCAATCCAGCTGGACTACAGTCTCGTCAACAGGGACGTCGAAGGAGACGTCCTTCCATACTGCGAGAAGGAAAAGATAGCGCTGATGGCATATTATCCCTTGGGCCATGGAAAACTCCCGTCAGACCCCAGGCTGGATTCTTTCAGCTCCAGATATGGCAAGACCAGGGCGCAGGTGGCGCTCCGGTGGCTGGCAGACAAGGCAAGTGTGTTCCCTATCCCACGGGCGTCCAAGAAGACCCACGTCGTAGAGAATGCAGGGGTGGATGAGTGGGAGCTGTCCGTCCAAGATATGGTGGACCTGAATCTGCGGTTCCGATAATAGCTTAAATCGCCTTTTGCGGCCGGCTGAACTTGGCGGGTGAGTGACCTCGACCCGATCCGCCATACAAATCCCGGTGTTGGGGGAGTCAAATAGTGAGAAGGAGCCTTGTAGTAGCTACGGCCGCGGTGTATGCGGCGATGTATGTGGTTCTCGTTGTGGTGTTTAGTCCGATAAGCTATGGGGTCATCAACCTCAGGGTCGCGAATGTGTTGATTGGTTTGGTCCCCCTGCTCGGGTGGCCGGCGATAATCGGACAGACACTTGGAGTGTTCATCGCCAACCAACCTGCCTTTGGTGACCCTCTGGGGCCGATAGACCTGATTAATGTGCTACCCACCTTTGTATTCACCTGGGTTATTTGGAGACTAAGGAAGAAGAGTGTGCTCCTGGGACTGACAGTGTACGCGGTCGCCCTTGGTGTCTCGGTGAGCTACGCGCTGAGCTATGCGTTCAACCTCCCTCTGTTCGTAGAGATACCACAAGTGACGGCAGGTATTTTCCTAGCCACGACGGTGCTAGGATACCTCTTTTACAGGGCGGTCGGCAGGCTCGGCGTCCTTCAAAGGAGATACGGAACATAGTATGAACCAGCAGCGAAGCGCAGTGAACATGATTTCGGGCGGAGTGGACTCGGTTGCTACCGCATATTATGTCAAGAAGGAACTCAGGCCTAGTAAGCAGCTTCTGATATTCTGCAACTACAAGCAGCGGACATATGATTACGAGGAGTTCTGCATCAAACAAATTTCGAAGGCACTCAAGGTCCCACTGAAAATCATCGATCTGAAATGGCTGGGAGATATCAGCACCTCAGTGCTCACACATCCTGAAAGGCCCATTTCAGAGACGAAAGAAGTCGACCTTTGGAATCCTGACAAGGCGAGGCAAAGGATACTGAAGTGGTGGGACCCGTGTCGCAACGCGGTCCTGTTGCTCGTGGGTCTCTCTCATGCCGAGTCGTTCTACATCTCGGATGGAGAACGATACGACGTCTACATCGGCATTCGCAGGGAGACACCCGTGGCCATGAAGGACAACACCACTGAATTCCTGGATGAGATGAATAGACTAGGAGAGCAGGCCACACACCATGGCGGGTACAAGCTCCTCGCCCCCCTCATAACATACGACAAGGACAAAGTAGTCGAATTGGGAGAGAAGCTCGGAGTCCCCTGGGAGTACACCTACAGTTGCTATTCTGGGCATGGTTTCAGAGTTGTAAAGGGGAGAAAACTGCCAGTCCACTGTGGTGTTTGCTCGAATTGTCGCCGGCGGAAGGTAGCGTTCAGGGATGCTGGCGTGAAAGACCCGTCGGTCTACGCCAAGTGATGTGAGTTATACCCCCGGAATCGTTGAAGGGGGTTCTATATTCATATACTCTCAAGCTGGACAGCCTGTAATCGTTTGCAGCCACAGTTCACGACAAAGCTTGAGGCCACTTCTTGGGACCCGAAGCTTGAAGCCGAACTGAGACAGATATGGGAATATGAAAGAATATTTGATTTTAAGCCGTCTAATAACAAGAATCTCAATTTTGTGATAGACACCCCGCCCCCCTACCCGTCGGGGAAGCCGTGGCACCCGGGCGCTCTGACCCAGTACACCCAGATTGACATGATAGCACGGTCGGCACGAATGCGCGGCCTTAACGTCTTCTATCCCATCGGCATTGATAGGAACGGGCTGCCGGTTGAGATTTTCGCTGAGAGGAAATACAGGGTCCAGATGAGAAAGACCCCTCGAGAGGAGTTCATCAACCTATGCAAGCATGCCCTAGATGACCTTGAGGCATACATGGTCGGCCTCCTAAAGACTCTTGGAATCTCGGGGGACTACCACAACAAATACAGGACCGACTCCGAGGACTATCGGAAACTCACCCAGTGGTCATTCATCGAGCTCTGGGACAAGGGGCTGATTTATGTAGCAAACAGACCCAACAACTACTGTCCAGATTGTAACACCACCATAGCCGACGCTGAGATAGAGTACGACGAGCTCCCCACGTTCCTGGTCACGAATTCTTTCAAAGTGAAAGACAGCAGAGCAGAGCTGCCGGTCGCTACGACCAGGCCCGAACTGCTCGTCGCCTGTCAGATGCTCGTAGTGAACCCCGCCGACGCCCGCTACAAGAAACTCGTTGGGAAGTCTGCCATTGTGCCCATTTACAACAAGGAGGTGCCCGTAAAGGCCCACAAGAGCGTGGATCCGAAGTTCGGAAGCGGTGTGGTCATGGTCTGCAGCTATGGAGACTACAACGACGTGATGTTGTTCAGAGAGTTCAAGTTGAAGGAAGTGGTAGCTGTCGACATGGATGGTAAGATGACCAGTGTTACAGGCAAGTACGCTGGGGCCGCCATCAAGGATGCAAGAGCGCAGATAATCCAAGACCTTCAAGACATGGGGGCAGCCAAGAAAGTAGAGCAGATACAACACAGGACACCACTCTGCGAGAGGAGCAAGACGCCCATAGAGATCATACCGATGGAAGAGTATTACCTCAAGCAGCTCGAATTCAGACCGGCTCTGAAGAAGATAGCCAAGAAGATGGAATTCCATCCTACCATGCACCGCCAGATACTGTTCGATTGGATAGACACGCTCACCACAGACTACCCGATTTCCAGACGCAGGTATTACGCCACCGAGATTCCAGTGTGGTACTGCAGTAAGTGTGGCACTCCGCACCTCCCCAAGCCAGGGGTATACTATCGTCCGTGGAGAGACCAGGCGCCATTCAAAAAATGCAAGAAGTGTGGCAATGCGAAGTTCGTTGGTGAGACGCGGACGTTCGACACTTGGATGGACTCCAGCCTGTCCCCACTCTACATATCAAAATACACGAAGAACGCGCGGTTCCACAACCTGACGTATCCTACTACTGTCAGAGTACAAGGGAAGGACATAGTGAGGACCTGGCTCTACTACACTATGCTGAAGTGCTACCAGCTGACTGGAAAAGAGCCATTCAAGCACGTCTGGATCGGAGGTATGGGCCAGGACGCCCAAGGAAGGAAAATGAGTAAGAGCTTAGGCAACTTCGTCGACGCAGAGCCCATCCTAATGAGGTCAGGCGCCGACGCCTTCAGGTTCTGGGGCGCTTCTGAAGCAGGGCTAGGATATGACTTCCGTTTCAGCGAGGAGAGGATTATGGGGGCCGGCAAGTTCCTGACGAAACTTTGGAACACCTGCCGCTTCATCAGTTCCTTCTCCATCCCGGAGAAGGCAGAACTTACCTGGACGGACAGATGGATGCTGAACGAGTTAGGGAAGTTGACTGAGAGCTGCATCGAGGCATACGAACGTTTCGACGTGTTTACGGTCTCTACGAAGACAAGAGAGTTCCTCTGGAACGTCTTCGCATCCAACTACCTCGAGATGGCTAAGGGAAGAGCATACGGAGACAGCGCCACCAAGACTGAACAAGAGGCCGCGTGGTATACGCTGCACAGGGTGGTGAAGACACTGTTGCTGCTTCTGGCCCCAATCACCCCCTACCTAACGGACTACGTCTGGAGGAAGGTCTATGGGACTCAGAGTATACACCTGGAGGCGTTTCCCAAGGTGGAGAAGTTCGAAGTGAGCGAGAAAGTGAGTTCGGGCATAATGGAGTTTAATGCTCAGGTCTGGAAGACCAAGAGAGACAGGGGGTTGGCCCTCAAGGACCCGATAGCGGTGCGGATTCCTGTCAGCCTAAAGCACTTCGAGAAGGATTTGGTGCGGATGCACCACATCACCAAGTAATCGACTCTTGTGGAACTACAGCCTCGGCGAAGCTTCCTTCTCCAGCACGAGGAACGTTCACTAGGCACCCGGCCCGACTTTGGCGAATGACGAAGCAGATGCCGTCTTTTGTCTTAGCTTATATGAGGAGAGCGGCGTCTGGGTTAACATGCAGGTCGTCGCCCCTTGGGGACGCTGTGTCTGGTGCGACAGCGACTTGAATCCCAGAAACAGCTTGGAAATGGCATACTCCTGTTGCTCTAGATGCCTATACCCACTGCCAACTGAATAAGGGCCTACGCCCTCGACAGTTGACCGTACTCGGCAGAGGTGAGCCTTGCCGACACCGATGCGGCGTTATCTTCCATGTGGGAGATGTTGGCAGCTTTGGGGATGGCTAGCACGTGTTGATCCCTTGTGACCCAGTTGAGCATAACCTGGGCAGGGGACATCTTGTACTTCTGAAGTATTGCCTTCGGCACGGAGTCGACTATCTTTCCCCTAGCAAGAGGGCTGTAGGCGATGAGCGAGATTTCTTCTTTGGTACAGTAGGGCAATATATCTGCCTCGACGAGCCTGTTGTTGAACGAGTACTCCACCTGGTTGGAGACGATTTCGTTCTTCGATAGCGCGTCCCTGGCTTCCTGCGTCTGTGCCACGCTGAAATTGCTGACCCCAATGAATCTGACGGCGCCTTCCTCGACCAGATGCTCCATGGCCGCCATCGTCTCCCTAACCGGTATCTTCGGGTTGGGCCAGTGCACTTGGTAGAGGTCGATGAAGGAAGTCCCCAGCCTCGCTAGGCTCGCTCTACACGCCTTGAGCACATCGTCGTGATGAAGGTTCTCTGGAGATACCTTCGACGCTATGAAGACATCGCTTCGGACGTCCTTGACCGCGTCTGCAACCAACTCTTCCGACTTCCCGTTGGCGTACATCTCGGCGGTGTCGATGAAGTTGACTCCAAGCTCGATGCCTCTCCTCAGAGCATCCACCTGGGCTTGGCGCTCTGCGGCGCTCACGTACGAGCCGATCTTCCAGGTGCCCATGCCAATGGTAGAAACCTTTTCGTGTGTCCGTCCGAGGTGGCGGTATTCCACGCGGTAGCGTCAGCCAAGGGAAGGTTTAGGGGTATCGCAGTCAGAAAGGTGATAAACCGAGCCGAAGGCGATAGGGCGTGCCGCGGTAGCTCAGCCTGGCTAGAGCGTGTGCCTTGTAAGCGAACGTCACGAGAGCACAAGGTCGAGGGACCGAATTGCCAATGCGCACGGAAAGCCCTCCCGCGGCTCCATTCTTAGTCAGCCGCCGCTTCTGCGTAGCACCCCGAATATGTCACGGACGGCGGCCGAAAGGTATGCCCCATACTCTTCGTCAGCAAACTCTGTCACATCGACTTTGCCTGTTTTGGCAGCGATTTTGTGGCCCAGCAGGTGGTAGCAGGTGTCCTCTTTTCCACTCATGACGCGGAAGAAGAAGTTGCTACAGGAACAGTAGGGCCTGTCTGGATCGATGAACTCGTCACCTAGCCTACCGACTACCGTTATCACCGTCCTGCCGCTCGGGAAGAAACGTGCTTCCTTGACGCTCCCTGATGTGGCGGCGTCCAGTGCCCTTTCCAACTTCGCACCATACCTCTCGAACTCTGGGAACCTCTTCTTCAGGAGATCCTTCTCTTCTACCACTGCGATTACCCGCCAGCTTGGAAGAATTGGCTGAGCGAGCTCTGGTTGTCAACAGTAGAAAGACCCGATACACGGATTCCGACCCTCCTGAAGTCTCTCGTAACCGAACTACTGAGCTCTTGGAATAGTGAAAAGGTGACGTCACGGAGCGCCATGGCGTCGTCAGATGGGGCTTCGAAACTCCTGCTTTTCGTCTTGGTCGAGAGGTCTGTCAGTATTCCTATTGCCGTCACCGTCCTGAACATCTTGCCTGACGTGATGAGTTTCCGATGGACATATTCCACCCCCTTGGAGAGTTGATTGAAGGCCTCCTGAGGGTCTCTGGTGTCTCGACTGAGCGTGATGATGCGGCTGAACTGGGTAGGCGGAGCCCCCGCAACCACCGGGTCTGGGTCCGTCCCTGTTGCTGCGCCTAGGAGATAGGCGCTGAGCTTCCTCCCGAACGCTCTCTCAAGTTCTGCGGGTTGAACCATTGCAAGTTCCCCAGCGGTCCTGATTCCCATGCTGTCGAGTGTAGCCGAGGTCTTGGGGCCGACTCCGTAGAGTTTGGCGACAGGCATGGAAGCCAGGAATGACTCGGTCTCTTCTGGGTACACCGCCTTCAGACCATTGGGTTTCGCGATGTCCGATCCCAGTTTCGCGACGGTCCTGCTCCTTCCTAGTCCGATGGAACTCGTGAGGTGCTCACGGGCGAAGATGGCGCCTTTAATCGAATTCGCAGCGTCCACAGCCCTTGAATAGTCTCCTCCGGTCGAAGATGTAATGTCGAAAAAGGCTTCGTCTATACTGGTGGGCTCCAAGATGTCTACGCGTCCCTCGAGCTCTTCCATTATCCTGCCAGATACGGTTTCGTATTTCTCGTGGTCCATCTTGATCACCGCCGCGTCCATCCCGTCTAGCGCTTTCTTTGCCAAGGCTATGGGCATCCCCGAGCGCACCCCTAACTCTCTCGCCTTGTAGTTAGCGGTGCTGACCACCCCGCTATCTTCGGTCCTTCCAGAGAAGACGCATACGATGACAGGCCTCGACTTCAACGCTGGGTTCTCCACTTCCTCGACCTGGGCGTAGAAATAGTCGAAATCGATGTGTCCAACTACCCGGACCAATGACCTAGACGAAGAGTGGTTTTGGTAGCCATTTAGCGTTTTGAAGTTCGTGTGGGAAAAGGCGTCAGAATCTCGTTCCAAAGGAGAAATTTGACCATGGAACTTCATAGCGGTAAACATGTATTGGTTTTGCTTTAAGCTGTTTGTAGGACGGTGGCGCTCAGGGTTTCGAAGCGACGAGGACCACTCTTGACTTCGTCCACCCGCTCACGGTACCACCATCGAAGACGGCGCGAAGTAACGTCTTGGTGTTTTGACCTGCGTCTGCCCAGACGCGCCTAATCGAGTTTTCCTCTTGTCCTCCTAGCCTTACGGGGCTGAGCCACTTCTCGAAAGAAATCTGCTCGTCGATGACCTGGGACGAACGAATCTCGAGTCCGGCTTCAGAAACCATCGATCTCCACTTGTTAGGGGTGAACGCTTCCACATGACTGCTGTCGCGGAGCTCTTCAATCCTGTTCGAAAAGGACTCGGCTCCTTCGGGCGGCGACATGTCCACAACCCCCAGGCGCCCGCCCGGCTTCAGCACTCTCTTGGCCTCCCGGATGAACCGGGGGACGTCGGCGAAGTGATGCGTCGCCCTCCTCGTAGTCACGATGTCAAAAGACTCGTCGTCGGCCTTGATGTCCATCGCGTCTCCTAGTTCGAATGTTATGTTTGTGAGTCCCTCGGATGAGGCTAGCCGTTTTGCTTCTTCGAGCATCTCAGGCGTCACGTCTATGCCAGTAACCCGTCTGAGGAGTGGGGCGAGGGCGACTGCGGTGAATCCTGTCCCTGTGGCTACGTCGAGAGCGATGTCGCTGGTCTTTGGGTGTAGAGCCCTAAGCAGGCTGGCCAGATCAGTTCCGTGGGCATGGCTCGGGCTCTTCGAGTATCCTTGTGCGTGGGCCCCGAAGAACTTCTTGACTGAGTCTCTGTCCCGTGCCATGTTCTACTTTGTAACTCGATGGGGTTTTTTAACGGAGCGGGAGGAATCGGGCCGCTTGCCCTCAAGATACGATGTCGTGGTGGTCGGCGCTGGGATAATGGGGGTCTCTTCCGCGTATTATCTCCAGAAGAACAATCCAGGCAAGAAGATCCTAATGGTCGACCGATATGGCGGAGCAGGCCAAGGGAATACCGGAAGGAGCAACGCCATGTTCAGGAACACCTTTTCCTCGTCTGACAACCAAATCCTGGCCGACAGCTCCATCGACTTCTATTTCCATGTGCAGAAAGAACTGAAAGTAGATCTAGGGCTCCAGGAGATTGGGTACCTCTGGTTGATGGACGAGACACAGCACTCCAAGAGCGAACCGTCCCTCAGACGAATGGCGAGCAATGGCATCGAGATAGCGTTCTTCGGAAGAGAACGCCTCAGGCACCTACTTCCAGGCATGATGACAGACTTTGGGTCGGATGGCGACGCGGAAGTGATGGGCCTCCCTCGTGTCGAGGGCGGCATCTTCGGCCCGAAGTGTGGGAGGCTCGACCCCGACCGGCTCGTTCGGTTCTATGTGGACGAGTTCGTGAAGGCCGGAGGGAACGTTGCCTTCGGTTCGGACGTGACGAAGCTGGTTATGGCCCCATCGAAGCCGCTGGGAATCGAAGGTGAACCTCTGGTGTGGCAGGAGGCCAGGGTCGCAGGTGTTTCCATTGGTGGCTCTTCTGGTGCAGACGTGGTCGCTGACACCGTGGTCTTAGCTGGCGGAGCGTGGCTGAACGAGCTGCTAGAGCCCATCGGATTGGATGGGCATGTGAAGGCGAAGAAGAGACAGCTCTTCAGCGTCTACGCCGAAGGATCGAAGCTGGAGAAGCTCCTTCGGACCGCCGGGTTCAATCCTCTCGGGTTGCTTCCACTCGTGATATTGCCAAAGGCGGGAGTGCACTTCAAACCCGTGAGCGAGGAAAGATGCTTCTGGGTGGCTTGCGAAGACGAATTGAACCGTCCGTTTGTTGACCTACCCGAACACAATCTAGATGGTTACGTCGCTGAGCGCCAGTACTATGAAAGGGGGATTTACCCGGTGCTGACGTCGTACTTCCCGGACTTCAATGGTTCGAGATTGAAGGCAATGTGGGCGGGGCTGTACGCCTACAACACCGCTGACAACCTACCGCTGGCGTTCAAGGCCGGGAATCTGATTGTGGTAGGAGGGGACAGCGGCAGCGGGATTATGAAGGGAGACGCCCTCGGCAGGGTGGTAGACTCGCTCTACCGCCACGAAGATGAAGCCCAGCTCTACGGCGGCAGGGATTACAGGGTGTCCAAATTGAGCGTTGAGAAAAGGGATGTGGAAAGAGAAGAGTGGGTGATTTGATGGCGACGGCCGAGTTCGCTGCGCGCAGTGTCATTACGCCCTGTCTCGATCCCCTTGTTCATGCCCTCGGGTAGACCCCCGCAGGCCTCAGGTTAGTACTGCGTCTCCCTGCTTGAGCACTGCGATCACTTCTGGTCTGAGGATCTCCGTCGGGAGCTCCTTCCCTTCCTGTAATAGTTGCCTCATGTGTGTCTGGCTGACGGCGAGGTGCTCATCTTCCCCGTGCGGGCAGGTCTTGGCGGTCGCCATCGCTTTGCATGCTCTGCAGTAGAAGGTCTCCATGTACCTGAGTGGGACGATGCCGACGTCGAACTGGTCGAAGATTTTGTGGCATGCGTATGGGTCATAGTACTTCCCGACTCCAGCCTGGTCCCTCCCTACTATGTAGTGCGTAGCTCCGAAGTTCTTACGGACGATAGCGAGGAAGAGGGCCGCCTTCGGCCCGCCGTAGCGCATTGTTATGGAGAGCGAAGAGAGCACGGCCCTGTCCTTCGGATAGTATCCATCCACGACTCTCCTGTACGCGTCCATTATCACGGTCGGCCTGTAATCCCCTTTCTTCAACCTGCCAATGACCGGCTGGACAAGGAGGCCGTCGACTTCCGAGCGTTCGAGTGAGACCTTTTGGATGTATTCGTGTGCTGTGTGTGGAGGGTTCCTGCACTGGTAGGCTACGACGTTCCGCCACCCCCTTTTCCTGAACAGTTCCCTGGTCTCCTTGGGGGTCATCTCGTGGGCGACTGTCGGCAGCTCCAGCCTCCTCAGCAGAGCCACCTTCCCTGCAAGGGCCGTGTCGCCATAGTTGTTGAAGATGTCTGCGACGTTGGGATGGTTCTGATCCGTGGTACCGTAGGCGCCCTGCGCTAACTCCTCCTTCGGAAGAGGGTAAGTCTCAGAGACGTCGAGGGTTGCGAATGTCCTGCCGTTCCAGTCGAGCAAGGCCGTCTTTTCTCCTTCGTGAATCTCGTTCGCCTGGTCCTTCTTGATGGCTATGATTATTGGGATGGTCCATGGGAGGCCGTTTGGGAGCCGACCCTCTGAAGTCACCCTGTGGAATGCGGCCGAGTCCATGAAGCCCTCCAAAGGAGAATACGCTCCGACGGCGAGCTTCTCCGTGTCGTAGACGAAGTCGATGAATGGTTGTATTTTGGGGAGCTCACTGGCTTCATCCAGCTTCTGCTGCGCTTTCTCGGGTGCGACCTCCAGGTCGACCAGTTTGCCGCCATAGGGCTCTCCAGGTGAAGATGCGGCGGTCAGGTGCCTTCAACCCCCACAAGTTGAACGTATGGTCGTGTGAAGAGCGACCAGTCGCCCGTCTTGGGGTCCCGCCTTGAATTGACAAATACATGCCAGTTCTTGTCGTCGACCCCCGGAAAGTCAGATCTGTAGCAGTAGCCGGGCCACCTGGTCTCTTTCCTGTACAGTGTGTGTCTGAGGACCGCCTCCGCTGTTAGAACTCTGTGGCGTAGTTCCCACGCCCTCTGCAGTTGATGTAGGTTCTCGGCCCCCAGGTGGGCGAGATCCTCGTTCAGCATCCCCAATAGCTCCAGCCCCCTGTTGAGCAGTACCTCGTTGGTGGTGTAGTAGGAACCCCAGCCTCCAACATACTCGTCCATTATCTTCTCCAACCGGACGACGCCCTGGTCTGGATAGAGATAGAATGGGGACACCGTCCCCCGCGTTATCATGTTTCGTCCGAGTTTGTACGTCTCCATTGGCGCGAAGATCTCGTCTCTGACGGACTCCACCTTTCCGGGCGCTATGAGGGGCTTCTTGTCTGTGGCCCCTTCGACGATGTACGCTACCGCTGCCTTACCTGCCAGTCTCCCTTCGGTGAACGAGCCTGAGGAAAACTTGTGGGCCGAGCCGCCGATGGTATCGCCGGCGCCGAAGAGCCCCCGGACGGTAGTCATCCGGTTGTAACCCCAGACATACTCCCCGGATGAAAGGTCGGTCGGCCCGCTGGCCCAGGCTCCTGAACATGTGGCGTGGGAACCCATTATGTATGGCTCGGACGGCTGAAGTTCTGAGGGCCTCTTCTTGGGGTCTATGTTCTGGGAGGCCCAGACGATGGTCTGGCTCATGGTCATGTCGAGAAAGTCTTCGTGGCCCAGCTCTTCCTTCTCCCTTGTGTCCAGGACTTTCTCTGTGTGGATAAATATGGGGCTCCTCCCTGCCTTTATCTCCCTCAGCATCGCGTCGTTCCTCAGGCATGTGGGAAATGGCTTCGCGTCTACGTAGTTCCCATAGAGAGCTCGCTGCTCCTCCCTGTACTTCAGCTCGTAGTCTTCGCCGTAGGCGTTGGATGCCGTAGCCTTCAGAGCCAGGAACCAGGCGCCCACTGGGCCGTAGCCATCCTTGAACCTTGTGACGACGAGTTTGTTTTCCATCTGGGTCATCTCTGCGCCCGCGGCGATGAGCAGAGCGTAGGCCGACCCCGTGCTCCAGGGGGAATACCACGTCCTCCCTGCCCCCTCTCCTACGGAACGCGGTCTGAATACGTGCGTCGCCCCGCCGGCTGCGACTATCACGGCCTTGGCCCGGAAGACATAGAATGCCCCGTCCCTCACGCCTATACCAGCTGCCCCTGCGATCTTGTTGTTGTCTTCGGCGTCGGCCAGCAGGTGGGTGATCATCACCCTGTTGTAGACCTCCGTCGCGGCTTTCGTCGCGGCCTCGGCTACTATCGGCTTGTATGATTCTCCGTGTATCAGTATCTGCCATCTCCCCTCCCGCTTGTACCGCTTGGTCTGCTCGTCGTAGACTATTGGGAGCCCCCACTCCTCGAAGAGGTGGACGGTCGAGTCGACGTGTCTGGCTATGTCGAAGACTAGGTCTTCTCTGATCAGCCCCATGAGGTCGTTCCTGACGTACTTCACGAAGTCCTCGGGGGTGTTCTCGTTCCAGCGCATCCCCATGTAGCAATTGATGGCTGAAAGCCCCATGGCTACAGCGCCGCTCCTCTCGATCTGCCCCTTCTCCGCGATGACGATTTTGAGATTCCTTCCCCAGTATCTGGCTTCGTAGGCCGCGCCGCATCCCGCCATCCCTCCTCCGATGATCAGGACGTCGCTATCGACGAATTTGGTCTTCATCGCTTCGCCGTCACCAATCCCCGGTCGGTCTTGAGATACTCTGGCTCGTGAGAGAGCAACTGAGAGTCGAACTGCTCGTTGGTCGGTGTTTTCTGCGACTGGGGAGAGGGAATAGAACCCCACGTCGTCGTCCGTATGGGGAAGGCGAACTCGTTCTTTGATCCGTCTCTGTACTTCAGCTTCCACCGCACTTCGTTCGTCTCCTTGTCCCTCAGAACGGTGAGTTTGTGGTCCAGAGGAGCGAAGTCAGCATACCCTCTCATGTCGATGGCGTGCTGGGGGCACTCCTTCACACATGAATAACACTCCCAGCAGTAGTTCGGTTCGACGTTGTAGGCCTTTCTCCCGCTAAAGATGCTGTTCGAGAGGCGCATTATGTCGCTCGGACAGATGTCTACACACTTGCCGCAGCCGTCGCATTTGTTGGGGTTGACATATGTCGGCATTAGCCAGATTCACCCTTGCTGTTGTAAGATGTGACAGGGAGGACTGGTTCTTTGCCTATTCTCCCGTCGACCTCCTCATATAGTATCGAAACCGGCTTTGATATCGCGTGGAAGAATTTTGTGAACGGGGCCGTGGCGAGAAGTGTGACCACAAAAGCCATGTGTAGCCAGAAGGCCCCGGAAACCCAGCCTGACCCGGACGTTGAGTAGATTGCCTCTTGGGCGACGAACCCGGTGACCACCGTCAAGAAGAGGGCAATCATGAAGACATCAGAGCGAGTCAAGCGCCACAGTGGTGCCCGCTCCCGGTAACGGACGTAGAACATCGCCAGAAACCCCACCACTATGAGTGCTCCTCCTGTGTTTCCAAACAGTTTCACCGGGTTGGTGAGCGGCAGTATGACGTCGGTGGGGTTCGTCATGAAAGCGAGCGTAGTAGATATTCCTAGGAAGACGAAGCCCCAGAAGAGGGCCAGGTGGGCAATTCGCTTCAGCCTGCTGCATGTGTCAAGCACTTTGGTAGTGAAGACGTCTCTGAATAGCACCGTAAAGAAGGTCCTGAAGGCGACCCCCGATGTCGCCGACCTCCCTGCGACGCCCTCCAACGCGTTCAGGTTCCACCGGTCGAAGTGGTGAAGCGAACCGCCTTTGACCTTGTATGCTACCCCTGCCGCCACGACGATGAGGACTATGATGCTTCCTAGGTCGATGAGCACGTTGGGAACGGGGAGGTTCATGAACGACAATGCTACTCTTCGCTCCCAGTTGGGGCAAGCGGCCGCTCCATTGTTTCGCTCTGCGACATGCATGAAGTATTAATCACTTCCCATCGACGAGGCTTTGGCACACTACCTGATCCTGTGAGGCAGCCTGGCTACGATGGACAGGTTGTACGTCAGGACCTTGAGCCTGAGCTCGTTTTTCTGGGCCCTCCTCTTCGTCGAGCAGAGCGTGTGGCTGAACCTCCTCTTGACCGTCGAGACCGCGGTCTCCGCCAGGCTCCTCCGGTGGTACCTCTTCCTGTAGAGCTTCCTGCTCCTCCGCCACATCACCAGCATCTCCCTCCAGGCCTTCGACCCCTGCGCCCTGATCCTGACGACGTTCTTCTTGACGGAGATGTAGGGCCTCCCGCCGTGCCTGGCGACGAGGTTGCAGATCTTCCGGGAGAGGTACGCAGA
>JAJZIG010000209.1 GCA_021851265.1 archaeon | reverse complement strand
ACTACCGCACACTTCTCCGCCTGATGTGGCCCTACGAAAATAGACAGGTGGCTAAGCTGGACTCGTCGATGAAAACCGAAGAGGACAGAAATGGCACCAACGACGAGAAGGAAGTTCACCGCCGAGTTCAAGGCTCAGGTGGCGGTGGCAGCGCTGAAGGGCGACAAGACCGTCGCCGAGATCGCGCAGACCCATGGCGTCCATCCCGCCATGGTCACCCAGTGGAAGGGGCGCCTGGAGAAGGAGGCGGCCCAAATATTCGAGGGCAAGGCAAAGACCGGTGAGCCACTGGTCGATGTGGACGCCTTGTATCGCAAGATCGGCCAGATCGAGATGGAGAGAGATTTTTTAGCGTCGCGGCCAGGGATCGTTGCAGCTCTGCAGAGAGGAAGGCGATGATCCAGCGAGACTCCCCCAAGGTCTCGGTGGCCCGGCAGTGCAGCCTCTTGGGGGTAAACCGCTCCAGCCTCTACCTCACGCCGTCAGCAAACCCAGACCCACGTCTTCCCCTCACGAGTGTCATCGACAGACTTTATTTGGAATACCCCTTCATGGGGTCGCGCCAGATGACTCGGGCGCTGCGGGCGGCGGGGTTCCTGGTGCACAGGAGCCGGGTCCAGCGGCTCATGCAGCTGATGGACATTCGTTCCATGGCTCCCGGCCCGCACACCAGTCGCAAACACCCTTCGCATCCCATCTACCCGTATCTGCTGAGGGACCGTGAAGTCACCCGCCCGAACGAGGTGTGGGCGACAGACATCACCTATATACCTTTCCGGAAGGGATTCTTCTACCTCATCGCCATCCAGGACTGGTATTCCCGGAAGATCCTCGCCTGGCGGCTGTCACCCACGCTTGACCTCGCTTTCTGCCTGGATGCACTGCGAGAGGCCCTGGCAACCTACGGTACGCCGGAGATCTTCAACACCGACCAGGGGTCACACTTCACCGCCTCGGACTGGGTGGACATTCTGAAGGCACATGGCATCACGATCTCGATGGATGGCAAGGGCCGGGCCCTCGACAACGTGTTCATCGAGCGGTTCTGGCGATCTCTCAAGTACGAGTACGTCTTCCTGCACCCGGTGGAAGACGGAGCCGAGATGAAGGCTGGTCTCCATACCTACATCACCTGGTACAACCAGGATCGACCCCACTCGTCTCTAGAGGACCGCACCCCCGATGCCACCTACGCGGGAGGGGCCACGCTGTGCGCGGCCTGACACGCCACTACGGGGAACACCGCACTGGGGTCCCGGTGGGGGTGGCCATGGCGGAGGCGGCAGCATGAGCCTGAAGGCCACTATCCCGTCCCGTAACGGTAACGTAACGGTAGGATGCCGGGTTTGCGAGGCGCCGCTGCCGCCGGGCCGCGGGAGCCGCCTCTACTGCTCGGAGGCGTGTCGCCAAGCCGCGTGGCGCCGCCGCCACGCGGTCCCGCTCCAGCCCCCAAAGCTCGCGCCCAAGCAACCACGCCGACCAGTGAGCGTCTACATATGCCCTGGCTGCGAAGCCCGTTACCTCGGAGAGCAATACTGCGCGGACTGTCATCGTTTCTGCGAGGCAGCGGGGGTTGGCGGGTACTGTCCTTGCTGCGGCGAGCCGGTCGGCTACGACGAGCTGAGCCAGCAATGATCAGGCTCCGGGCAGAGGGGCAAGCGGCCTCCAGGACTCCATGCTCAGGGGCCAAGCCCTTCTCCCCACAATCCACATTATCCCCACCCTTCCCCCGGACCCCCATCCCCGCGTTACTATTACTACTGCTATCCGCTGACGTTAGCCCAGCACTCCACCTGTCTAGCGCCATAGGGCCACTTCACTGGTAAGGGTTCCGCTGCTATTCCTGAGCAAGGCCTCGTAACCGTCTATCGCCTCCTGGCGGAGCTTGGTTATCTCTTCCTCAAAGTGGATCTGCGACCGGACGGTCCCTTCTAGGAGCTTCGCCAGCGCCGTGTGTCGCGTCTCGACTTGCTCCGTGGCAGCATCCTTGAGCGCAGGGACGAAGACCCACTGAATGTACTTGGCTAGTCGGTTAGCACCTCTTGAGAAGCCATAGAACTCGTCCGCGCTTGGAATCAGCTCGCACTCGTCGTCGTGATCACTCTCGTAGCTGCGGAGTGCCTGGACCATGTTGTCCTTCGTGCTCGAGGGCGGCGAGGAACCGGCGGCGCGCTACTGCGAGGCGCTCGAGATCGCCTGGATCGGCGCCTCGCTCGGCGGGACGCACTCGCTCGTCTGCCACCCGGCCTCGACGACGCACCGCCAGGTCCCCCCCGAGCAGCGCCGCGCGTCGGGGATCGGAGACGGCCTCGTCCGGGTCAGCCCCGGGATCGAGAACCCAGAAGACCTCCTCCGGGACTTCTCCCGCGCCTTCACGGCGCTGAAGGCCGGCTGACCCCTACGGCGTGAAGGAAAGAAACGGGGCCGCTACCTCGAACCATTCCTTCTCTCCCTCGACGCCGATCTCGCTCGGCTGTGTCGGGGCGCGTGTGAGCGCCGCCCGCCAACCCCGGACGACATGGTCGAGGGCGATGCGGGCGGCGAGGTCGCAGAACCCGCCCGGCCACGAGGTC
>JAJZIG010000208.1 GCA_021851265.1 archaeon | reverse complement strand
CTTTCGAGTTGTGCCATCGTCCCGAGTTCCCAGTTCGTACACAAACAGACTTCAGGTGTGCTGGACTTTGCAAGAAAGACAAGGCGACGGCTCCAACGGTTTGGCAAGATGTCCAGCGAGGAGCTCGAACTCTATTTTGTGGATCCACCCGCAAGTCAGCGGAAGGAGAAGCCCGAGTTCCTAAGGTCTCTTAAGGAACTCGCGAGAGCCCCTGCAGTGGCTTTGAAAGGCTTCGCGTCGACCGGAGACAGTAGTTGGCTATGGGGAATGGCATTCCCGATAGTGATTGCCATGATTCTTGTGTCTCTACCGAAAACTTCCGCACGCGTCTATTCGCGATTCTACTAGCCGAGAATTTGGCACTTTATACAGTTTATTTGCCCCTTCCAAGTGGACCCAAATGAAACTCTTCGGAGGAAGTCCTATAGTATCGTATCTGTTCACCCGGTCCGACCCGGGGCCCGACAAAATGCGTTTTGGAGAGGGGTCCTCACGCCGTAAGCATCGTTGGTGTAGCATAGGGTTATAACGGGAGAATAGCATAGGATTATATCTGCCCGTGGTTCTCCCCTCCCTATGCGGAAGAGGCGGGGATTCTATCTCAATCTTCTCCGCCCGAGTTCGGGTGGTACCTACGCCCGCCTGGCCCAGAGCTACCGAGAGAGTGGGCACGTCAAGACTCGCGTCCTAATCAACTTCGGTCGGGTGACCGAAGAGCAGGTCACCTCACTGCAGAAGTGGATTGCAGTGAACCCGCTCCTGCCTTCGAACTCCGAGTCACTCCTCACGGATATCCGCCAGATCCGCATCGTCCAGAGCTGGACGTATGGTCGGGAGGCCCTGGGGCATTTTTTGTGGTGGAAGTCGGGTCTCCATCGCCTCACCCTGGAAGCGCTCAACGGGATCCCTGGCAAGGCCCGTGTGGAGCGGGCCATCGAGACCATGGTCCTCAACCGGCTTGCTGATCCCACCTCCAAGTACGGCCTTGTCGCATGGTTGAACGAATCCGTCACGCCTTTCCTTCTTGGCTATGGGGACACCCCGAGATACGACAACACCTTCTACCGGGCGATGGACCGGCTTTACCTCCGTCAGGATGCGTTGGAACAACGCATCTACCAAGGGATTGTGAAGTCCCTTTCCACCTCTCCTGAGGTGCTCTACCACGATCTCACCTCCACCTACTGCGAGCGGGACCCGGAGGGACTGGTCCAGTTCGGGTATTCCCGGGACGGGGTGGAGGGACGGCCTCAGGTGAATTGGGGAATGGTGGTGACCCCCGAGGGCTTCCCCGTCACCTCGCAGGTCTATCCCGGGAACACCAAGGACGAGACCACGGTCCAGAGCATGCGGGAGCGCCTCCAGAAGGTGTTCGGTCTGGAGGGAGGGGTCTACGTAGGGGACCGGGGGATGCGCACGAAGGACATCGTGAAGGACCTGGTAGGGCACGGGTTCCACTACGTGCTGGCGGAGAGGAACAGCACGAAGCTGGCGCAGGAGGCGCTCAAACTCGCACAGAAGGTCAAGGCGGTGAAGGTCAGCGACTCCAACGTCGCGCGAGAGGTGGTCACATCGGACGGAGGCCGCCATGTGGTGCTCTTGAACGAGAAACGTCGCGCGGAGGAGCTGGCGATCCTCCAGCGCCGCCAGGAGGAGGGGAGGCAGATCATCGCCCGGTGGCGCAAGCACGCGGGGAAGATGCACCACCACGAGATCCTGAAAGGAGCACAGTCGGAGCTGAGGAAGGCGGGGCTCCAGGATCTCTTCGATCTGGGATTCGACGAGGACTCCTTCCAAGGACTGACCAGCGAGTGGAAGGAGAGAGTGGAACGGACCCGGCAATGGGCCGGGTGGTGGGTGCTCTCCACCGACACCGAACTTCCGATCGAGAGGGTGGTCGAGCTCTACCAAGGACTGACGGTGATCGAGCGGGGGTGGCGGGAGATCAAGAGCGTCCTCGAGGTCAGGCCCCTGCACCACCGATTAGAGCGCCGGATCGTGGCGCACCTGGTCCTGTGCCAGCTGGCCTATCTCATGGAGCGGATCATCGAGAAGAGAGTGCGAGATGCTGGGCTGGTGGACGACGAGCGTCCCATGACTGGCTGGGGTGCCGTGAGAAAGTTCCGGACGATGGTGGTGAGCCAACTGGAGGTGGGAAAGACGGGGGCGCGGTTCCACAGGGTGACAGAACCCACGGTGGAGCAAGAGGCGATCATCCACGCTTTGGGACTAGAGGAAGAAGGGTTTCGGAAGGGCTGGACAGGGTTAGAAGCGTAGCATAGGAAAGGGGGGGTGAACTTACGCCGAGTTATCGGCGGGTACGTTCATGCTGCCCTTGTCGAAGTCCGGTTCTCCGTCGACTCGATTGGCAAGGCGGTCAGCGGGACCCCTGCTTTTCTCCTCACCCTCAGCCGGTAGCTCTCCCCCCGGATGTTCACCGTCCTGAGTTTTGCCGCCAACTCTGCTTGTCGCTTTGTCATCGACTCCAGCACTACCTCAGGCTTGCCCCCCTTCCCGGGTTTCCCGCCCCGGCTCACCACCCCGAATCGGATCCCCTCGAGGGTTTCCACCAGCT
>JAJZIG010000207.1 GCA_021851265.1 archaeon | reverse complement strand
CGAATGTGTTGTAGACGTCTATGTCGGCCCTCTTTGTTGAGTATCTCAGTTCCCGGCCTGCGTGGAGAGGACAGTTGGGGTTGCCGCATGTGACGCGGAACACGAAATCCTGTGATGGCTCGTCCTGCTCAGATGTGATGCGGATGGAGATCAGACCGCATTTGGGGCAGGCGAATACTTTCGGGAGGGTTTTATGGACCATTCGTAGGGTCTTCTTGCGTCTTCTACCCAACCTTGCTCACCCGTCTGTCTGTTATTTCGAGTAGATAAGGTAGCATGTCGTGGTGTTTGGGGCTGATTGGTGTTTATTTCAATTTGGCCATGGTTCAGATGCGAGTCGTCAGTTAATTCCAGTAGTTTATTGGAAATTTCGGAGAAACAGCGTTGTGTTGGTTTAATACAAACCTGTAAAACGTGGATGGGACTTGAGCCTACCAGAGTCGTTGGTCGAACAGTCCACGTTAACGCCCAGGCAACTTGAGGCCCTGCAGTTGTATGTGCGGGTGGCCCTTGGTGAAATGAAGTATAGGGAGGCTGCCTCGGTGGCTTCCCAGGGTCGCACAAAGGGGGCGAGCGGGCCGCTTACCGTTGGCTCCTACTTTCGAACGGTCCAGCAGGCCAGGGAGAACGTTAAGAGTTCGGTTGTTACCCTTCTAATCGGAGTCTGGCTTGGAATTGTCAAGCCCGACGATGTACGGCGACTGCTCGACGTGGCTGGCAGTGGGGTGAGAACGCTGTCAGAAGAAGAAACAGCCAGACTTGCGAGGGTGTTGCATGAATTAGTCAAAAGAATTGTGATGTGAATGGTGTGATAAATCACGACTCGCCTATCCCTATCCTTGTGTCGTGTGTGGATTTGTTCAATCAGGAGTGCGTTGGGGCCTTCGTCTCTCCTTGAAGCGCGCCTCCTGCTCGTATGAGCTCTCGTAAGCAGGTCCTCTTCCCGTCTCGAGGGTGGTATGAGAGAGTAGATCCAGCTGCCGGCAACGCCGATGTTGGAATCTAGACCCCCTGAACGCCGCCTTGGGCTTTGGTGTGGGAATGCCTGGGCCAGATGTGTGGGGACGGCTTGGTGAGGTCACAAAGAACTGCTTCTACGCTGGAAACATCACGCTTATATCACAACCAAACATCACGAAGTCACAGATGGACACGCTTTCTACCTACGCTCTTCTGACTGCGTCCTTCTTCTTTGTCGCCCTTTCCTTCGCGTTGCTTCTGAGGTACAGGCAGATTTCCCAAAGAATCAATGCGTCGAACGACCTAGGCCATGATCTTTGGTCCTCGTTGGAACAGCGTCTCAAGAAGCAGGACGAGCGCATTCTGGACGTCATGGGCAGGGTGGAGGTCATTCAGGCCAGGGTGACGTCGTCGGCTTTGGTTCCGCCCACCCCCCGCGCCGCCTCGCCTCCGCCGAAGGTCCCTCATCAATCCTCTGCGCAGGTGAATTCCACGGTTGTGACCGAGCCCGCACCCACCACGCAACAGCAGGAGCAACCAAAGTCACGCTCAGAGTCACAGGCGTCACAGACAACGCAGGCATTGGGGGAGCCTGAACCGACGGTCGGCCCTCCCGGGGTGGAGCTCGCTTTAGACGAGACCCAGCTTGCCGCCTTGAGGATCCTTGGCGGCAGCCCCAAGGACACCCGCCAGCTCACCGATGTCCTCCAGAAGTCCAGGGAGCACACGGCCCGTCTGATGAAGCAGCTGTTCGAGCTGGGCCTTGTAAAGAGGGACGACTCGTCCAAGCCCTTCGTCTACCAGCTGACCGATGAAGGCCGTCGCCGGCTTGCAGACAACCCCCCACCCCCTCCACCCTAGTCTGGTAGGCAGGCCTGCGCACCCCCTCCCCAGCCCTTCGCTTGTTTCCACTTAAGGAGCCCAACAGAAGAAGTCAATCTTACGTAAGTAAAGGGGCCCGTACTCGGTTAGCGGTCTTGACTGGATATGCCTTGGGGTCTAGACATGACAGCTACTGGTGTGTAGACGACACCGCGGCGTGCTTGTTTGTTCGGGAGATAGGTTCCAGTGGAAACGGTGGGGTGGGGGATCGATAGTGAACACAAGTGAACGCTGTCTTGGGAAGGCCCTGCAGGGGACCCCACTATTTCCACTGGAGCCTGTCCAGCCTCAGAACCAGTGAATAGCCAGAACCTGACCCCTTTGTTTCCATTGGAGCCGTTCCAGACCCATCCTGGCTGAGGCCCCAGTGAACCATAGTGAACCTTCTTCCTGCTATCAATACGCCGTCCAACTAACTGACAGGCAGGTTCACAAGTTCACACCTGCCACCGCTAAATTGGGGCCTGGGGCACCGGCAGGGCAAAGCATTGCGGAAACGGATCAAGATTGAGCTGGAGGACGACGAAGGGACGAAGTACACACTCGCGCTGGAGGGTTCGGTCTCCAGGGACAAGCTGATGAAGGCCATGGAAATGCTCGAGGTCATGGACGTCCCCATGGAGCCCGCCCACCGGGCGCCGGACGAGGGGACCTTCTTCGGCAAGGTACAGACGCTACTGGAAACGACGTTCGCAGCTGGCGACTTCTCGTCGTCGGACGTGGCTCGGGAATTCAG
>JAJZIG010000206.1 GCA_021851265.1 archaeon | reverse complement strand
CGTGGCTCCCTATGAACCCCGCGCCGCCGGTCACCAGTGCGCGCTTTGTCACTCGGGCTTCCCCAGGCATGACATGGCGACCACCTTCGGCTTCAGTTTCGAAGATTTCACTTCAGAATCTCCACCTTCAGGCCTGACACCTTCGCTATCTCTTCGTAGTCACTGTCAGACGAGATGATCTTGTCGGCCGCGCTGGCCACGGCCGCCCCGGCTATCAGCACGTCCAAGGCGTTGACCTGCCTCCCCACCCTCAGGAGCCCGCCCATCACCCTTGCCGCCTCCTCCGCCCCTTCGGCGTCGAGGGGGAGGACCCGCAGCTGGCGGAAGAAGCCCCGGACCTCCTTCTCGTGCCTCGTCAGCTTGCGGTGATGGATGGGATGCAGGATCTCGAACATCGACACCGTGGAGATCCCGACGGAGCCAGAGCCCTTCAGGGCCGACTCGACAGCCGACACAGCCCTCTGGTCCCCCCGCAGGAAGTCGACGGCGACCGACGTGTCTATCGCTATCACGTTCTCAGGACAGCCTTCTTCCTTGCCTCTTCGATGTCCCGCGCGACCTGGTCGAACTCCTTGTCCTGGGAGAAGATGCCCGCGTAAGACATGAGCTCGCTCTTCCCCTCCAAGAGCCTCTGTATGACGTCGCTGAAGCTCTCGGTCCCCTTCTTCGCCTCCAAGAGCTTGTCATAGACGTCCTCCTTGATCGCCAGATTTTTCGAAGTCATATGCGTATCTGTATACAGATATCTATAGAGGTTCTTCCGGCAGGTTTCGCGAACCTGAACCGCCTGTCGTTCTTCAGGTGGGCGAGGTTCTCCAGGTGCCCCTCGCTGAGGTTGTCGACGACGTGGCTCCCGATGAACCCTGCCTCGGTGACTAGCGTCTTGATTTCCTAACCCCTAACTGTGGTGCCGGTGCCATCTACCCGGGAATGAACCTGCATCAGCCAGACTTGGGTGCGCGAGAAGAGCACTCAAGGCCACTTCCTCCCTACCAGGAACCTGCCGAGGAAAGACGCATAGCTCGCGTCGCTCCTCCACCCCTTCGCCGCCTCGTTCCCCCAGGACACGGCCGCGTCCGAGAACGCCCAGGCGAGCCGCATCCCGTCCATCAGGGAGGCGTAGGCCCCGTCCCCCATCTCCTTGAGCTTCTTCAGGGCACCGACGAGGGCCCTGAGGAGGACCGCGCTCTCGAGCTTCACGTCGAGCCTCATGGCGAGGGAGTAGACCCCCCGCTCGACGCTCCCCAGCCTGAACCAGGAGCCGTCCCTCTTGGCCGCGGACATCTCGCGCCTGAAGAACTCTCTGAGGTCTGAATGGCTCACTATGCCTTGGTGGGTGTGGAGGTGTGGCGAGGGCGCGCGAGCCCGGCCGATGAAACGACGCCTGTCCAAGTGTCTCTCCCGTTGAACCCACGCTATTTAGCTTCGACGCGGAGGAAAGGACGGAGGACCGGAAGCTCCGCCGTGACCTCGCACCCCTCCTCCAGCAGCCTGTCGACCACGTGGCTCCCGACCGACCCCGCCCCGCCCGTGACTAACGCCCTCAAAGTGGGGGGACCCCCAGCTTCTGCGCGTCCCGCTTGAGGTCTGCATCGAAGGTCAGAAGGTGCACCCCCAGCCTCTTCGCGTGCGACAGTATCAGGCAGTCGTTATATCTGGAATAAGACGACGCACCCCTGGTCGCGTAGAGGATGTCGTCCTGCGAGTCGGAGCTGAAGGTAGCCCTGTCCGAAAGCAGGTACTCTTCGACCTTTTCCCGGGCGAACGACAGCCTGGCCTTGAGCCCGCGGAGGGCCCACACGTACTCGTGGACCACTATCCCAGTGAGGACCCACCTTTCGGCCTCTTCCAGTTTCTCCCTCGCCTGGCTGTGGAGCTCGCTGTCTTCGTAGGTGTCGAAGACGAGGACGTTGGTGTCCACTACCGCAGAGATTCTCTCATCCCCAGGGCTATGGCCTCTTCGATGTCCTTCACGCCGATCCTTCTTCCCAGGCGGACAGCCTTCCTCCCTCCCTTCCTGGACGGGAGCAGGCGGATGGTCCCGGAGCTGTCGTCGTATTCGATTTGCAGGACGTCCCCCCTTTCGACGGCGGCCTTGTTGCGGACGTCCGCAGGGATCGTGACCTGGTAGTTGCTCGTCACCTTCGTCGTAGGCATATTATGCATCATGCATCAATTATGATATAAGTACTTGTGCACTTGTCGGCCGGACCCGCCTTCGGCAAGCATGAGCGACGCGGCTCCCGACCGACCCCGCCCCGCCCGTCACGAGCGCTTTGATGGTTCCACCTCACTTGACTGCCGAGGCGGGGCTGTAATCCATTTTGTCTTCACGCCGAGCTCTCGGTAGTGGGGATCGTCGCTAAGCACATAATCTCCTTCTCTGCTGACTACGAACGAAGCTATCAGGGCGTCGGCCGTAGGCGCGTCCCTGTGCGCGAGCAGAAGGTCTCCGGCGGCGAGCGCCTCCCGCTCCCCTATGGGCGCCGGCCTCACCCCTCGGTCCTTCAGCAGGGACAGCCGAGCCCTGGCCGCATCCTTCCCAATCCTGGCTCCGGCGAACTTGACAAACTCGGTGAG
>JAJZIG010000205.1 GCA_021851265.1 archaeon | reverse complement strand
CACAACAACCGGGCGGAGCAAGGGCTGCGACCTCACATTGCGGTGAAACGGAAGCTTTCGTGGGAATCGAGGACCCCGAGGGGCGCGGATCGTACGGCCTTGCTGGCCAGTGTGATCCAGACCGGACTGTTACAAGGGATCCACTACCGGGAACTGGGGGCCCGAGTGCTGCGGGAGGTTTCCCCCTTCCAGTTTGGGGCAGGACCTCCCGCCCCCCACTGAGCCCGGAATTTGTCGGAAGAAGAGTTCAGTCCGCGTGAGCTATCGCCGGGCTCTACCGTGAAAGGTTACCGAAGAACATTTATAGTCAGCCTAAGTGGTATCGGAGAGGATTAGTGATGGTGAATATACTGCCTGATGTCTTAGTTACGCTTCCGGTCCATAACGAGGTTGACCGCATTTACCTCACTACCCATTTACTAGCCGACGCACTTGATGATTCTGGCCTGAACTACGCTCTTTCGATTGCTGAAGATGGATCGACAGATGGGACTCAAAGTGTGGTTCGTAAGCTTGAAGCTGAGATTCCAACCCTCATTGTTCAGAGTTTACCTCGCAAGGTGGGCCGCGGTTTAGCCCTGAGAAAACTCTGGTCTAAGCACAGCGCTAGGATTTTTGCCTTCATGGATGCAGATCTCGCGACCAGTCCTACATCGCTTATTGAAGTGATACATACCTGTCAAAGTGGGATTGACGTTGTGTCAGGGTCTCGGTACGTTCCAGGCGCAGTGGTCCGCAGGCCCCCTGCACGTCTAGCTGTATCGAAGGGGTACAATGCCTTGGTGCGCATGCTCTTTCAGGTTCAGACGAGGGACCATCAGTGCGGGCTCAAGGCATTCACTTCTGAAGCGGTCCAGAGAATCATGCCTTTGTGTCGCGAGGACTCGTGGGTCTGGGATACAGAGGTACTGGTTGTGGCTGCATATTTGGGATTACAGGTAAGGGAGGTTCCTGTGTCTTGGACGGAGTTTCGAAACTCTAAGACACCCTGGAAACGTTTGCTCTCAGATGTCCAACTGCACGGCACTGCCCTGATCCGCCTCAAGTCAAGTGTGCAGGACCTATCACGCCCGAGGATGACTCCTCCCTCTGAGGACGTGGAATCAATTACTGGGGAATTGTCGGCAAGTAACTTCGTGCCTAAGAAGAGGGGAGCCCCGCTCGCCTCGAGGACACGGCGTTAGACTGCCATGGAAACTCTACAGTTTTGTTTCCTGACATTCGCTAAGCTTCTGTATCAGACCTTGGACTCTACCATTCACTGATGACCCACTTAGCTGAGATTCACCCTTATCCTCAGGAAACCTCAGAACTAGGTCCCGGGGGTCCGTCGGTGTTGCTTCTCAACAACTACCCGTCAACAGGCATCGGCGATTTTGGACTTGGTCTTGCCATGAAATGGCGGAAAGAGAACTGTAAGTTTTCGCTCTGCGAAACAACCCTCGATTACAAAACGTTCCTGAAGCAGGTAGTCATGATAGCAATGTCTTCCTCCCCAATGATCACCAACATCGGATTGACTGGGTGGGGGAATTCTGGCATTCGTAATGGGATTGGCTACCTCGCCATTGGCATTCATCAAGGATTGGGCAGGAAGACAGTGGCCATAGTACATCATTCTATCGAGACATTCTCCGAAGGTGAAACTGGATATCATGTCGGGCTCCTCACTCGCAAGGGTGCTCATCATGCACTGCGCTTTCTTCGAAATTGCAATGTCGTAGTTTTTGATAGGCGACTCGAAACAATATTGAGGGAGCAGTATGGAATCGTTCCGTCACTTGTAACCGCCATACCTTGCAATGTTTGCGAACGCCCCCCTGTTTGGAACAGCAGTTTGCCGGTAGTAATCACTGTAGGGTACTGGGCGCCGTACAAGGGAATGAATCTCTTCATTGATGTGGCTGCGAAGTTGCGAAACAAGGCGCGATTCATAATGGCCGGAAAGCCTCATCGGATCCTTGCTGAAGACTCTGAGTTCAAGGAGGAGGTTTCCCGTCTGAAAGCTAGGGGCAAGGAATTGGGAATTGAGATGCCAGGGTATCTTCCCAAAGACCATATTTCCAGAATTCTAAGTGAACACTCAATCGGTCTACTTCCATACACATCGGCAAGCGGTACAAGTGCTAGCTTCTCTCTGCTGGCGGAGCGAGGGGTCCCGGTGGTAACAACAGATTTGCCCGAGTTTCGCTACCTCTCGAAGTTGGGAGCAGGGGTGGTCCTCTCTGAGCCCAACCCAGAATCAATTTCTGACGCAATTGACGACCTGTTATCGAACCGGGTTCACTGGGAGGAGTTAGTGAGAAGGCAGGTAGAATTTTCAAAGAGTTACTCGTGGGATTCGTTTGTGAAGAGGATAAGGATCATCCTCGAAAATTCTGCATGATTTGAAGGCACCTGTTCGCCCGGTCCGGAGTCTGACAAGTCGGCCCGGCCCACGGCGTGAGGGCCTATAGTGTATAGCTACTGACCGTCGAGTAGATGTCTTGACTCCCTTCGCCGTACTTCGACGTGGGAAACCGGCCACCGCCGTGATTTCTGTAGTCTCTGAATAGTTTTGTAGCCACCCCTAGGCTATCACGG